>DATFLO010000199.1:0-6065 GCA_035267605.1 Gammaproteobacteria bacterium
CGCGACCCCTTGACCAGCACGCGGTCCCCCGGCGCCGCCTCCGCGGCCAGCATGTCCGCCGCCTCGCGCCAGTCCGCCACGGCCCGGCCGGCGGCGCCGAAGGCCTCGGCGGCGCCGGCCGCCAGCTCGCCCACGCCGATCAGCCGGTCCACGCCGCGCTCGCGGGCGCTCTCGCCGGCGCGCGCGTGCCAGGCGGCGCCCTCCGCCCCGAGCTCGCCCATGTCGCCCAGCACCGCCCAGGTGCGTCCGCCGCCGTGGCCGGACGCCAGCACGTCGAGGGCGGCCTCGAGCGAGGCCGGATTGGCGTTGTAGGTGTCATCGAGCACCGTCAGGCCGCCCCTGCCGGCGCGCGCCTGCAGGCGCCCGGCGGCGGCGCGCACCCCCTCGATGCCGGCGGCGGCCGCCGTCAGCGGCACCCCGAGGGCGTGCGCCGCCGCCAGGGCGGCCAGGGCGTTGGCGGCGTTGTGGCGGCCGGGCAGGGCCAGGACCAGCTCGGCCTCGCCCGCCGGGGAGCGCACCCACAGGCGCCCGCCCTCGCCCTCGGGCCGCCATTCGCCGCGCACCTCGGCGGGGGCGTCGAGGCCGAAGCGCAGCACCGGCCCGGGGGCCGCGCGCGCCCACTGCTCGGCGAAGGGCGAATCGGCGTTGATGACCGCTATGCCCTCGGGACCCAGGCCGCCCAGCAGCCGGCCCTTCTCCCCGGCCACCGCCTCCAGCGAGCCCAGGCCCTCCAGGTGGGCCGGGGCAGCGTTGGTGATCACCGCCACGTCGGGGCGCACGGTGTCGGCCAGGACGTCCATCTCGCCGGGGCGGTTGATGCCCACCTCCACCGCCGCGAAGCGGTGGCGCTCGGCCAGGCCGAACAGGGTCAGGGGCACGCCGACGGTGTTGTTCCAGTTGCCGGGCGTGGCCAGCACCGAGCCCGCGTCGCCCGCCGCCAGCGCGGCGGCGGTGAGGTCCTTGACCGTGGTCTTGCCGCAGGAGCCGGTGATGGCCACCACCCGGGCGCCCGTTTCGCCGGCCACCCGCAGGCGCCAGGCGCGCGCCAGGTCGAGCAGGGCGCGGCCGGTGTCGGCCACCTCCACCCGCGGCAGGTCCGCCTGCCCCGCCTGTGCGGCCGGCCCGCGCTCCACCAGCGCCCCGGCGGCGCCGGCGGCCGCGGCGTCGGCCAGGAAGGCGTGGCCGTCGAAGCGCGGCCCGCGCAGGGCCACGAACAAGGCCCCCGGCTCCAGGCGGCGGGTATCCGTGGTTACCCCCCGGAACCGGGCCTCGCCGTGCGGGCGCCCGCCGGTCCAGCGGGCCACATCAGCCAGGGTCATCATGGCCCACGGCCTCCCCGACGGGCGCCAGCCACTGGCGCACCACCTCGCGGTCGCTGAACGGCAGCCGCTCACCGGCCACCTCCTGGTAGTCCTCATGCCCCTTGCCGGCGATGACCACGCCGTCGCCGGCTCCGGCCCCCTCCAGGGCGCGGCGGATGGCGGCGGCGCGGTCCGGCTCGCGCAGGGCGCCGCCTGCCGGCATGCCGGCGGCGATGGCCGCGATGATGGCCTCCGGATCCTCGCTGCGGGGATTGTCCGAGGTGAGCACCACCCGGTCGCACAGGCGCGCCGCCACCCCGCCCATGGCGGCGCGCTTGGCGGTGTCGCGCTCGCCGCCGCAGCCGAACACGCACCACAGGCGCCCGGCGATGAGCTCGCGCGCCCCGGCCAGGGTGCGCTCCAGGGCCTCGGCGGTGTGCGCGAAGTCCACCCACACCCGGCACCCGGCCGGGGTGGCCCCCACGTCCTCCATGCGCCCGGGCACCGGCGGCGGCGCCGACAGGCGGGCGCCCACGGTGGCGGGGTCCAGCCCCAGGGCCAGGCCGACGGCCACCGCCGCCAGCAGGTTGGGCACGTTGACCGCGCCCACCAGGGCCGAGTCCACGGTCACCGGCCCGCGCGGCGTGGCCGCCACCAGGTGGATGCCGTCGCGGCGGGTCTCGATCTCGTCGGCGCAGACGTCGCCGGCCTCCAGGCCGAAGCGCCACAGCGCCACGCCCGGCGCCACCGCGCCGGCGAAGTGCTCGGCCTCCGGGTCCTCGCCGTTGATGACCGCGAAGCCCAGCTCCGGCCGCTCCACCAGGCGGCGCTTGGCGGCCCGGTAGGCGGCGAGGTCGCGATGGTAGTCCAGGTGCTCGGCGCTCAGGTTGGTCCACACCGCGCCGGCCAGCTCGGTGCCCGCGAGCCGGTGCTGATCCAGGCCGTGCGAGCTGGCCTCCATGGCCACGCCGGTGATGCCGTCGCGGCGCATGCGCTCCAGCCGGTCCTGCAGGGTGACCGCGTCGGGCGTGGTCTCCGACGCCGGCTGCAGCGCCGCCTCCTGCTCGCGCCCGGCCCGGCCCCAGCCGAGGGTGCCGATCACCCCGCCGCGCTCGAACAGGCCCGCCAGCAGCCAGGCGACGGTGGTCTTGCCGTTGGTGCCGGTCACCGCCACCACCGGCAGCTGGCGGGAAGGTTGGCCGTGCAGGCGGGCGGCGGCCTCGCCCAGCAGGCGCCGGGCCTCGGGGTGCACCGCCACGTCGGTATCCGGCGGCACCGCCACCGGGCGCTCGGCGATGACGCCCACGGCGCCGGCGGCCACCGCCTCGCCGATGTAGTCGTGGCCGTCCGCCCGGGCTCCGGCCAGCGCGAAGAACAGCGTGCCCGGCACCACCGCGCGGCTGTCGGCGGTGACCGCGGTCACCGGGCGCCATCCGGCGCCTTCGGCCACCGCCTCGGGCAGCACCTCGGACCAGTTCATGAAACGTTCCCCCCTTGGGAATCAGCGGAATCGTTGCCGCTGGCCTGGCGCATGGGCACCGGCGGCGGCTCCGTGTGCGGGCCGGGCTGCGGCGGCACCCGCCGCAGGCGCAGGCCGTGGGCCATGATGCGCCGGAACACCGGGGCTGCCACCACGCCCCCGTAATAGGGCGCGTCGGGCTCGTCGAGCATGACCACCGCCACCAGGCTGGGGTCGCTCACCGGGGCGAAGCCGGCGAAGGAGGCCAGGTACTTGCCCTCGCGGTAGCCTCCGGGACCGGGCTTCTGCGCGGTGCCGGTCTTGCCCGCCACGCGGTAGCCGTCCAGCGCGGCGCGAAAGCCCGTGCCCTCCGGGCTCACCACCATGTTGAGCATGCGCTTGATCTGGTCGGTGGTGCGGCGCGACAGCACCCGCTCGCCGTCCACCCGGTCGTGCGCATCCCGCCGGCGCAGGGTGAGGGGCAGACGCACGCCGCCGTTGGCCAGCACGGCGTAGGCGCGCGCCACCTGCAGGGCGCTCGCCGCGATGCCGTGGCCGAAGCCGATGGTGGCGCGGTCGAAGCGCTGCCATTGATAGGGCAGGTGGAGGATGCCGCGGGTCTCGCCGGGGAAGCCGGTGCCCGGCTGCAGGCCGAAGCCGAAGTCCCGCAGGTGGCGCCACAGCTCGTCGTTGTCCTGCTCCAGGGCGATCTTGGCCGCCCCGATGTTGCTGGACTTCTGGATCACCTTGCGCACCGTGACCCGCCCCATGCGGTGGGAGTCGTGGATGCGGTGGCCGCTCACCCGCATGAGCCCCTGCTCGCAGTTGATGATGGTGCCCGGCTTCACCAGCCCTTCCTCCAGGGCCGCGGCGACATTGAAGGGCTTGAAGATGGAGCCGGGCTCCAGGGCGTCGGTGGCTGCCCGGTTGCGCCGCTGGGCGGCGCTGGAGCCGTTCAAATGGTTGGGATTGTACGAGGGCACGTTGACGAGCGCGAGCACCGCCCCGGTGTGGGGGTCCAGCACCACCGCCATGCCCGACTTGGCGTGGTGGCGATGGACGGCCTCCTTGACCGCCTGGTAGGCGGCGTACTGCAGGCGCCCGTCGATGCTCAGGCGCAGCGGCTGGCCGCGCTCCACCGGCCGGGTGATGCGCAGGGTGCGGATGTCCCGCCCCAGGGCGTCCCGCTCCACCAGGCGCTGGCCGGGGTGGCCGGAGAGGGTGTCGTCGTAGGCCAGCTCCACCCCCTCCAGGCCGTGGCCGTCGATGCCGGCGAAGCCCACCACGTGGGCGGCCACCTCGCCCGCCGGGTAGTAGCGGCGGTACTCGCGCACGGTGCCGATGCCGGGCAGGCCCAGGGCCTCCACCCGCTCGGCCAGCCTGGGCGGCACCTGGCGCTTGAGGTAGACGAAGGGACTGCTGCTGGCGAGGCGCCGGCGCAGGTCGCCGGCGCCCATATCCAGGGCCTTGGCCAGGCGCCGCACCTGCGCCGGGCTGGCCTTGACCTCCGGCGGCGCGGCGTAGACCGACGGCACCGGCGTGCTGACCGCCAGCGGCGCGCCGTTGCGGTCGAGGATGGCGCCGCGGATGGCCGGCACCCGCACGTGGTGCACCGCCTGGCTGCGCGCCTCGGCCTGCAGGGCCGGGGCACGCACAACCTGCACCCGCACCAGCTGGGCAGTGACGCCCAGGAAGCCGAGCAGCAGCAGGAACTGGGCGAAGCGCCCGCGCCAAGCCGTCCTCATGGGCGGAAATCCCAGATCTCCCCGGAATCGGGGGTGTGCATGTCGAAGCGCTCGCGCGCGAGCCGCTCCACCCGCGGCCGCGCCGCCAGCGCCGCCCGCTCCAGCTGCAGGCGGCCCCATTCGGTGTCCAGACGCTGCAGCCGGTCGCGCTGGTCGCGGATTCCCAGATCGGCCTGGCGGGCCTGCTCGCGGGCCCACACCAGGCTCAGGCCGCTGGCCAGGGCCAGCGCCAGGAGCAGGGCCGCCGCGGCCAGGGCCCTCATGCGGCCAGCCTCTCCGCCACCCGGGCGATGGCGCTGCGCGCCCGCGGATTGGCGGCGCGCTCCTCGGCATCCGGGCGCAGCGGCTTGCCCACCGGCTTCAGGCGCGCCACCTTGTCGCAGCGGCACACCGGGAAGTCCGGCGGGCACACGCAGTCGCGCGCCTCCTCCCGGATGAACCGCTTGACCGCGCGGTCCTCCAGGGAATGGAAGGCGATCACCACCAGCCGGCCACCGGGCCGCAGCACCGCCACCGCGGCCGCCAGGAAGGCCTCCAGCTCCTCCAGCTCGGCGTTGACCGCCATGCGGATCGCCTGGAAGGTGCGGGTGGCCTTGTCCTTGCTCCGCTCACCCCGGCCGGGCACGGCGCCGCGCACCACCTCGGCCAGATCGCCGGTGGTGCGCAGGCCGCCGGCGTCGCGCGCGGCCAGGATGGCGCGCGCCACACGCCGGGCGTAGCGCTCCTCGCCGTACTGGCGCAGCACCCGCTCCAGCTCCGCCGGCGCCACCGCCGCCAGCCATTCCGCGGCGGTGGGCCCGGAATCCGGATCCATGCGCATGTCCAGCGGCCCCTGCTCGCGGAAGCTGAAGCCACGCGCGGGGTCGTCGAGCTGGGGCGAGGACACCCCCAGGTCGGCCAGCACCCCGTCGACCCCGTCGTCCCAGCCGGCCTCGGCCACCGCCTCGCCGATGCGCGAGAACGGCAGCCGCCGCATGCGGAAGCGGGGATCGTCGCCGAAGGCGCGCTCCCCGAAGGCGACCGCCTCGGGATCGCGGTCGAGGGCCAGCAGGGCGCAGTCCCCGCCCAGGTGCGCGAGGATGCGGCGGCTATGACCGCCGCGACCGAAGGTGGCGTCCACGACCCGTTCGGCCGACTCCGGCCGCAGGGCCTCCACCGCCCGCCGCGCCAGGACCGGCTCATGCTCCGGCAAATCCGCCACGCTCATGGCACGCGCCCCTCCTGCTCGGGGCCTGCTCGGAGTTGGCCCGGGCTCAGAGCCCGAGCTCGGCCAGCACCTCCATCGCCCCCTCCATGGAATCGAGGCACTGCTGCTGTTGCTGGGACCACTGCTGCTGGTCCCAGATCTCGAATTTCTTGATCTGGCCGGCCACCACCACGTCCCGCTCCAGGTCGGCGAAGGTCCGCAGGTTGTTGGGGACCAGGATGCGGCCGTGCCGATCCAGGCCGCACTCCACCGCGTTGCCGATGAGGAAGCGCTCCAGCTGGCGCACCTCGCGCCGCAGCATGGACATCTCCCCCAGCCGGGCCTCGATGGCCTCCCACTCGGGCAGGGGATAG
>DATFLO010000200.1:0-4003 GCA_035267605.1 Gammaproteobacteria bacterium
TGACGGCGCTTCCTCCACCGCCGTCGTTGCGGGCCCTCGCAACGACGGCGGTGGAGGAAGCGCCGTCATCGCGAGCGCAGCGAAGCGATCTCCCGGTCGAGCCTCCGCTCCGGGAGGTTGCCGCGGTCCCTGGCGGGCCCCGCAACGACGGCGGGGGAGGAAGCGCCGTCATCGCGAGCGCAGCGAAGCGATCTCCCGATCGAGCCTCCGCTCCGGGAGGTTGCCGCGGTCCCTGGCGGGCCCTCGCAACGACGGCGGTGGGGGGAGCGCCGTCATCGCGAGCGCAGCGAAGCGATCTCCCGATCGAGCCGCCGCTCCGGGAGGTCGCCGCGTCCCGCCACTAAGCCCCTACGGGGCCGAGTGTAAAGCCCAGGCCCCCGGCAGGCTTAGTGGCGGGACTCGCAACCACGGTTCTGGAGCGGAGGGCCCCTACCCCGACGGCGCGGACAGCTCCACGGGGTCGCTGTCGAGCAGGCGGGCCATGCGCTGGCCCAGCTCGGGGTGGCAGGTGAACAGCAGCACCTGGCGCTCGCCGGCCATCTCCTTGAGGCCGGCCAGCCCGGCCTCCTGGCGCTGCGGGTCCCAGTGCACGAAGACCTCGTCGAGCAGCAGCGGCAGGCGCTCGCTGCCGGCGTCCAGGTGGTCGGCCACGGCCAGGCGCAGGGCCAGGAACACCTGGTCGCGGGTACCGCGGGACAGCCGCGCGGAGTCGGCGCTCACCTCGCGCAGGACGCCGTCGGCGTCGCGCACCCGCAGGACGTCCTCGTCCAGCTCGAGGGCGCCGTAGCGGCCGCCGGTGACGCGCTCCAGATAGGCCCCGGCGCGGCGCAGGACGTCGGGCTGATGGGCGTCGCGGAAGCGGCGGTCGGCCTCGCGCACCAGCGCCTCGCCCAGGCGCAGGCGGTCGTGGTCGCGCTCGGCGGCGGCCAGGGCCGCCTCCACCTCGCCGATGCGGCCCTGGATCAGGCCCACATCCTGCACGCCGCGGCCCTGCTCCAGCGCGGCGTCGAGGCGCGCCAGCTCCTCCACCCGGTCGCCGTGCTCGCCGTCCAGGGTCTCCAGCTCCTCCTTGGCACGCTCCAGCTCCGCCCCCTCCAGCAGATCGTCGCCGGCCTCGGCGACCTCCGCTCGCGGATCCCCCACCTGCGGATAGCGCTCGCGCAGGCTGCGCCAGTCGCCCTCCCACTGGCGCAGCTCGGCGGCGGCGCGGGCGGCCCGCTCCAGGCGCTCCTCCAGCGCATCCGCGCCGGGCACCGCGGCGCGGATGCGCCCGGCCAGG
The DNA here is from genome assembly GCA_035267605.1 of Gammaproteobacteria bacterium. Lineage (GTDB taxonomy): Bacteria > Pseudomonadota > Gammaproteobacteria > Thiohalorhabdales > Thiohalorhabdaceae > Thiohalorhabdus. The sequence continues at coordinate 1,280 of DATFLO010000200.1, forward strand.
CGGGCGCGCTCGGCGGCCAGGGCGCCCATGCGCTCGGCCAGCTCGGTGCAGCGCGGCGCCAGGCGCTCCAGCTCGGCCTCGGCGTCGGCGGCCTCGCGCAGGCGCTGGCGGGCCTCCTGCAGGCGCTGCTCCAGGGCCCGCGCCGGTCCGGAGAAGTCCTCGCCGTCCTCCCCCGCCAGGCCGTGGCGCGCCAGCACGGCGTGCACCGCCCGGGCGCGCTCGGCAGCGGCCGCCGCCTGGCGCTCGCGCTCGGCGCGCGCCTCGCGATAGTGCTGCCAGGCGGAGCGCAGGCCCTCGACCCGGCCGGCCAGGTCGGCGCCGGGGGCCGCCAGCGCACCGGAGGGCACCGGCAGCCCGTGCAGGCGCTCGGCCACCGCCGCCCGCGCCTCCTCCAGCCGGCCGCGGGCGTCGTCCAGGGCGCGCTCCAGGGGCACGCGCCGGCCCTCGTGGCGCAGCCGGGCCTGACGCGCCAGGTGGCCGGCGTAGAGGTTATAGATGCCCGCCGCCAGGCCGGCCGCCAGGGCCAGCGCCGATAGCGGCCACAGCGGCCACCAGAACGCGGTGGCGGCGGCCGCCAGGCCCAGGCCCACCGCCAGCGGCAGCACCAGGTAGACGCCGGAGAAGGTGGGCCATTCAGGCGGATGGCCGAGGTCCTCGATGCGGCGCTCGGCGTCGGCCACCGCGGACCGGGCCTCCTCGGCGCTCGCCGCGCGGTCGCGCAGCTCGGCCGGCGCCAGGTTTTCCAGCACCTCGCCGTAGGCGTCGTCCCAGGGCCCGGTGAGCAAGGCCTCGGCGCGCTCGCGCAGCTCGGCGCGGGCCTGCTCCTCGGCGCGGGCGGCGCGCTCGCGGGCGCCGGCGGCCTCCTCGGCCTTGGCCGCCGCGGCGGCGAGGCCCTCGGCGCCGCTGTCCGCGGCCAGCTCGCGGTCGCCGGCGCTGACCCGCTCCCGGCGCTGGCGCTGGCGGCCCACCTCGTCGGCCAGCTCGGCGGCGCGTGTCTGCAGCTCCTCACCGCGCTCGCTCAGGGCGCGCCAGTCGCGCTCCGGGTCGTCGCCCAGGGCGCGCACCGCCGCCACGTCGCCGAGGGACTCGGCGAGGCGGTCCAGGCGCGCCAGCTCGGCGCGCAGCCGCCCGGTCTGCTCGCTGCGCCGGATGCGGTCGCGCAGCTCGGCGCGGCGCGCCGCCAGCTCCTCCAGCCGTTCGGCCACACGCGCGCGCTGGCCCTCCTGGCCGCGCAGGGCCTCCTGGCGCGCCTGGGCCTCGCGCAGCTCCTCGCCCAGCGCCTTGCGCTCCCTCTTGAGCTCGCGGTGGCGGGTCTTGCCGCGATTGTCGCCGCGCCACAGGGCCTTGGCCTCGGCATCGATCTCGTCGGCCACGGCGCGCGCCGGGCGGTGCCAGGGATTGCCCAGCTCGCCCAGCAGCCGCCCCTCCACCTCGGTGAAGGCCTTGCCCTCGAGCGCGGCCATGTCCTCGATGGACAGGGCGTAGAGGGCCTCGTACAGGTCGCGGCCGACGTGGGCGGCGGCCGGCAGGGGCCGGTTGCCCAGCTCCTCCTTGCCGGCGGGGCCCTGCCAGTCGCCGCGGGGGCTGGCCATGAGGCGGCGGGAGACACGGCCGGCGTCGCCGTCGTCCAGCACCACCTCGGCGGCCAGCTGGGCATTCCGCCCGCCGCCCCGCGGGACGTAGGGGAAGGCCTCCTGGCTGGCCGGCCGGAAGCCGTACAGCAGGGTGGTGACGGCGGCGAACAGGGTGGACTTGCCGGCCTCGTTGGGGCCCACCACCACCGCCGGGCCGGCGGGCAGCTCCAGGCCGCTGTCGACGAAGGCGCCGAAGGCCTCCAGCTCCAGGCGGGCCAGCCTCATTCGCCGCCCCCGGGCGCCACCAGGCGCTCGATCAGGGCCGGCTCCAGGTCGGCCAGCAGCCCGCGCAGGTAGGCGCGGCGCTCGGCCGGGTCGGTGGCGGCGGCGGGGCTCAGGCCCTCCGGCACCAGCCGGTCGAGCAGCTCGTCGTCGGTGAGCGCCTGCTCACGCAGGGCCAGGGCGGTGGCCAGCGGCGACGGCGAGGCGCGCAGCTCCTCCACGTCCACCGGGCGGTGCAGGTCGCCGGCGCGCACCTCCACGTCCAGGGCGCCCAGGCGCGCCGCCAGCTGCGCCTCCAACTCGGCGCGGTTGTCCTCGCGGCGCAGCTCCTCGGCCAGCGGGCTGGCCCCGGACAGCTCCAGGCGCACCAGCCGGCGGCCGGCCTCGGTCGCCGGCACCGCCTCGGCCAGGGCCGTTACCAGGGCGTCGAGGCTGTCGCCGGCGGGATCGCGCACCGCCGCCGTCTGCCACTCCAGCGGCGCGAAGGGTACGAACGCCACCCGCGCCAGGCCCATGGGCGGGATCTCCACCCAGTTGCCGCCCTTGGGGCCGGGCTCGCGCGGGTGGCGGCCCTGCAGGTTGCCGGGGTAGTGCACCGGCAGGTCGGCGAACACCTGCTGGCGCTTGTGGATGTGGCCCAGGGCCCAGTAGTGGTAGCCGGGCTTCTCGAAATCGGTGCGCGTGGACGGCGCGTAGGGGGTGTGGGCCTCGCCGGCCTCGGCGCCCTCCACCTGGGTGTGCAGCAGCCCCACCGTGGGCAGGCCGCCGTCCATGGCCGGGAACTTGGCGGCCAGGTTGTCGTGCTGCTCCTTCTTGGCGAAGCCGGCGCTCACCACCCGCCCCACCGGCTCCCCCCGTCCGTCGAGGA
>DATFLO010000201.1:0-18745 GCA_035267605.1 Gammaproteobacteria bacterium
CGCCGCCAAGATCCGCTACATGTCCGGCGGCCAGATCTCCTGTCCGGTGGTCATCCGCAGCCCCGGCGGCGTCGCCCACCAGCTCGGCGCCCAGCACTCCGGCCGGCTGGAGAAGCTGTTCGCCGGCACCTCCGGCCTGCGCGTGGTGACCCCGGCCTTCCCGGCGGACGCCTACGGCATGCTCAAGACCGCCGTGCGCTGCAACGACCCGGTGGTCATCCTGGAGCACGAGGCCATCTATAACCTCAAGGGCGAGGTCCCGGACGACGAGTACTTCGCGCCGCTCGAGGGCGCCCGGGTGGTGCGCGAGGGCACCGACGTCACCCTGGTGGGCTACCTCATGTCCACCCACTGGAACCTGGCCGCCGCCGACAAGCTGGCGGAACAGGGCATCTCCGCCGAGGTCATCGACCTGCGCAGCCTCAAGCCCATCGACGGCGAGACCATCCGCGCCTCGGTGGCCAAGACCCACAAGGCGCTGATCTGCACCGAGGACGAGGCGCCGGTGGGCATGAGCGCCGAGATCATGGCGGTGATCAACGAGGAGTGCTTCTTCGAGCTGGACGCGCCGCCGGTCCGCGTGACCGCCGCGGACGTGCCCATGCCGTACAACCACAAGCTGGAGCGCGCGGCCCTGCCCGACGCCGACGGCGTCGCCGAGGCCGCGCGCAAGATGCTGGGACAGGCCTAGGCACCGGCGCAGCGCCCCCGGGCAACGCCCGCCCACGGAGCGGCCCGCCCCCGGGTAGCCCTTCTGCAACAGGACACGGACTATGGCGAGCAGCTACACCATCAAGATGCCGCAGCTCTCGGACACCATGACCGAGGGCGTGCTGGTGGAGTGGGAGAAGCAGCCCGGCGACCACGTCAGCCGCGGCGATGTGGTCGCCCAGGTGGAGACCGACAAGGCCATCATGGACGTGGAGGTCTTCCGCGAGGGCTACCTGTCCGGACCGCTGGCCCCGGTGGACGCCTCCGTCCCCGTGGGCGACGCCATCGGCTACCTGGTGGAGAGCGCTGACGAGGTGGAGGCCACCGAGGCCGAGGCCCCGGCCGGCGGCGGGGGCGGTGGCGGCGGCGAGGCCGAGGCGCCCGCGGCCGAACAGCCCAGCCAGCCCCAGCCCTCCCAGCCGGCCCAGCCGGCCGAGTCCCAGCCGGCCGCCGAGGCGCCCCAGCAGGCCGGCGGCCCGGCCCAGCCCGCGCCCCGGCCCAAGGGCAAGAAGGCCACCCCCTACGCGCGCGTGGTGGCCCGCCTCATGGGCGTGGACCTGGAGCGCCTGACCGGCACCGGCCCCGACGGCGAGATCACCGCCGCCGACGTCCAGGCCAATGCCCCCGCCGGCGGTCCGGCCGCCGAGCCGGCCAGCGGCGCCGCCGCGCCCAGGCGCTCCATCCCGGGCCACGAGCGCGACATGTCCTCGCTGGAGCGGGCGGTGGCGCACAACATGCAGGACGCACTAAGCATGCCGCTGTTCCGGGTGAGCCTGCACGCCCACCCGGAGCGGCTGCAGCAGGCGGCCAAGTCCATCGGCGTGAGCTTCACCGTGCTGCTGGCGCGCGCCTGCGGCGAGGCCATGAAGAACCACCCGGCGATGAACAACGCCTACCAGTTCGGCGACAAGATCGTCGAGCGCTCCAACGTCGACGTCGGCATCGCCGTGGAGGCGGCCAAGGGCGGCCTGGTGGTGCCGGTGCTGCGCGACGTCAACAACCGCGAGCTCACCGACCTGGCCAGCGGCTGGAAGGACCTGGTGGACCGCGCCCGCCAGCGCCGCCTGACCCCGGCCGAGTACGAGCACCCCACGTTCATGCTCTCCAACCTGGGCATGTTCGGCATCGAGCACTTCGACGCCATCCCGGTGCCCGGCGCCAGCGGCATCCTGGCGGTGGGCACGGTTACCGACGACGGCATGGGCCTGACCCTGTCCTGCGACCACCGGGTCATCAACGGCGCCGACGCCGCCCGCTACCTGGGCGACCTCAAGGGCCTGATCGAGAACCCGGACTCCTGGCTGGACGCCGGCATCTCGCTGATCCCCGAGGGCGACTACGACGTCGAGGTGGCCGTCATCGGCGGCGGCACCGGCGGCGAGGACGCCGCCCGCGACCTGGCCGAGAACGGCCACAAGGTGGCCCTGATCAACGACGCGCCGATGCCGGGCGGCGAGTGCCTGTGGCGCGGCTGCATCCCGTCCAAGGCCTGGCGCGCCGCCGCCAGCCGCATGCGCGACCGCGCCGGCGACAAGCTGCTGGGCGTGGAGGGCACCGACAAGCCCAAGCTCAACTGGAAGGCCCTGGAGGACCACCGCAAGGACGTCCTGGGCAGCCGCGGCGATATGGCCTTCAAGGCCGACAAGGGCCTGAAGATCGACTACCGCGAGGGCCGCGCCCGGCTCACCGGCGACCACTCGCTGGCCTACACCGACAGTGACGGCAACGAGCACGAGCTCACCTTCGGCGCCGCCATCATCGCCACCGGCGCGCCGCCGTTCGTGCCGCCCATCCCGGGCGCCGATCTGGAAGGCGTGGAGACCTCCAACACCATCTGGGACCTGGACGAGCCGCCCAAGCGCCTGGCAGTGGTGGGCGCCGGCGCCATCGGCCTGGAGATGGCCCAGATCTTCCGCGACTTCGGCGCCAAGGTGACCACCTTCGAGGTGGCCGACCGCGTCCTGCCCGAGGTGGAGGGCGAGGTAGCCAAGGAGCTGGGCAAGCTGCTCGAGGACGAGGACGACCTCACCCTCCACCTGTCCAGCAAGGTCGGCAAGATCGAGGGCACCCCCGGCAACCTCACCGTCCATTTCCAGGACAGCGAGGGCAAGGACCGCCAGGTGACCGTCGACCGCGTGGTCATGGCCACCGGCAAGCGGCCGGACTTCGAGGGCTTCGGCCTCGACGCCGCCGGGGTGGAGACGGAGAACGGCTTCATCCGGGTGGACGCCCGCGGCGCCACCTCCGCCGGCCACATCTTCGCCGTGGGCGACGTGGTGCCCGGCCTTATGCTGGCCCACACCGCCGCCACCCAGGGCCGCGTGGCCGCGGCCAACCTCATGGGCGAGCGCGCCAAGTACGACCAGGCCATGGACTGCGGCGTCATCTTCACCCGCCCCGAGGCGGCCTTCGCCGGCCTCACCGAGGAGCAGGCCACCGAGCGCGGCTTCGATCCCGCATCGGCCAAGACCCTGGTCAAGATCGACGCCATGGCCATGATCGAGGGCGAGGACCACGGCCTGATCAAGATGGTGGTGGACAAGGCCACCCACCGCGTCCTGGGCGTGCACATCCTGGCCGACCACGCCGACACCCTGCTCGGCGAGGCGGTGATGATGGTCTCCGGGCGGCTGACGGTGGACCAGGTGGCCGAGGCCATCCACCCGCACCCGACGCAGACCGAGATGTTCGGCGACCTGGCCCGGCGCCTGCTGTCCCGCCTCAAGCGCGCGGCCAAGAAGAAGGCGTAACGCCCGGCCGAAAGCCGGCCGTAACGTGGCGAGGTCCGCCACCGAGCCGTTGGATGGCGGCAGCCGGGCCGTCATTGCGAAGGCCCGCCAGGGCCTGCGGCAATCTCCGGGGGCGGAGGCTCCGCTGGGGAGATCGCGTCGCTGCGCTCGCGATGACGGCTTGGCCGCCGCTCCTGCGGGGGCGCTGGTTCGGGGTCATTGCGAAGGCCCGCCAGGGCCTGCGGCAATCTCCGGGGGCGAGGCTTCGCCGGGGAGATCGCGTCGCTGCGCTCGCGATGACGGCTTGGCCACCGCTCCCCTCTCCCCTTGCAGGGAAGAGGGGCAGGGTGAGGGGTGAAGGCCGCGGCGGGGACCGCCGCTCCTACGGGGCGCTGGTTCGGTGTCATTGCGAAGGCCCGCCAGGGCCTGCGGCAATCTCCCGGGGCGGAGGCTCCGCTGGGGAGATCGCGTCGCTGCGCTCGCAATGACGGCTTGGCCACCGCTCCTGCGGGGGGCGCTGGTTCGGGGTCATTGCGAAGGCCCGCCAGGGCCTGCGGCAATCTCCGGGGGCGAGGCTCCGCTGGGGAGATTGCGTCGCTTCGCTCGCAATGACGGCTCGGCCGGCGCCAGCGGCAAAACCGGCAATGCACGGGCGGGGCCGGCCCCGCCCTGGTCGTTTCCAGGTTTGATAGGCTAACTAGTGCCCCCAAGCGGGACCCCACCAAGGGAGCATGTGGCGATGACCGGGAACCAGAAAGTCGAGCTCGCGGACTTCCTCAAGCACCAGCACATCTGCCGGTCGATGACCCTGCAGGAGATCGACACCCTGCTGGATTTCCTCAGCTACGAGGAGTTCGACCGCGACGATCTCATCGCCGACATCGGCCAGGTGGGCGAGAACCTGTACCTGGTGGTGGCCGGGGAGGTGAAGCTGGAGCACAAGGACAGCCACGGCGCCGAGGTGGAGTCCGGCCGCCTCTACGAGGGCGAGCTGGCCGGCGAGATGTCGTTCTTCGACAAGCAGCCGCGCTCGGTGCGCATGACCTCCGGGGCCGAGACCACCAAGGTGCTGCGGTTGTCGCGCGAGATGTACAAGCGGCTGCGCGTGGAGCACCCCTACATCGCCGTGAACCTTCTGGAGCACGCCCTGATCAGCCTGGACCACCTGTTCCGCCGCATTTCCAGCGAGTACAGCCAGGTCACCGAGTACATCCACGGGGCGGGCACCCAGAAGCCCTGACTCGAATCTGCAACACGGTCGCGGGAACCTTCCCCGGAAGCCTCCCCGACCTTTGTCGGATCCGCGGCACCAGGAATTTCCACGGCCCAAGGGGACCCACGACCGTGACCATTCCCGCCCGTTGCGTCCGCGCCCTCGCGGCAGTCGCCGTCCCCGGCGCGGTGCTGGCCGTCGCCACCCCGGCGCAGGCCCTCGACACCCAGCTGGTGGGCGCCCGCGGCCAGGCCATGGCCGGGGCCAACACCGCCTCCACCGACGACACCAACGCCCAGTACGACAACCCGGCGGCCTTCGGCTTCTGCGGCAAGCGCGACGCCGCCGGCGAGCAGCTAGCCGCGGACAACAACCATCTGGCCGAGGACGACATCGACGTGGCCGGGGCCGTCTCCGGGGAGAAGACCGACGTCAACGGCGACAAGCGGCCCAAGGAGGCGCGCCTCGGCGCCGAGCTCAGCGTCGACTTCTGAGCCCGGCCGGCCGCCGCCCGGGCCCGCCCATCGGGGGCCCGGCTGTTTCTAACCGGCTGTTTCAAACCGGTCGTTTCAAAAAGGTTCGATTCCGGAAGGAGCCGCCATGAGCGAGGAAGTGACCGAGGGCAGCCCCGCCCCCGATTTCGAGCTGGCCGCCACGCGCGACGAGTCCGTGCGCCTGTCGGACCTGCGCGGCCGGCCGCTGGTGCTGTACTTCTACCCGCGCGACGACACCCCCGGCTGCACCCAGGAGGGGCAGGAGCTCCGCGACCTGTACGACCAGTTCACCGCCCTCGGCGCCGAGGTCCTGGGCGTGTCGCGCGACAGCCTCAAGAGCCACGGGAGCTTCGCCGCCAAGCACGACTTCCCCTTCCCCCTGCTGGCCGACACCGAGGAGACGGTGTGCAACGCCTACGGGGTGCTCAAGCAGAAGAACATGTACGGCAAGCAGGTCATGGGCATCGAGCGCTCCACCTTCGTCATCGACGGCGACGGCGTGGTCCGCCACGCCCACCGCAAGGTCAAGGTGGACGGCCACGCCGCCCAGGTGCTCGAGGAAATCAAGGCCCTGGCCGGGTAGGCTGGCGCCTCCGCCCCGGTTAGGCGATTCCCGGCCTCTCCGGTACCATTGCGGGACGTTGACTCCCCACGGCGACACCATGTCCGAAACCACCAGCAGCCCCGCCGTCTCCGAGCCCTCCGGCCGGGACGGGGCCGGCCCCACCGAGACGGTGGAGCTCGGCGGCACCCGCATCACCCTGCTCGGCACCGCGCACGTCTCGCGCACCAGCGCCGAGGAGGTGCGCAGCCTGCTCGACAGCGGCGACTACGATGCCGTGGCGGTGGAGCTGTGCGCCTCGCGCTACCGTACCCTGACCCAGCCCGACAGCTGGGGCGAGACCGACCTGTTCCGGGTCATCCGCGACGGCCGCGCCGGCACCCTGGCCGCCCACTTGGCCGTCTCCGCCTACCAGCAGCGCCTGGCCGAGCAGCTGGGGGTGGACCCCGGCGCCGAGATGCGGGCCGCGGTGGAGACCGCCGAGGGGCGCGCCATGCCCCTGTGGCTCATCGACCGCGAGGTGGGGACCACCCTGAAGCGCCTGCTGTGGGGCGTGCCCTGGATCCAGCGCCTGGCCCTGATGGGCGGCCTGCTCACCAGCTTCATGTCGCGCGAGGAGGTCACCGAGGACGACATCGAGCGCCTCAAGGAAGGCGACATGCTGGAGAGCACCTTCGGCGAGTTCGCCGAGCACTCCCCCAAGCTGTACGAGCATCTGGTGGGCGAGCGCGACCGCTACATGGCCGCCCGCCTGCGCCAGGAGGCGGGGTCCGGCGGCCCCGGCCACGTGCTGGCGGTGGTGGGCGCCGGCCACCTGGCCGGCATGGCCGCCGAGCTCCGCCGCACGGATGCGTCCGATCCGGCGGAGACGGTGGCGGAGCTGGACCGGCTGCCCCCGCGCCGGCGCTGGCTGCGGGCCATCCCCTGGATCGTGGTGACGGCGGTGGCGGTGGGCTTCGTCATCGGCTTCCAGCGCAGCCCGGAGCTGGGCCTGCGGCTGATGGGCGAGTGGGTGGTCATCAACGGCGCGCTCAGCGCGTTGGGCGCCGCCATCGCCGGCGCCCACGTGCTCACCGTGCTCGGCGCCTTCGTCGCCGCCCCCATCACCTCGCTCAACCCCACGGTGGGCGCCGGCATGGTGGTGGCCGCCATCGAGGCCGGCCTGCGCCGGCCGCGGGTGGCCGACTTCGACAACCTGCGCTCGGACATCACCCGCATCAAGGGCTGGTGGCGCAACCGCGTGGCCCGCATCCTGCTGGTGTTCATCATGTCCACCGTGGGCTCCGCCGCCGGCACCTACATCGCCGGCTTCCGCATCATCCACCAGCTGCTATAAGGCGACGGCGGAACGCCAAGGCGCCAAGACGCCAAGGACGGCATTGGCATGCTGGGGGCGGGGCCCTTGTTGCCCCAAGGCTGAGGGCGGACCGCGAAGGCGGCCCGTGGGAACGCCGGCCCCGAAAGACCGACGTTGGCAAGGTTGGCACATCCGAGGAGGTGGCCCCGGTACAGTTCTCCTCCGGTTTTCTTGGCGTCTTGGCGTCTTGGCGTTTTCTCCCGCCGTTTCACTCCCCCGCCTCTTGCACCCCCGCCTCGGCCCCGTCCTTGAACGGCAGGTGCGCCGCCGCCTCCTCGGCGTAGCCCTCCACCCCCGGGCGCTCGCGCTCCAGGAAGTCGGCCACGGCGTCGCGCAGGCCGGGATGGCGGATCCAGTGGGCGCTGCCGGTGAGGGTGGGCACGAAGCCGCGCTTGACCTTGTGCTCGCCCTGGGCGCCGCCCTCGAACCGCTCCAGCCCGTGGCCGATGGCGTAGTCGATCCCCCGATAGAAGCACAGCTCGAAGTGCAGGAAGTCGTGCTCCTCGCGCGCGCTCCAGTAGCGGCCGAACAGGGCCGTGTCCGAGCGCAGATTGAGCGCCGAGGCCACGATCTCGCCGTCGCGCTCGGCGCTCATCAGCACCACCCGGTCGCCGAGGGCGGCGCCGAGGTGCTCGAAGAAGGCGCGGTTGAGGTAGGCGGGCGCGCCGCGCATCTCGGTGGTGGCGGCGTAGCCCTCGAAGAAGGCGGCCCACTGCGCCGGGGTGATCTCGCCGCCGTGGCGCACCCGCAGGTCGAAGCCCAGCTCCCCGGCCCGCCGGCGCTCCTTGCGCGCCTGCTTGCGCTTGCTCGAGGAGAAGTCGGCCAGGAACTCCTCGAAGTCGGCGTAGCCGCGGTTGCGCCAGTGGAACTGCACGTCGCGCCGGCCCATGAAGCCGGCATCCTCCAGGAAGGTCTGGTCGCCGGGGTCCGGGAACAGCCACTGCACCGCGCCGCACTGGTAGCGCTCGGCCAGCTCCATGGCCCCGGCCACCAGCTGATCGCGGATATTGCCGCTTTCCGCCTCGGGGTGGATCAGCAGGCGCGATCCGGTCACCGGCGAGAACGGCACCGCCGCCACCAGCTTGGGGTAGTAGGGAAGGCCGCCGCGCTGCGCCGCGCCGGCCCAGCCCCAGTCGAACACGAACTCGCCGAAGGAGTGGTCCTTGAGGTAGAGCGGCGCGGCGCCGATCAGCCGCCCGGCCGCGTCGCGCAGCGCCACCGGGGCGGGATTCCAGCCGGTGTGATGGCCGACGCAGCCGGTGCGCTCGAGGCCGGCGAGGAAGGCATGGCTCAGGAAGGGGTCGTCGCCGGCGAGGGCATCCCATTCCGTGGGCTCGAAGTCGGCGACACCGTTGGCGAACTGGATATCGGTCATGGGGACCCTGGGGGATTCGAGACCATCGCAGCGCATCCCTTTGGAGCGGCGGCCCCCGCCGGGGCGATCTCCCGGAACGGGGCTCCGTTCGGGAGATTGCTTCGCTGCGCTCGCAATGACGGCACTGGTCGGGCGCAAGTGCCGGCGATGACCGGGCCTTCGTCGTCATCGCGAGCCCCGCCACTTAGCCGGCCCGGGAACCGGGGCCTTGCCCACCCCCCTTCAGAGGCTTAGTGGCGGGGCGCGGCGATCTCCCGGAGCGGGGGCTCCGTTCGGGAGATTGCTTCGCTGCGCTCGCAATGACGGCACTGGTCGGGTGCAAGTGCCGGCGAAGGCAGGGTCGCGCGGCAAAGGACCGCCGCTCCTGCGCACGACCGCCTCAGCCGCCGACGCCGTCCAGCTCCGCCTGCTGGGCCTCGATCCAGTCGCGGGCGCGGCGGTTGACCTCGGCCGCGGACAGGCCGTCGGTGCCAATGGTCGGACCGATGCGCAGGGTGATGGTTCCGGGGCGCTTGCGCCAGTCGGAACGCGGCCAGCAGCGCCCGGAGTTGAGCGCCACCGGCACCACCGGGACCCCGCCGGCCACCGCCAGGCGGGCGCCGCCCTGGGCGTACTTGCCGGATTCGCCGGGGGCCATGCGCGTGCCCTCCGGGAAGACCACCACCCAGCGCCCGCCTTGCAGGTGGGCCCGCCCCTTGGTCTCCACCTGCCTGAGGGCCTCGCGCGCCGAGCCGCGGTCGATGCCGATCTCCTCCAGGGCCTTGAGGGACCAGCCGAAGAAGGGGATGCGGAACAGCACGCGCTTGAGCACCCAGGACAGGTGGGCGGGAAAGATGGTGCGGATGGCGATGGTCTCCCACGCCGACTGGTGCTTGGCCAGGATCACCGCCGGCCCCGGCGGCAGGTTGGCCAGGCCCTCGACGCGGTGGCGCACGCCGCAGGTGAGGCGCAGCCACATCAGCACGCTGCGGCACCAGCCGCGGGCGAGGGCTTCCCGCACCCGGAACGGCAGCGGCCAGGCGGCCAGCAGCGGCAGCGCGAACAGCGGGGTGAGCGCGGCCATCCCCAGGTAGAACAGCGCCGAGCGCAGCCCGGCGATCATGCCGGATCGGTCCCCAGCAGGGCGTCGACGAAGGCGGGCAGGTCGTCGAAGACCGCCGTGCCCGGCGGCAGGGCCTCGGACTCGGTGGCCGCGCCCTTGCCGGTGCGCACCAGCACCGGCCGCGCCCCGGCGGCCACGGCGGCCAGCAGATCGCGGCCGGCGTCGCCCACGAAGGGCACCTGCGCCAGGTCGCAGCCGAAATAGTCGGCCGCCTGATGCAGCAGGCCCGGGAGCGGCTTGCGGCAAAGGCAGGCGTCGTCATCCACGTGCGGACAGAAGAAGACGCCGTCGATGCGGCCGCCGGCCTCCGAAACCTCGGCGCGCATGCGGCCATGGATGGCCTCCAGGCGGTCCGGGCTCAGGATGCCCTGGGCCACGCAGGACTGGTTGGTCACCACCGCCACCCTGATCCCGGCGGCGTGCAGGCGGGCCAGGGCCTCCAGCACGCCGGGCTGCCACGCCCATTCGTCCAGCGACTTGACGTAGTCCGGACGGTCCTCGTTGAGGACACCGTCGCGGTCGAGCAGCACGCAGCGCGGCAGGCCGCTCACCCGGGCAGCCGCGACAGGTCGGCCACGCGCAGGAAGGCGGCGTGGATGGTCTGGAGCAGGGCCAGGCGGTTGCGCCGGACGGCGTCGTCCTCGGCCATCACCAGCACCTCGTCGAAGAAGCGGTCGGCCGGGCCGCGCAGCTCGGCCAGCGCCAGCAGGGCGCTGGTGTAGTCGCCCTCGTCCACCGCCGCCTCGAAGCGCGCCCGCACGCCCTCGAAGGCCTCGGCCAGGGCCGACTCCCCGGCCTCGGTGAAGGCGCCGGGATCAAACTGCTCCGGGATGGCCTCCCCGGCCTTGCGCAGGATATTGCCGATGCGCTTGTTGGCCGCGATCAGGGCCTCGGCGTCGGGATGGGCGAGCAGCGCCAGCAGGCCCTTGAGCCGCAGGTGGGCGTCGTAGGGATCGCTGGGGCGCAGGCTGAGGATGGCCGCCACGTGGTTCTTGTCCGGCCACGCGACCTTTCCCCGTGACTGCAGCTCGTCTTCCTCCCCAGGAAAACTTAGCAAGCTAACGGACTCGTCTTCCTTGCCATGCTCCTTAGCCACCCGCAGCGCCTCGGCCACCACGTCGCGGTGCACCGGCCGGCCCACCGCCTCCACGTACATGGGCTCCAGGCGCTCGTTGAGGAAGTCGAGCACGGCCTCGGCCACCTCGTCCTCGCCGCGCTCCATGCGGCTGCCGAAGGCCCGGTAGGCGCGCCGGACGAGCGTCGGCAGGTCGAGGTGGATGGCCTTCTCGATGGCCATGCGCTGGATGCCGATGGCGGCCCGGCGCAGGGCGAAGGGGTCCTTGGTGCCGGTGGGCTCCAGGCCGATGCCGAAGCAGCCGACCATGGTGTCGAGGCGGTCGGCGATGGCCAGGGCGGTGCCGGTGCCGGACTCGGGCAGGGCGTCGCCGGCGTGGCCGGGGCGGTACTGCTCGGCCAGGGCGGCGGCCACCTGCGGGTCCTCACCGTCCTCGCGGGCGTAGTAGCCGCCCATGATGCCCTGCAGGGAGTCGAACTCGTCGACCATGTCGGTGAGCAGGTCGGCCTTGGCCAGCCAGCCGGCGCGCTCGGCCAGCGCCGCCAGCGACGGGTCGAAGGCCTCGCTCACCGCCGGGGCCAGGGTGGCCAGGCGCTCGGCCTTGTCGTACAGGGTGCCGAGCTTGGCCTGGAACACCACGTGCCTGAGGTCGTCGACGCGGTCGGCCAGGGCCCGCTTGCGGTCGGCCTCCCAGAAGAAGGCGCCGTCCTCCAGGCGCGCCCGCAGCACCCGCTCGTGGCCGGCGCGCAGGGCGCCGGGATCCTTGGAGTCGATGTTGGCCACGGCCACGAAAGCGGCCAGCAGGTTGCCCTTCCCGTCCTCCACCGGGAAGAACTTCTGGTGCTTCTCCATGGAGGTCTCCGGGACCTCGCGGGGCAGCTCCAGGAATTTGGCGTCGAAGGCGCCGGTGAAGGCCACCGGCCACTCCACCAGGCCGGTCACCTCGCCCAGCAGGTCGGTCACCACCTGGCTGTCCGGCAGCCGGCCGCCGGCGGCCTCGGCCTGATGGCGCACCTCGGCCTCGATCTGGCGGCGGCGCTCGTCGGCGTCGGCCTCCACGAAGTTCTCGCGCAGCAGGCCGGTGTAGGCGCCGGCGTCGGCGGCGGCCAGGTGCACCGGATCCGGGGCGTGGTAGCGGTGGCCGCGGGTGAAGCGGTCGGCGGCGATGCCGCCCACCTCGAAGGGCACCACGTCCTCGCCGAACAGCGCCAGCACCCAGTGCACCGGACGCGCGAAGCCCCACTCCATCTCGCCCCAGCGCATGCGCTTGGGCACGGGCAGCTCGGTGATCGCCCTGGGCAGCACCCCGGTCAGCACCTCGCCGGCCTGCCGGCCGATCTGCTGCTCGGTGTAGTACAGGTACTCGCCCTGATCGGTGGCGCGGCGCTCCAGGTCGGAGGCATCCGCGCCGAAGCGGGCGGCGAAGCCGGTGGCGGCCTTGGTGGGATTGCCGGCGTCGTCGAAGGCGGCGGACACCGGCGGGCCGCGGTGCTCCACCTCGCGGTCGGGCTGGCGCTCGGCCACCGCCGGGAGCCACACCGCCAGCCGACGCGGCGTGGAATAGATCCGGGCCTCCCCCTCCCCCAGCAGGTCGTGCTCGGACAGGGCGCTCACCAGGCGATCGCGCAGGCCGCTCACCAGCGGCTGCTGCATCCCCGCCGGCAGCTCCTCCACGCCGATCTCCAGCAGCAAGGGTCGCGAGCTCATTGCGCCCCCTCCTTGAGCAGCGGGTAGCCCAGCTGCTCACGCTGGTTGAGATAGCCCTCGGCGCAGCCCTTGGCCAGGTCGCGCACGCGGCCGATGTAGCGGGCCCGCTCGGTAACGCTGATGGCGTGGCGGGCGTCGAGCATGTTGAACACGTGCGAGCACTTGAGGCAGTGGTCATAGGCCGGCAGCGGCAGGCCCGCCTCCAGCAGGCGGTTGCACTCGGCCTCGAAGGCGGTGAACTGGTGGAACAGCAGGTCGGTGTCGGCCAGCTCGAAGTTGTAGCGGGAGAACTCCACCTCGTTCTGGTGGGAGACCTCGCCGTAGGACAGCTGCTCGTTCCAGGCCAGGTCGTACACCGACTCCACCGCCTGCAGGTACATGGCGATGCGCTCCAGGCCGTAGGTGAGCTCGCCGGTCACCGGCCGGCAGTCGAAGCCCCCCGCCTGCTGGAAGTAGGTGAACTGGGCGATCTCCATGCCGTTGAGCCACACCTCCCAGCCCAGACCCCAGGCGCCCAGGGTGGGCGACTCCCAGTCGTCCTCCACGAAGCGGATGTCGTGCACCAGCGGGTCCACGCCCAGGGCGCGCAGCGAGCCCAGGAACAGCTCCTGGATGGCCAGCGGCGACGGCTTCAGGACCACCTGGAACTGGTAGTAGTACTGCAGGCGGTTGGGGTTGTCGCCGTAGCGGCCGTCGGTGGGCCGGCGCGAGGGCTGCACGTAGGCGGCGCGCCACGGCTCGGGCCCCAGCGAGCGCAGGAAGGTGGCGGGGTGGAAAGTGCCCGCGCCCACCTCGACGTCGTAGGGCTGCTGGATAACGCAGCCCTGCTCGGCCCAGTAGCGCTCCAGGGCGAAGATCAGCTGCTGGAAGGTCAACACCCGGCGATCCTTGGAAAAAGGCTCAGGGAGGGAGACGTAGTCGTCTGAGATGGGCGAAGTTTGCCGCCTCGCCGGGCGAGCGTCAACGCGGGGCCCATTGCCGTCATAAAAAGGCAGTGAAGCCTCTCCCGAATGGAGCCCCGCCCCGGGAGATCGCCGCGCCCCGCCACTAACAGGGCGTTGAAAAACTGCTGCGGAGGCCATCTGCGGCGTTGCGCACTGCTCGCTCCTTCACCTATCTACCTGATATGCCTCAGTCGCTGCGCGGTGTGCGCCTTGCATATGGCCTCCTCGCGACGTTTTTCAACGCCCTGCTAAGCCTCTGAAGGGGGGTGGGCAAGGCCCCGGTTCCCGGGCCGGCTAAGTGGCGGGGCTCGCGATGACGGCAGGGACCGCTGCGGGCCTCAGACGCACCCGTCATTGCGAGCCCAGCGAAGCAATCTCCCGAACGGGGCCTCCGGCCCGTCGCGATGACGGCGGAAGGGAACGGCCCCGCCCAGCCCACCGGGTCATTGCGAGGAGCGAAGCGACGAAGCAACCTCCCGCCAGGCCCGAGCCGCCGAACCCCGGCCCGGAGGGGCTGGCAACGACCGCCAGGGGGATCGCCCCCTACCCCGCCAGCGCCAGCGCCCCGGCCAGGATCACGCCGAAGGCGGTCAGGGCGTTGATGGAGCGGCGGATGGCCGGCTCCAGGAAGGCGGGCGACTCGGCGAACTGCAGCAGGCCGGAGAAGGCGCGCAGCGACAGCCAGGCCGGGGCCAGGGCGGCCAGCGCCGCGAGCGGCAGGGTCCCGGCGGCCACGGCCGCGATCAGCGTGGCGTAGGCGGCCACGCCGATGACTCCGTAGACCCAGCGCGCCCGGCGCGGCCCCAGGATCACCACCCAGTGGCGCTTGCCGGCCGCGGCGTCGGCGCGGTGGTCGGGAAACTGGTTGACGTACAGCAGGTTCAGGGTCAGCAGCCCGAAGGGCAGGCCCGCCGCCAGCGGCGTCCAGGCGAAAGCGGCGCGCTGGACCCAGTCGGCGCCGAGCGGGATCAGCAGGCCGAAGCCCACGACCACCGCCACCTCGCCCAGGCCGCGCCCGGCCAGGTTCACGCCGCGGGCGGAGTAGGCCCAGCCGATGACCAGGCCCACCAGCCCGATGGCCAGCAGCCCCGGCCCGGCCGCCGCCGCCAGCACCAGGCCGATCACCGCCCCCGCCGCCAGCAGCGACCAGCCGAGCCGCGCCGTCTGCCGCGGCGTCAGCACCCCATTCTGGATGAAGCGGCTGCCGCCGGTGAACGGGAAGATGCGCTCGGCATTGATGCCGTCGCTGCCGCCGATGGCGTCGTAGTAGTCGTTGAGGACGTTGATCCCGCCGTGCACCACCACCGCCCCGAGCACGGTCAGCACCGCCGCCCACGGCACCACCGCCACCCCGTCGAAGGCCGCGGCCGCCACCCCCAGCAGCGCCGCCAGCGCGCTCGCCGACAGGAACGCCGGGCGGGTGGCGAGGAAATAGCGGGCCACGGGGTTGGTCAGGGTCTGGGGGGTGGGTTCGGAGGAAGGCATAGTTTTAAGTTTTAAGTTTTAAGTTTTAAGTTTTAAGTTTTAAGTTTTAAGTTTTAAGAAGTTGGATCCGAGACTTTTTTTCGGTTTCATGGTCGGAAAGAGCCCCGGGCTTCGATAGCAGGCCCAGAAGTCCAAATCTTCCCCACCCGTCGCCCTTAAAACTTAACACTTAAAACTTAACACTGCCGTTTCAAAACAAATCCCCCGGATCCACATCCAGCGACCACCTCAGCCCGGGGCGGGTGCGGATGTCCTCGAGGGCCGGGGCCCAGGGGCCGAGGGCGCGGTGGAGGCGGTTGCGGTCGGGGGCGGTGACCAGGAGCTGGGCGCGGGACAGGCCCTGCAGGCGCTCCAGCGGGGCGGGCGCGGGGCCCAGGAACAGGACCTCGGGGACGGCCTGCGCCTCGCCCAGGTCGCGGGCCTGCTCCAGGAAGGCGCGCGCGGCGTCGGCGTCCGGGGCCTCGGCGCGCAGCAGGGCCAGCGGCGCGAACGGCGGCAGCATGGCGGCGCGGCGCTCGGCCAGCTCCTCGGCGGCGAAGGCGGCGTAGTCGTGGGCCTTGAGGTGGGCGAACATGGGGTGGTCCGGGTGGTAGGTCTGCACCCACACTTGGCCCGGGCGCTCGGCCCGGCCGGCGCGGCCGGCCACCTGCAGGATCTGCTGGAACAGCCGCTCGCGGGCGCGGAAGTCGCCCGAGTAGAGGCCGCCGTCGGCGGCCACCACGCCCACCAGGGTCACCCCCGGGAAGTGGTGGCCCTTGACCACCATCTGCGTGCCCACCACCACCTGCGCGCGGCCGGCGGCGATGTCGTCCAGCTTGGCCTCCAGGGCCCCCTTGCGACTGGTGGTGTCGCGGTCCACGCGCACCATGCGCGCCTCCGGCAGCTCGGCCGCCAGGGTGCGCTCCAGCTGCTCCACCCCCAGGCCCACGGTCTGCAGGTCCGGGTTGCCGCAGTCCGCCTCCGGGCACTGCACCGGCACGCCGCGGCTGTGGCCGCACAGGTGGCACAGCAGCATGCGCCGGCCCTGGTGGTAGGTCATGGGCCGGTCGCAGTGCGGGCAGTCCTGGCTCCAGCCGCAGGAAGGGCACAGCAGGGCCGGGGCGTAGCCGCGGCGGTTGAGGAACAGCAGGGCCTGCTCGCCGCGCGCCACGGTGGCGGCGATCTCGCGCAGCAGCCCGGGCGCCAGGCCGCCCTCGGCGCTCACCCCGCGCATGTCGATCAGGCCCACCTCGGGCAGGCTGGCCCCGCCCGCCCGCTCCGGCAGGTGCAGCCGCCGGTAGCGACCGCGCTCGGCGTTGTACAGGCTCTCCAGGCTGGGCGTGGCCGAGCCCAGCACCACCGGAACGCCCTCGCGGTCGCCGCGCACCAGGGCCAGGTCGCGGGCGTGGTAGCGGAAGCCCTCCTGCTGCTTGAAGCTGGGGTCGTGCTCCTCGTCCACCACGATCAGGCCCGGGTCTTTCAGCGGCGTGAACACCGCCGAGCGGGTGCCGATGATCACCTGGGCCTCGCCCGAGCGCGCCGCCTCCCAGCCGGCCAGGCGCTCGCCGTCGGCCAGGCCGGAGTGCAGCACGGCCAGGCGCGCCCCCAGGCGGTGGCGGAAGCGGGCCAGCAGCTGCGGGGTCAGGGCGATCTCCGGCACCAGCACCAGCACCTGGCGGCCCGCCGCGATCACCGGCTGCATGGCGCGCAGGTAGACCTCGGTCTTGCCGCTGCCGGTGATGCCCTCCAGCAGGAAGGGCGTGAAGCCCTCGGCGGCCTGGACGGCGGCCACCGCCTCGGCCTGGGCGGGATTGGGCTCGGGACCGGGCGCCGGCGCCACCTCCGGGGCGGCCACCCGCGCCCCCGACTCCGGCGCCACCCAGCCCTGCTCGTGCAGGCGGCCCAGCGGCCCGCGCAGGCTGGGGGCGATGGTGCGCAGCTCGGCCTCGGACTGCGGCCCGTCGATCAGGGCCGCGAGCAGGTCGCGCTGGCGCGGCGCCCGCTTGAGGGTGTCGGGATCCACTGCGCGGCCGGCGTCCGTGAGCCGCCACAGCCGCGGCGGCTCCGGCGGCCGCCCGCCCTTGGCCAGCGCGCCCGGCAGGGCGGCGGCGAGCACCTCGCCCTCGGGGTGGTGGTAGTAGGCCGCCGCCCAGCGGATCAGGCCCAGCAGCACCGGCGGCCACAGCGGCTCGGCGTCCAGCACCTCGGCCACCGGGCGCAGCCGGGACGGATCCACCGCGGCGGCATCCGGCGTGTCCACCACCACCCCCACCCGCATCTGGCCGCGCAAGGGCACCCGGACCCGGACCCCGGGGACCGGGGCGGGACCTGACGCCGGCGGCAGGTAGTCGAACAGCCGGCGCAGCGGCACCGGCACCGCCACCCGCACCACGCCGCCGGCGGCCGGCCGCGGCGGGGCGTGCGCGGCGGTGTCCGGATTGTCCGAGTGGGAGACCGCGTCATTCATGGTAGGCTACCGGGCGCCCGCGCACGGCGCGGGCGGCCAACCTTCTTCGCAATCAGGGGAGTCGGGCATGCCCATGTTTTCCCAGCAGGACCTGGAGGTGTTCACCATCCCCGGGTTCGAGGAGCGCATGCAAGCCATCCGGGAGCGCATCCACCCCAAGCTCAAGGAATTGGGGGACGACATCGCGCAGCCGCTGTCGCAGAAGGCTGGCGAGCCCCTGTTCCCGCACGTGGCCAAGCACGCCCGGCGCAGCGTCAACCCGCCCGAGGATACCTGGGTGGCCTTCGGTCCGGAAAAGCGCGGCTACAAGAAATACCCCTACCTGGGGGTGGCGGTGAGCCAGTTCGGCGTCCACACCCAGGTGGTGGCCAAGACCGAGACCTGGGACACCGATCGCCTGGCCATGGCCGACCGCCTCGACGCCCGGCGCCCGGCGCTGCGCCTGGCCAACTTCCAGGACTGGAAGTTCCGGTCGGCGCCCGCGGAGCAGGAAGCCGACGACGCCTTCTGGGACGCCCGCCTGCACAAGATGCGGCTGAAGACCGGGGGGCTGGACATGGGCCGTACCCTGCCGGTAACCCAGTCCGACCCGGAGGCCCTGCTCGGCGCCATCGACGACTTCGTTACCCTCTACCGCATCCTGCGCGGCATGGAGTAGGCCGGCGGGGGCATTTGCAGCCCGGCCCGGGCGCGGGGGAGAATGACCGTTCGGTCAGCCCCCGCCCCCCTTCCCCATCGCGAGGAAAGGAACGCCTTGACCAGCCAACCCGCCCCTCCTCCCGACCTCGAGGAGGTGGTCCACCACCGCGACCAGCTGGTGCGCTACCTGGAGGCCGGCAGCAAGCCCCGCGACGCCTGGCGCATCGGCACCGAGCACGAGAAGTTCGGCTTCTGCACCGACAGCCTGCGCCCCCTGCCCTTCGACGGCGAGCGCGGCATCGAGCGCGTGCTGCAGGGGCTGACTCGCTACGGCTGGACGCCGGTGGAGGAGGACGGCCGCACCATCGCCCTCAAGATGAACAAGGGCTCGGTGACCCTGGAGCCCGGCGGCCAGGTGGAGCTCTCCGGCGAGCCCCTGGACTCCCTGCACGACACCTGCCGCGAGGTGAACGAGCACCTCAAGGAGGTGAAGGAGGTGGCCGATCCCCTGGGGGTGGCCCTCCTGGGGGTGGGCTTCCAGCCCAAGTGGCGCCTCCAGGACATCCCGCAGATGCCCAAGAAGCGCTACGGCATCATGACCGACTACATGCCCACCCGGGGCGGCCACGCCCTGGAGATGATGTACCGCACCGCCACGGTGCAGGCCAATCTGGATTTCGGCTCCGAGGCGGACATGATCCAGAAGTTCCGGGTGGGCCTGGCCCTGCAGCCCATCGCCACCGCCCTGTTCGCCAACTCCCCGTTCACCGAGGGCCGCCCCAACGGCTTCCTGAGCTACCGCTCCCAGGTCTGGCTGGACACCGACCCGGACCGCTGCGGCGACCTGCCCTTCGTCTTCGAGTCGGGCATGGGCTTCGAGCGCTACGTGGACTACGCCCTGGACGT
>DATFLO010000202.1:0-6536 GCA_035267605.1 Gammaproteobacteria bacterium
CCTGCCCAAGCAGTACCGGCAAGCCTTCAATGCACGGCGGCACCATTTCGCCGCCTGGCTCGACGCCGTGGGCCACCCCGCCACCCAGGTCGCCACCAGCGACTAGCTGTCGGATCCGCATCACCCGCTGCGGCGGGCGCCTGGCCTGTCCCGGCCGCAGGCCACGGCAAAAAAAGCCCGGTCTCCGTGAGGAGACCGGGCTTTTTACTTCCAGGAAGAAGGAAGCCGGCTTCGTCTACACCCCGAAAGAGGAGCCACACCCGCAAGTGGTGGTGGCATTGGGGTTGTTGATCATGAACTGGGCGCCCTCCAGGTCTTCCTTGTAGTCGATGCTGGCGCCCATCAGGTACTGGATGCTCATCATGTCCACCAGCATGGTGACGCCACCCTTCTCGATGACCGTGTCGGCCTCCTGGCGGTTCTCATCGAAGGTGAACCCGTACTGGAACCCGGAGCATCCGCCGCCGGTGACGAACACCCGCAGCATGAGATCGGGATTGCCCTCCTGATCGATCAGCTCCTTGAGCTTGGCCACTGCGCTGTCAGTGAGCTCGATCGGTTGGGACGTCTGTTCGGTATGGGCCTCTTGGCCGACCGTGGCTTCCGCCATGGTTTCCTCCCTGCGAAACGGGGGTTCGGTAGCAGCTTCGGTTCCGCCCCGGCGGACCGGGGCGGGGCTCGGAAAAGCTAGGGCATCGCGGCAGGCATGTCAAAAGCCCGCCGCCGGCAGTCAGCCGGTCTGGCTCTTGCTCCCGCCGCCCGTCGCCTTGGCGGGGGCTTCGCCCGGGGCTTCGGCCGCCTTGCCGGTGCCCTCGAGCACCTCGGGCTTTTCGGACTTGGGCGGCAAGGCCGATGCCTTCCCCTGGTTAGTGGTCGAGATGTGGGAGCAAGTTCCTGTGATGCCCGCCCCCTCCTCCATCTGGATGACCTCGTAGAAGAGGTCGCCCTCGACGCTGGCCTGGGCGTGCAGCTCGAGCCGCTCGCTGGCGTGCACGTTGCCGATGATGCGGCCATTGATGACCACATTGGGCACGTGCACCTCGCCGCGGATCTCTGCCTGGTCGGTGATTACCAGCCGGCTGCCGCTGCCGTCGGGCGCGGAGACGGTCCCTTCCACGGTGCCGTCGATACGCAGCCCGCCCTCGAAGGTGACGTCCCCCTTGATGGATGTGCCGGACCCAATCATGGTCTCAAGGGTCCCCCCCGTGTTCACCTTACGTTTTTTGTGCAGCATCGCTGTCTTCCTTGCCTTGGGCCTGGACCAGCTTCTCCCAGGCGTGGGTCTGACTCAGCAGCTCCCCCAGGCTGTGGCGGGCGTAGAGCTGGACGGTGACCCGCAACGGCTCCGCTTTCTCGGGCAGCTCGATGCGGCCGCTGAAGTTCTGGAAGTACCGGAACTCCACCTTCTGGCCCCGCTTGCGGTACCGGGACCCCTCCGGGAAGAAGAGGGTCTTCTCCTCGTGGTCGGCGTCGAGATAGGCCACCGCCAGGCGCACGTAGCCGCGAACCGGGTCCTTCTTGGCCACGCCCTGCACCAGCTTGAAGGTGTAGGCGTAGTCCTGCCCGGCGCCGTCCACCGGGCGCACGTGCAGGTCCTTGACGCTGGCGTCGCGCGACGCCTTCTCCGGATCGAGGATGCTGCGATAGAAGCCCACCTCGTCCTGGAGATCGTTGATCCGCCCCTGCAGGTCGCTCATGAGCTGGCGCAGCTTGCGCACCTCCCCGGAGCGGATAGCCTTGGCCGATTCCAGCTCGCCGACGCGGTCGCGCAGCTGGGCCAGCTGATCCTGCGTCCGGGCCTTCTCCGCGGCCAGGCGGTCCGCCTGGTCTTCCAGGTGGGCGATGCTCTGCTCCCGCCACACCTGGCCGAGCTCGAAGGCGCCCCAGATGGCACCGGGAACGCCCGCCAGGACGGCCAGAACCACGAGGTAGAATAGCACGCGCCGGATGTAGAGCGTCCGCGGCCGACCGCGGTTGGGGTGCAACAGCAGGACAAGCGAGGCGTAGCGTCGGTCCACGGTTCCCTCTGGGGCCTACGGCATCACCGGCGGCGCTGCAAGCCCGGCGTCCTCGGCCAGCCCGAACATCAGGTTCATGTTCTGCACCGCCTGTCCGGCGGCGCCCTTGACCAGGTTGTCGATCACCGCCAGCACCACCGCCTGGCGGCCATCGCCGGGCCGGTGCAGGGCCAGCCGGCAGAAGTTGGAGCCCCGCACCGAGCGCGTGGCGGGGTGGCTGCCGGCCGGCATCACATCCACGAACGCCGAGCCGGCGTAGCGCTGCTCGTAAACCGCCTGCAGGTCGGCCGCGGGGTCGGTCAGGCGGGCGTAGCAGGTGGCGTGGATGCCGCGGATCATGGGGGTCAGGTGGGGGACGAAGGTGAGGTCCACGGCCCCGCCGACGGCCCGTTCCAGGCCCTGCACCATCTCCGGCAGGTGGCGGTGGCCACCGGCGCCATAGGCGCTCATGCTGTCGCTGGCCTCGGCCAGCAGCAGGTGGGTACGGGCCTCGCGCCCGGCGCCGCTGGCCCCGGACTTGGCATCGGCGATCAGCCCCTCGGTCTCGGCCAGACCGGCCTCCAGCAGCGGCAGCAGGGCCAGCTGCACCGAGGTGGGGTAGCACCCCGGGTTGGCCACCAGCCCGGCCTCGCGGATGGCCGCGGCATTCACCTCGGGCAGGCCGTAGACGGCCTGCTCCAGCCACTCCGGCGCGGCGTGGGTCTCGCCGTACCAGTGCTCGAACACGGCGCGGTCGCGGATGCGGAAGTCGGCGGACAGGTCCACCACCCGCACCCCCGCCGCCAGCAGCTGCGGCACCTGGCGCATGGCCACGCCGTGGGGCACGCCGCAGAAGACCACGTCACAGCGCTCGGCCAGGCGCTGGGGGTCGGGCTCCTCGAAGGCCAGGTCGACCCAGCCCCGCAGCGACGGGAACATGGCCGTCACCGGCTGGCCGGCGGCCTGGCGCGAGGTGACCGCCACCACCTGCGCCCCCGGATGGGTGGCGAGCAGGCGCAGCAGCTCCACGCCGGTATAGCCGGAGCCGCCGAGTATGCCCACGCGCACGGGCGTGCTCATGACGCGAATCGACCTCGCTCAGTTACGGGAAATACGAAACGGGCGGGGGGACCGGATCCAGCGCTTCGTGCCCGCCCATGAAAGCACAGCCCCCGGAATAACAAAAGGCCACCGCAGGGGGTGGCCTTTCGCTCGCTCCCGATCCAGCCAGGGGCGTTAACGCTTGGAGAACTGCGGGCTGCGCCGGGCCTTGCGCTTGCCGATCTTCTTGCGCTCCACCTGGCGGGCGTCGCGGGTGAGCAGACCGGCCCGCTTGAGGGTCGGGCGCAGCTGCGGGTTGTAGGCCACCAGGGCGCGCGCCAGGCCGTGGCGGATGGCGCCGGCCTGACCGCTCAGCCCGCCGCCGTCGACGTTGACCTTGAGGTCGAACTGGTCGCCGGTTTCGGTCAGATCCAGCGGCTGGCGGACGATCATGCGCGCGGTCTCGCGCGGCAGGTAGTCCTCCAGGGACTTGCCGTTGACCTCGACCCGGCCGCTGCCGGGACGGAGGAAGACGCGGGCGGTGGACCGCTTGCGGCGTCCGGTGCCGTAATACTGTTCCTGCTGTGCCATGCTCGTCGCTCCCTCAGAGCTCCAGCTGCACCGGCTGCTGGGCCTGGTGCGGGTGTTCGCTGCCGGCGTAGACCTTGAGCTTCTTGTACATCTGCCGCCCCAGCCGGTTCTTGGGCAGCATTCCCCGCACGGCGTCCTCGATGATGCGCTCGGGGTGCTCCGCGTTCTGCTTCCAGAACGGGATCTCCTTGACCCCGCCGGGATAGCCGGTGTGGTGCCGGTAGACCTTGTCCATGGTCTTGCGGCCGGTCACCTGGATCTGCTCCGCGTTGATGACCACCACGTAATCCCCGGTATCCACGTGGGGGGTATACTCCGGCTTGTGCTTGCCGCGCAGCCGCCGCGCCACCTCGGTGGCCAGGCGCCCGAGCCGGTACTGGCTGGCGTCCACAACGTACCAGCTGCGCTGCACCTCGTCCGGTTTCGCCGAATAGGTCTTCATCGAGCCCGCTCCGAAAAACTCGGTTTCTGGGGGAGGGTCCCCCGGAGAAAGCGCGGAAGTATAGCCGCCCGGGCCCCGGCGACGCAAGCCCCGGGCGCCTACGGGTCTAGGCCTGGTCCACGGAGGGCCGGGCCACCAGCGGCACCAGGCGCACGGCGGCGGTCACCACGCCCAGCCACATGAGGCTGGCGCCGCTTCCGGCAACGGCGGTGGACTCCAGCACGCGGCCGACCACGAACAGCCACAACCCGCCCTGCAACAGGCCCAGCTGGGCGCTCTGCAGCCAGCCGGTGCGGATCGGGTGCCCGGTGAAGCGGGGCAGCATGTGCTCGGCGACGCCGAAGATCATGAAGGCGACGAAGCCGTAGGTGAAGATATGGAACAGGCCGATCGCCGCCTGCGGCGACAGCCAGGCCATCGGCCGCCCCCACAGGTCGCCGCTCACCACCAGCATGAGCCCGGCCAGGGTGAGATTGACCACCGCCGCGCGCACCAGATGGCGCGGGCCGCGGCGCATGGTGAGGGTGGCCGCGGCCTCGTCCTCGGCGGCGCCGCCCTCGCGCTCCGGGGCCTCGGCCACCAGCTGCCGGGCCTCCTCCGCCGAGGGCGGCCCCACCTTCTTGAGCTCGCCGTCCACCAGCGTTGCCGGCACCGACTTGATCAGCTTCTCGGCGATGAGCTTGCGGCCCTCGGGCTGGCCGACGTCGAGGACCTCCAGGTCGAAGTCCCTCTCGGCGTTGACCTGGCGCCACGTGCGCTCGGCCGTGGGGCACACCGAGCACCACTCGGACACCAGCAGGGTCACCCTCACGACTCGGCCTCCTGCTGGCCCTCACCGGTGGCACAGCGCATGCAGTAGACGTCGTAGCGGTCGATCCACTCCTTCAGACCCTTCTCGGCCTCCTCGCCCACATAGAGGTGCTCGCGGGCGGTGCCGGCATCGTCCGGCCGCAGGCGAACCAGCCAGGCGTCGCCGTAGGGGTCGACGTTGACGTGGCCGGGGTCGTCCTCCATCAGCGGGTTGACCTCGACGATCTCGCCGTCGAAGGGCGAGGGCACGCCGCCGGCCCACTTGCTGGACTCAAGCCGGCCCACCGGTTTGCCGGCCTTGATGTGCTTGCCCGGCTTCTTGAAGCGGGCGTACTGCACCCGGCCGCTCATGGTCTGGGCGGGGTCGGTGATGCCCAGGGTGTAGGTGCCGTCCTCCTCGGGCCGCACCCAGACGTAGTCCAGGTCGTAATAGAGGTCATCGGGCAGATCGCAGCCGTGGTACTGGGTCATGCGTCAGTCCTCCCCTGCCGTTGGCGGCTCGGACGTTTGCGCATCGGCCGCCGGGGGTTTGGCGGAGACCGAGCGGATGATGTTGTAGGCGAAGGCCACCATGGCGGCCCAGGCCAGGGCGCCGCCGACCACCAGCAACGGCTTCCAGTAGACCAGCCAGCCCGCCACGATCAGGATCAGACCGGCGTTGGCCATCCAGAACTGGGCATTGGCCAGGCGCTCCCAGTGCAACGGCCGGTTGGCGAAGCGCGGCAGCACGTGCAGGCCCACGCCGTAGATCATCATGGTGACGAAGCCGAGCAGCATGATGTGGGCATGGGCCCGCGCCGGCAGCCCGGGCACCAGGCCCGGCGCCACCGTCTGCAGCACGCCGAAGACGCCGCCGAGCACGGCGTAGGCCAGGGAACAGACGATAAACCAGCGGTTGCGGGGGTGCATGGGATCTCCTTACCGAAACGCCCGGGCATTCCACCGCGGACGCCGACCGGGCGCATTGACCCGAATCAAAAATGCAACTTATGGCGCGCGCACCCCCGCCGCCCCACCCCCCACTACTCCAGGTCGTGGTGCAGCCGCTCCGGGTCGAGGATGCGCACGGTGTCACCGGCCACCTCGATGGCGCCGCCCTCGCGCAGGCGGCCCAGAACGCGCGAGAAGGTCTCGGGCTGAATACCCAGGCGGCTGGCGATGGCCGCCTTCTTGGCGGGCAGATGGATCTCCGCGCCGGAAGCCGGATCGGCGTCCAGCTGGGCCAGCAGGTAGCCCACCACACGGCCGGTGGCGTCCTCCAGGGTGAGCGCGGCAACATCCTGCACCAGGCGGTGCAGGCGCTTGCTCATGGCCCCCAGCAGGTTGCGCGCCAGCCCCTGGCGGGTATCGAGCAGGCGGTTGAAGCCCTCGGCGTCGATCGCCAGCAGCCGGCTCGCCTCGAGGGCGCGCGCGTCCACCGGATACTTGCCGCCGGCCATGAACAGCACCGCCTCGGCGAAGGTCTCGCCCGGCCCGATGATCTCCACCACCTTCTCGTGGCCGCTCGGGGCCAGCCGCGACAGCTGGATGTGCCCGTCGTCGAGCACGAAGAAGGCATGAAAGGGGTCGCCGGCCCGGAACAGCGGCTCGCCGCGGGCCAGCTCGCGGCCGCGGGCGAGCCCCGCGACCTCCTCCAGGACGGCGTCCTCGAGGTC
>DATFLO010000203.1:0-2417 GCA_035267605.1 Gammaproteobacteria bacterium
TGTGCCCGCCCCACAGCGCAGTGGCCGCCCAGCTGGACCCGGCGGTGGTGCAGGCGGTGCCCATGCGCAGCGTCTGGGACCTGGCGGCCCGCCGGCGCATCGGCAAGGCCGCGCGCCGGTTCAATGCGGACATCGTCCAGACCTACATGGGCCGGGCCACCCGCCTGACCCACCTGCGCCCCGGGCGCCGGCCGGTGCATGTGGCCCGCCTGGGGGGCTACTACGACCTCAAGGGCTACCGCCACGCCCATGCCTGGGTGGGCAATACCCGGGGCATCTGCGACTACCTGGTGCGCGGCGGGCTGCCCGCCCGCCGGGTGTTCCCCATCGGCAACTTCGTGGAGGCGGCGGCGCCGGCGGACCCGGCTGAGCTGCAGCGGCTGCGCACCGCTCTGGGCCTGCCCGCCGACGCCCTGGTGGTCACCGCCCTGGGCCGGCTGCACCCCAACAAGGGCTTCGCCGACCTGCTGACCGCGTTTTCCGACCTGCCCGCCGCCGTCGGCGAACGGCCGGTGCACCTCATTGTCGTGGGGGACGGCCCCCTGGCGGCGGAGCTGCGCTCCCAGGCCACGGAACTCGACCTGGACCGGCGCCTGCACTGGGCGGGCTGGCAGAACGATCCGGCGCCCTACTACGAGCTGGCGGACCTGTTCGTGTGTCCGTCCCGCCACGAGCCCCTGGGCAACGTGATCCTGGAGGCGTGGTCCCACGGCCTGCCGGTGCTCGCCACCCGCAGCCTGGGGGCCGAGGAGCTGATCCGGGATCAGGACACCGGCGCGCTGGTGCCGGTGGGCGACCCCCACGCCCTGAGCCACGCCATGGCCGGACTGCTGCGGGACGAAGGCGCCCGCCACGCCCTGGCCGGGGCCGGCACCGCCGAGGTGCGGCGCAGCCACAGCCGGGAAGCCGTGGTGGGCGCCTATCGGGCCATGTACGGCGAGCTGCTGGGCGCCCTCTGATGTGCGGCATCGCCGGCGTGTACCTGAACAGCGGGCAGGTGGCGCAGAGCGTGCTGGGCCGTTTCTGCCGGGCGCTGGGACACCGGGGCCCGGACGACGCCGGCGTGCTGGCGGACGGTCCCGTGGGGCTGGCTCATACCCGGCTGTCCATCATCGACCTGGCCGGCGGCCACCAGCCCCTGGTCACCGCCGATGGCGAGCTGGCCCTGGCGGCCAACGGCGAGATCTACAACTACCTGGAGCTGCGCGCCGACCTCAAGGCCCGGGGCTTCCGGTTCGCCACCGGCTCGGACTGCGAACCCCTGCTGCATGCCTACCGGGACCGGGGGGACGATTTTCTGGACGCCGTGGAAGGCATGTTCGCCTTTGCCCTCTATGACCGGGCGCGGCGGCGCCTGGTGCTGGCCCGGGACCGGCTGGGCATCAAGCCCCTTTTCATCGCCCGGCGCCCGGAAGGGCTGTACTTCGCCTCCGAGCTCAAGGCCCTGCTGGCGGTGATGCCCGCCAAACCGGGAGTGGACCCGGCCGGACTGGCCCAGTACCTGGAAAGCGGATTCACCAGCGGGCGCGCCACGGTGCTGGAGGACGTGGAGCGGGTGCTGCCCGGCGAGATGATCACCGTGGAGGCCGACGGGCGTGTCGAGCGCCGGCCCTACTGGTCGGCCCTGGAGGTGGCGCCGCTGGAGACGGACTTCGAGGGCGCCGTGGAGCGCTTCGACGCGCTGCTGGAGCAGACCATGGGCCAGCACATGCGCAGCGACGTGCCCTACGGCCTGTTCCTGTCCGGCGGTGTGGACTCCGCGGTGCTGCTGGCCCTGCTCAGCCGCTATGCCGGCGAGCCGGTGCGCACCTTCTCCGTGGGCTTCGAGGCCGGCAGCGTGGCCGACGAGCTGCCGGCGGCCCGGGCCATGGCCGAGCGCTTCGGCTCGCGCCACGAGGAAATCCCCGTGGACAGCCAGCGTCTCTGGCGCCACCTCCCCCATGCGGTGTGGGCCGCCGACGAGCTCATGGGGGACTACGCCAATGCGCCCACCTCCCTGCTGGCCCGGGCCGCCGGGCGGGAGCTGAAGGTGGTGTTCACCGGCGAGGGGGGCGACGAGGTGTTCGCCGGCTACGGCCGCTACCGCAGCCGCGGGCTGCAGCGCTGGCTGCGGGCCCTGGCGGCGCCGGGCACCGGCGGCTTTCGCACCCGGGGCACCTTCACCCGCCTGGGACGCCACGGGCTGTTCGGGCCCACCCTGGCCGGGGCCGCCGCAGGCTGGCGCGAGCCGTTCGTGGCCGCTTGGGGAGAGACGCCCGGCGCCTGGAGCGACCTGCAGCGGCGCCAGTACGTGGACCTGCGCACCTGGCTGGGGGACGACCTGCTGGTGAAGGCCGACCGCATGCTCATGGCCTGGGGCGTGGAGGGGCGGGTGCCGTTCCTGGACCACCGGGTGGTGGAGTTCGGTCTGGCTCTGC
>DATFLO010000204.1:0-3577 GCA_035267605.1 Gammaproteobacteria bacterium
ACCTTCTTCTTCAACGGCGGCGAGGAGACCCCCTTCCCCGGCGAGGACCGCATCCTGATCCACTCGCCGCAGGTGGCCACCTACGACCTGCAGCCGGAGATGTCGGCCACCGAGCTCACCGACGAGGTGATCAAGGCCATCGACACGGGCACTTACGACGTCATCATCATGAACTACGCCAACGCCGACATGGTGGGCCACAGCGGCAACTTCGAGGCCACCGTCAAGGCGCTGGAGGTGGTGGACGCCTGCGTCGGTCGCGTGGTGGAGTCGGTCCGGGCCCACGGCGGCGAGCTGCTGGTCACCGCCGACCACGGCAACGCCGAGCAGATGACCGATCCCGATACCGGCAAGCCGCACACCGCCCACTCCACCAATCCGGTGCCCTTCATCTACGTGGGCAACCGCAAGGCGACCATGGCCGATACCGGGGCGCTCGAGGACGTGGCGCCGACCCTGCTGCACCTCATGGGCCTGCCCCAGCCCGCCGAGATGACCGGGCACGCCCTGGTCCGGCTCACCCAGCCGGCCGAGCAGACCGAAGGGGCGTGAGGCCGGTCCGGCTTCTCCGGCTCGGGGCGGCGGGCCTGTGCGCGCTCGCCGTCGCCGGCGTGGCCGCCGGGGCCGACGACGACCCCGCCCGCCTCCGCCACAAGCAGGAGCAGCTGGAGAAGCTCAAGGCCACCGCCCGCGACCTGGCCGAGCAGCTCGAGCACACCCGGTCGCGCAAGGCCAGCGCCCGCCAGGCCGTGTTCGACCTGGAGGAGAAGATCGGCAGTCTGCGCGACAAGCGCCGCGCCAATCGCAAGTCCCTGGAGGCGGTGCGGGCGCGCCTGGAGAAGCTCGGCGACCGCCGCTCCACCCTGCGCGACCGCATCGGTGACCAGCAGCGCCAGCTCGCTGCCTACCTGCGGGCGGCCTATCGCAACGGCGACCACGGCTTCCTGCGCCAGCTGTTCGGTCACGCGGATCCGGGGGCGGTACGCCGCTCGCTCACCTATCTGGGCTACCTGCACCGGGCGCGCAGCGAGCTGGTGGCCGGACTGCGCGCCGACCGCGAGCGGCTGGCCGGGGTCATGGAGGAGGTGCGCGCCAAGCGCGACCAGGCCAAGCACCTCAGCCAGCGCCTGGCGGCCCAGAAGGCCGAGCTCGACGACCGGCTGGGGCAGCGCCAGTCCCTGCTGGACCGCCTGTCCTCGCGGGCGCAGCGCCAGCAGGAGCGCCTCGCCGAGGTGCGTTCCGACCAGCAGGCCCTGCGCCAGGTCATCGGACGGCTGGAGAACCTGCGCGACCGCGGTATCCTGGTCGATGTCGACGACAAGCGCATGGCCGACCTCAAGGGGCGCCTGCCCCTGCCGGTGGCCCCCGCCCGCATCCTGGCCCGCTTCGGCGCCCCCCGGGAGCAGAAGTCGCTGCGCTGGAAGGGGGTGCTGCTCGGCGCCCAGCCGGGGAGCGACGTGCATGCCGTGTTCCGCGGCCGGGTGGCCTACGCCGAGCGCCTGCGCGGCTACGGCCTGCTGATCATCATCGATCACGGCGACGGGCTGTTGTCCCTGTATGCCCACAACCGCGTCCTGTACAAGGAGGTGGGGGAGTGGGTCGACACCGGCGAGGTGATCGCCGCCGTGGGCAGCACCGGCGGCCGCCGGCGGACCGCCACCTACTTCGAGATCCGGCGGGACGGCAAGCCGGTGAACCCGATGCAGTGGTGCCGGGCCCCCGGCGACAACCGGGGATCCTGAGCCCCCGCTGTTTGTGGGCGTGCCCGTGACGCCTTAGAATGGATCGCAAACCGGCGCTGCCCTGTCCCCCGGGCCCCGGCCTGTCCAGGCCGCCCTCCCGCCCACGCCGGGCAAGGGGGAGTCATCCCATATGGAGCCATCGATGCAATCGCGGAAACGCCTGCAGACCCTTTTCATCCTGTTCCTGGGCATCTTCATCGGGGTGGGCATCACCCTCGAGCGCATCTCCCAGGCCGAGCGGGACACGGGCGATGTCCCCATCCCCTATGAGCAGCTGCAGCAGTTCAGCGAGGTCTACTCCACCATCAAGGACAACTACGTGGAGGAGGTCTCCGACGACAAGCTGATCGAGGGGGCCATCAACGGCATGCTGCAGAAGCTGGACCCGCATTCGGCCTACCTGACCAAGGACATGCTGCGCGAGATGCAGGTGGAGACCGAGGGCAAGTTCGGCGGCCTGGGCATCGAGGTGACCACCGAGGACGGCTTCATCAAGGTGGTCTCGCCCATCGAGGGGACCCCGGCGGACAAGGCGGGGCTCGAGGCGGGCGACCTCATCGTGCGCATCGACGGCAAGCCCAGCAAGGATCTGACCCTGATGGAGGCGGTCAAGCAGATGCGGGGCGAGCCGGGCACGGACATCGAGCTCAGCGTGGTGCGGGAGGGCTTCGAGAAGCCGCGCAAGTTCACCATCACGCGCGACATCATCCGCATCGAGAGCGTCAAGTCGCACATGCTGACCGACGGCATCGGCTACGTGCGCATTACCCAGTTCCAGCAGGACACCGGGGCCAAGACGCGCGAGGCGGTCAACCAGCTCAAGCGCCAGGCCAAGGGCGGCCTCAAGGGGCTGGTGATCGACCTGCGCAACAATCCCGGCGGCGTGCTTTCGGCCGCCGTGGAGACCGCCGACGCCTTCATCACCCAGGGCAAGATCGTCTACACCAAGGGCCGGGTGAAGAGCAGCGACATGACCCTGCGCGCCAATTCGGACGACGTCATCGGCGGCGCCCCCATCGTGACGCTGGTCAACGGCGGCTCGGCCTCGGCCTCGGAGATCGTGTCCGGGGCGCTGCAGGACCGCGGGCGCGCCATCATCATGGGCACCTCCACCTTCGGCAAGGGCTCGGTGCAGAGCATCATGGAGCTCGATGACGGCGCCGGGCTCAAGCTGACCACGGCGCGCTACTTCACCCCCAAGGGCCGCTCCATCCAGGCCGAGGGCATCAGCCCGGACATCGTGGTGCGGCCCCTCGAGGTCAAGAAGCCGGAGGATCAGGCCCAGCACCTCAAGGAGAAGGACCTGCCGGGCCACCTGCAGGGCGACGGCGAAGGCGAGGCCAAGGACAGCAAGGCGCCCTCCTACCTCGACGACTACCAGCTCAGCCAGGCGGTGAACCTCCTGCGCGGGGTCATCCTGGTGGGGTCCAAGCAGGCTTCCTGAATGGCGCGCAAGCGGCGGCTCCCGGAGTGGCTGCGCCGTTCCGCCAAGCGGCGCGGGGGCAAGGGCAAGCGCCGCCGGCCGGCCCGCAAGGGGACCGCAGCACGGCTGCGCGGCCGCTACCTGGCCGCCGGCTGGATCGGCGTCGGGCTGGTGGCCGGTCTGCTTCTGGGGATCGGGCTGTGGGCTCTGCTCGCCGCTCCGCCGGCGCCGCGACAGGCCGCGATGGCGCCGCAGCCGGAGAGGGGGGCGCCCGAGCGGCCCAAGCCGGCGGAGCCGGCTCCCGCCCCGCGCCCCGCGCCGCCGCCGGATACCGGTCTCGACGGCCACGGGCCCCGGGCCGCCATCATCATCGACGACATGGGCAATAACTGGGACGAGGCGCGCGCCGTCA
>DATFLO010000205.1:0-23255 GCA_035267605.1 Gammaproteobacteria bacterium
AGGAAACGATCATGAGCGAAGAAGCCGTCCGATCCGACGTCGCCACCGACAACCCCGTGCCCACCCCGCCCTTCTGGGGCACCCGGGTGCTCGAGCACATCCCGGTGCGCTCGCTGGTGCCCTACATCAACAAGACCATGCTTTACCAGTTCCAGTGGGGCTTCAAGAAGGCGGGCAAGAAGAAGGACGAGTACTGGCAGTGGGCCAAGACCGAGGTGGATCCCATCCTCAACCGCATGCTGCGGCAGGTGGAGGCGGATAACATCCAGCAGCCCCAGGCCATCTACGGCTACTTCCCGGCCCAGAGCGAGGGCAACGAGGTCATCCTGTACGACCCCGAGAGCATGGAAGAGCTGCACCGCTTCGAGTTCCCGCGCCAGGACGGCAAGAAGCACCTGTGCATCGCCGACTTCTTCCGCGCCAAGGACTCCGGCGAGATGGACGTGTGCGCCCTGCAGGTGGTGACGGTGGGGCAGAACGCCTCGGATGTGGCGCGCGAGTGGTTCAACCAGGACAAGTACACCGACTACCTCTACCTGCACGGCCTCAATGTGGAGACCACCGAGGCCCTGGCCGAGTGGGTGCACAAGCAGATCCGCGCCGAGCTGGGCTTCTCCAGCGAGGACGCGCGCGACCCCATGGCGCTGATCAAGCAGGGCTACCGCGGCTCGCGCTACTCCTTCGGCTATCCCGCCTGCCCCAACCTGGAGGACCAGCGGCCGCTGCTGAAGATCCTGGGGGGCGACCGGCTGGGCATCGTCATGGCCGACGAGCAGCAGATGCACCCGGAGGAGTCCACCTCGGCCATCGTCTGCCACCATCCCGAGGCCAAATACTTCAGTGTCTGACGCCGGACGGGCCGCCCAGGGGGAGGGCTGACAAGTGCGGAGCGAGGCCAGCACCGACCCCCTCCGCATCGCCGTGGCGTGGACCGGCGCCTCCGGCGCCGCCTACGGCCTGCGGCTGCTGGAGCAGCTGCGGGCGGCAGGGGTCACGGTGGAGCTGATCGTCTCCAAGGCCGCCCAGGTGGTGCTGGCCCAGGAGACCGACCTGGAGCTGCCCGCCCAGCCCGAGGCCATGCGCCGCGAGCTGGGCGGGCGCTATCCGGGCCCCGGCGAGCTGCGCGTCTACGGCCGCGAGCAGTGGACCGCCCCGCTGGCCTCCGGCTCCAACGCCCCCGACGCCATGGTGGTGTGCCCGTGCACCTCGGGCACGGTGGCGGCCATCGCGGCCGGCGCCAGCGACAACCTGATCGAGCGCGCCGCCGACGTCATGCTCAAGGAGCGCCGCCGGCTCATCCTGGTGCCGCGCGAGACGCCGCTGTCGGAGATCCACCTGGACAACCTCGCCCGCCTGGCACGCATGGGCGTCACCGTCCTGCCCGCCAACCCCGGCTTCTACCACCGCCCGCAGACCGTCAGCGACCTGGTGGACTTCGTTGTGGCCCGCATCCTCGACCACCTGGGCGTAGCCAACGAGCTGATCCCGCGCTGGGCGGCGACCGACGAGGGAGGCGACGGTGCAGGCGGGTAACGTCCTCAAGACCCTGCACCGCCTCACCGAGCAGGTGGCCAAGGCGCCCGACCTGCCGACCGCCCTGCGCACCCTGGTGACCGGCCTGGCGCAGGCCATGGACGCCGAGGTCTGCAGCATCTACCTGCCCGACCCGGAGGTGGCCGGCGGCTGGGTGCTGCGCGCCACCGAGGGCCTCAACCCCGAATCCGTGGGCCAGGTCCACCTGGGCCCGGGCGAGGGCCTGGTGGGCCTGGTGGCGCGCGAGGAGGAGCCGGTCAACCTGGAGAGCGCCCAGGATCACGCCTGGTTCCGCTACTTCCCCGAGACCGGCGAGGAGCGCTTCCCCGCCTTCCTGGGGGTGCCCATCCTGCACCGCGGCCAGGTGCTCGGCGTGATCGCGGTGCAGAGCCTCAACGCCGGGCGCTTCGACGAGGAGCACGCCACCCTGCTGTTCACCGCCGCCGCCCAGCTCGGCGGCGCCATCGCCCACGCCCAGGTGCTCGAGCGCCTGGTGCGGGCACGCGAGGGCAAGGCCGAGACCCCGGAGCAGGCGGTCGCCGACGGCTCCGGCGAGGCCTTCCTGGCCGGCCTGGGCGGCGCCCAGGGCATCGCCATCGGCACCGCCTGGGCGGTCTATCCGCCCGCCGACCTGTCGGCGGTGTCCGACCGCCGCACCGACGACCCCGAGGCCGACAAGCGCGAGTTCCGCACCGCCCTGGCCGCCGCCGACCAGGAGCTGGCCGAGCTGGGCAGCACCCTCACCGAGCGCATCGACGAGGAGGACGCCGACCTCTTCCATGCCTATCTGCACATGGTGCGGGACAAGGGATTCCAGCGCCGGGTGGAGGCGCGCATCGACGGCGGCTCCTGGGTGCAGACGGCGGTGCGTGACGTGGTGCGCGAGTACATCGGCGCCTTCGAGAACATGGACGACCCCTACCTGCGCGAGCGCGCCGCCGACATGCGCGACCTGGGCCGGCGCCTGCTGGCCCAGCTGCAGCAGGCGCACGCCTCCGCTGACGGCCAGTACCCGGATGACACCGTGCTGGTGGGCGAGGAGATCTCGCCGCTGAGCATGGCCGCGGTCCCCGAGGGCCAGCTCAAGGGCGTGGTCAGCGCCACCGGCTCCGCCGGCAGCCACGTGGCCATCCTCGCCCACGCCTTCGGCATCCCCGCGGTGATGGGCGTGGAGGACCTGCCGGTGGGCCTGATCGACGGCAAGGAAGTGGTGGTGGACGGCTACAGCGGCCGCCTCTACGTCGAGCCCTCGCCCAGGATCCGCGACGAGTACCGCCGCCTGGAGGCGGAGGAGGCGGCGCTCACCGAGCGCCTGACCGAGCTGCGCGACCAGCCGGCGGTGACCCGGGACGGCCGCACCATCACGCTGTACGCCAATACCGGCCTGCTGGCCGACCTCGATCCTGCCCTGCGTAGCGGCGCCGAGGGCATCGGCCTGTACCGCACCGAGCTCCCCTTCCTGACCCGCGACCGCTTCCCCAGCGAGGCCGAGCAGGTGCGCATCTACCGCCAGGTGTTCGAGGCCTTCGGCGAGCGCCCGGTGACCATCCGCACCCTGGACATCGGCGGCGACAAGCTGCTGCCCTACCTGCCGGTGAAGGAGGACAACCCCTTCCTGGGCTGGCGCGGGCTGCGCCTGTCGCTGGACCACCCGGAGATCTTCCTGACCCAGCTGCGCGCCATCCTGCGCGCGGCCCCCTACGGCAACGTGCGCCTGCTGCTGCCCATGGTCACCACCGTGGAGGAGCTCGACCAGGCCCTGCGCCTGATCGAGCGCGCCCGCGCCGAGCTCATGGAGGACGGCGAGCCCGCCCCGGAGCTGCCGGTCGGGGCCATGATCGAGGTGCCTTCGGCGGTGTTCCAGACCGCCGCCATCGCCCGCCGGGTCAACTTCCTGTCCATCGGCACCAACGACCTGACCCAGTACGTGCTGGCGGTGGACCGCAACAACGCGCGCGTGGCCAAGCTGTTCGACCACCTCCATCCGGCGGTGACGCACGCCATCAACTCGGTGGTGGACCAGGCCCACGCCGAAGGCCGTCCGGTGTCGGTGTGCGGCGAGATGGCCGCCGATCCGGTGGGCGCCCTGCTGCTCACCGGCATGGGTGTGGACGAGCTGTCCATGAGCGCCGGCGCCCTGCTGCGCATCAAGTGGGTGCTGCGCTCCTTCAGCACCGCCCAGACGCGCGAGTTCGCCGAGCTGGCCCGGGTCGACGAGTGCGCCCGCACCACCCGCGCGCGCATGGAGACGGCGCTGGTGGACGCCGGCCTGGGCAGCCTGATCCGGGCCGGCGACTGAAGGCGCCGGCCGTGGCGAGCCCGCCCCCCGCCTCCTCCGCCGAGGTCATTGAGCGCCTGCGCGCCGCCCCCAGCCTGGGCGCCGCCCTGCGCGCCCGCCTCGCCGACGACCCGCGCGCCACCGCCTGCCTGGAGCCCGCCGGCGGGGGCTTCACCCCCGTCTCCGCGGCCGAGCTCGGGCAGGAAGTGGAGGCCGCGGCCCGCGCCATGCTGGCCTTCGGCCTCGAGCCCGGCGACCGGGTCGCCCTCATGGGCCCCAACGGCCGCTGGTGGGCGGTGGTGGATCTGGCCGCCCTCTCCCTGGGGCTGGTGGTGGTGCCCCTCTACCAGGGCCAGCAGCCGGCCGAGCTGGGCTTCATCCTGGAGGATGCCGCGCCCGCCCTGGTGTGCGTCCGGGGCGCCAAGGCCGTGGCCGAGATCGCGGCGGTCTTCCGCGGCGACGGCTATGCGCCGCCGGTGGCCGCCGCCGACTCCGGCGACCAAGCCCTTTCGGGAAGCATCCGCCCCTGGAGCGACTTCCTGGCCGCCGGCGAGGGCGTGGACACCGCCGCGGTGACCGCGGCCACCGACGCGGTCGACCGCGACCACCTGGCCACCCTGGTCTACACCTCCGGCACCACCGGCTGGCCCAAGGGCGTGGAGCTCACCCACGGCAACCTGCTGGCCAACCTGGAGGGCATCCTGGGCGCCCTGGCGGTGATGCCCGGCGACCGCTTCCTGTCCTTCCTGCCGGTGGCCCATATCTTCGAGCGCACCACCGGCCACCTGCTGGCCTACCTCGCGGGCTGCGAGGTTGCCTACGCCCGCGGGCCGCAGACGGTAACCGCGGACCTGGCCGCGGCCCGGCCCACCATCCTGGTGGCCGTCCCCCGCCTCTACCAGATCCTGCACGACCGCGCCCAGGCCCGGCGCGCGGGCAGCCCCGCCCTCGACCGGCTGCTGCGCTGGGCCACCGGCGACGGCGGCCGCCGCCCCCGCCTGCGCGGCGGCCTGGCGCGTCGACTGCTGGCGCGCCGCTTCCGGGCCACCATGGGCGGGCGCATGCGGCTGATGGTGAGCGGCGGGGCGGCGCTTCCGGCGGAGGTGGCCGCCTTCTTCCGGGATATCGACCTGCCCATCCTGGAGGGCTACGGCCAGACCGAGACCGCGCCGGTGGTGGCCTGCAACCGGCAGGGCCAAGTGCGCGTCGGCACCGTCGGCCGCCCCCTGCCCAACATGGAGGTGCGCCTCGGTCCCGACCACGAGGTCCAGGTCCGCGGTCCCGCGGTCATGCGCGGCTACTGGCAGCGGCCGGAGGAGACGGCGGCGGTATTCGACGGCGGCTGGCTGCGCACCGGGGACGTGGGCGAGCTGGACGGGGACGGCTACCTGCGGATCACGGACCGGCTCAAGGAGCTTCTGGTCACCAGCGGCGGCAAGAACATCCCGCCGCAGCGGATCGAGCTGCGTCTGGGGGCGCAGCCGCTGGTCCAGCAGGCGGTGGTGTTCGGCGACCGCCAGCCCTTCCTGGCGGCCCTGATCGTCCCCGACTGGGAGGCGGTATGGCGGCGTCTGGGGCGGGAGGAGCCCGCCCCGCCCGATCCCGCGGACCCCGAGGCCAACCGCCTGGTGCGCGAGACCGTGAACCACGCCCTGGCCGGCCTGCCGACCTGGGAGCAGGTGCGGCGGTTCCGGCTGCTGGCCGAGCCCCTGTCGCAGGAGCGCGGCGAGCTGACGCCGACGCTCAAGGTCAAGCGCCGGGTGGTGGCCCGCAACTTCGCCGGGGAGATCGAGGCACTGTTCGCCGACGCCTGAGGGGGGGTCAGCCGAAGGTCGTGCGGTTGGTGCCCCACATGGCGCGCTCGACGTCGCTGAAGTGGATGTACACCCGCTCCGGCGCCACCCCCAGCCCCTCCTGGATCAGGTCGCAGACCGCCGCCGAAAGCCTGCCGGTATCGTCCGTCGGCAGGCCCAGACTGGCCAGCTCGGCGAAGGCGGCGGGCTCGTCGGAGCCGGCGAAGATCAGGTGGCTGCCCGTCTCCAGCGTCACCATGCAGTAGCGCTCGGGCTTGCCCAGCCACTCGGCGAGGCCCCGGGACGCCCGCCGCAGGAAGTCGGCGCGGGCCTCGGTGGTGGCCATCTCCTGGTTGGTGGTCAGTCGCAGCAAAGGCATGGCTTGCCCCTCGTGGCCGCCCCGGCCGCCCCCGGCCGGGCGCGGGGTGGGTTGCGGCGGGGATCCGCCCCCGCCTGTGCGGATTCTAGCCCGCCCCCTCGCTCCCTGCCCATCCCGGACTGCTATAGTATCCGAACCGGCCGTTCCTTCGAGGGGAAAGCAGGCATGGCAGACCCGCCGGAAAAGCGCCGCTACTCGCGCGTGACCTGGGACCATCCGGCCCGCCTGAGCCTCGGCCAGGCCGAACTCAGCGGGCCGGTGCTCGACATCAGCCTCAACGGCGTCCTCATCGGCGTGGCACCGGCGGCGAACGCGGAGGATCCGTGCCAGGTGCGCATCCCGCTGGCCGGGGAGCACGGACCGGAGATCAACGCCCACGGCCACCTGGCGCGGGTGGGCGCGGACCAGGTGGCGGTGCGGTTCGAGACCATGGATCTGGACAGCGCCGCCAACCTCCGCCGGGTGGTCACCCTCAACAGCCCCGACCCGGCGCAGGCCGAGCGCGAGGCCGTGCATCTGCGCCTGGGCGACGATGCACCGGGCGGTCCCTAGTTGCCTGTTCCCAGAAATTCGTTCCGTTTCTGAGACAGGACTCTAGGACGCCCCCGCCTTGCAATAGCACTGCAGACCGTCCACGTTGACCCGCCGGAAGCGGGAATCCACCCGCTGGGCGTCCTCGCCCGCCCCGGTCAGCAGGAAGCCGTCGCTGGCCAGGCGGGCGTGGATGTTGTCCAGGGCCCGCCGCTTGCCCTCGTCGTCGAAATAGATCAGCACGTTGCGGCACATCACCACGTCGAAGCGCGACAACGGGAAGTCGGGCGCCAGGAGATTGAGCCCGCGGTAGCGGAGGGTGCCGCGCAGGTCGTCGCGCAGCCGGTAGCCGCCGGCCACCGGCTCGAAGAAGGTCTGCAGCGTCTCCGGCGACAGCCCCCGGGCCACATCCAGCTCCGAATAGATCCCCCGCCGGGCGCGGGAGATGGCCTCCTCGCTCACGTCCGTGCCGATCACCAGGCTGCGATTGGCTCGCTCCGAAGGCAGCACCTGGTAAAGCAGGATGGCCAGGCTGACCGCCTCCTGGCCGGTGGAGCAGGCCGTGCTCCACAGCTTGAGCTCCCGTGAGCCCCGCTTCTCCGCCAGTTCGGGCAGGATGGTGCGGCGCAGCGCCTCGAACGGCTTGCGGTCCCGGAAGAAGCTGGTCTCCTTGATGGTCAGGGCATTGAGGATGGCGTCCACCACCGCCGGGTTGTGGCGCTCGCGGTAGACATGACTGACCAGGTCGTTGAGGCCTTCATACCCCCACTCACGCGCCAGCGGCTGCAGCTTGGCGCGCAGGGAGTAGCTCTTCTCGGGGCGCAGGATGATGCCCGACTCCTTGCGCAGGAACTGCGCCAGGAGGTCGAAGTGGAACGGGCTGAGGTCGTTGCTGCTCATGGGCGGAGCGGGGATCATCCCGGGCTGCGGGCGAACAGGGCGGCGGCCAGCAGTTCGCCGATCTCGGGCGGGGTCAGGATGGCCGTGTGCAGGCCGGCCCCGGCCACCGCCCCGGGCATGCCCCAGACGGTGCTGCTGTCGGCATCCTGCACCACCACCACGCCCCCCGCGTCGCGGATCGCGCGCGCGCCCCGCAGGCCGTCCTGGCCCATCCCCGAGAGCACCACGGCCAGGATGTTGGCCCCCGGCAGCTCCGCCGCCGACAGGAACAGGCGGTCCACCGCCGGCCGGCAGGAGTTCACCCGCGGCTCCTGGTCGAGGCCCACGGTGAGCCGGCCCGCGCGGCGCGCAACGGTCATGTGGTAGTCCCCCGGGGCCAGCAGGCCGGTGCCCAGGGGCACCTTCTCGCCATCCTCGGCCTCGCGCCAGGGGAAGGGGCTGCGGCTGGTCAGGCTCTCGGCGAAGGCGCCGGTGAAGCCGCGGGCCATATGCTGCACCAGGAGGACCGGGGTGCGCGCCGGGCCGTTGCGCGGCATGCCCTCGAGGATGGCGTTCAGGGTCTGGGGGCCGCCGGTGGAGCTGCCGATGACCACCAGGTCGGGCTGGAAGCCGTCCAGGGGCCCATGGGGCGGCGCCTCCTCCCCGGCGGCGCCGCCACCGCCCTCGGCCGGACGCTGGTCGCGGGCCCGGATCAGCCCGCGGATGGTGCCGGTGAGCTCCTCCACCACCGCCTGCAGCGGCTCGCGCAGTCCGGTCCGCCCCGGGTCCGGCTTGGCCACGAACTCATCGGCGCCGAGGGACAGGCACTGCATGGTCACCTCGGCGTTGTCCCGGGAGGCCGCCGAGAAGACCACCACCAGCAGGTCCTCGCGCTCCCCGGGGCGGAGCCGCTCGAGCACCTCGATGCCGCTCATCTCCGGCATCTGCACGTCCAGCACCACCACGTCCGGCGCCAGGGATTCCACCATCTCCAGGCCCTGGCGGCCGTTGTGGGCCACCCCCACCACCTCCAGGCCGGGGGCCTGGCCCAGGCCCTCCTTCAGGACCGACCGCACCACGGCGGAATCGTCCACCACCAGGATGCGGACCGGGTCGGCGGAGCTCATTCGGTTTTTCTCCTGCAACGGGGATGGGGATGAAGCCGTGGGGGGAGGGCCCGGACTATACTGAAATCACGCCGGGCCGTCACGGTGTGGCCGGCCCGGCGGCAGCGAAAATTCCCTTGACACCCGCCCGCCCAGGAGACAGTTTCGAAAGTGCGGGCGCGCCCGCGCCCGCCGTCCCGCGGAACGGCGGCCCGGATCGCGGGACGATGGGAGGTTGGCGCCCCGACGGTTCAATTCCCGGATATCGGGAAGGAGGTCCCCCATGGCCCCGACGATCGCCCGTTACACCCGTTCCCGCCGTGCCGCCCGGATCGCCGCCCGCTGCCTGGCCGTCCTCGGCCTCGGCACGCCGCTGGCCGCCACCGCCGGCGCACCCGCCTCAACGGCCTCCGCGCCGCTGCTCGGACCGGAGGCGCGCGGCTTCCTGGACCAGGGGCGCGAGTACGCCCGGCACGAGCAGTGGCAGGCAGCCATCGCCCTCTACAAGAACGCCCTGGACATCAACCCGGCCCTGGCCGACGCCCATTTCCTGCTGGGCGTGGCCTATCACCAGCATCGCGAGCCGCGCAAGGCGGTGGCCGCGCTGCGCCGGGCGGGGGAGCTCAACCCCGCCTCGGCGCGCACCTTCTACAACCTCGGCGTGGCCTACGCCCACACCGGCGAGATGGCCAAGGAGATCGCCGCCTACCACCAGGCCATCCGCATCGATCCCAACCACATCTCGGCCCACTACAACCTGGCCACCGCCTACTGGGCCCAGGGCCGGGACGGCATGGCCTGCGGCGAGCTGTACCAGGCCGGGCGGCTGTACAAGGAGGCCGGCTACACCGACCAGGCGCGCGAGATGCTCTACCTGATCCAGCGGATCGCGCCGGACTCGGCCTACCGGGAGCAGCTGGCGCAGGTCATCCGGGAATAAGGGCCGCAACGCCCAGCGACAGGGAGGCAGCGGTGGAAGGGCCGCGCTGCACGGTAGACGCCATCATCCACGACGACCGCGACCGGGTGCTGCTGATCGAGCGCCGCAACCCGCCCCACGGCTGGGCCCTGCCCGGCGGCTTCGTGGACCCGGGCGAGGACCTGACCACCGCCGTGCGGCGCGAGGCGGCGGAGGAGACCGGCCTGGAGCTGGCGGAGCTGTTCCAGTTCGCCACCTATTCGGCGCCGGAGCGCGACCCGCGCGGCCACACCATCTCCACCGTCTACGTGGGGCGCCCGCGGGGCACCGCCGCGGCCGCCAGCGACGCCGCCCACCTGGACTGGTTCCCGCTCGCCGACCTGCCGCCGACCGCCTTCGACCACGGCGCCATCCTGGCCGACTACCGGCGCTTCCTGACCACCGGGGAGCGCCCGCCCCTGCCCTAGCAGGGCGTTGAAAAAGGTCGCGAGGAGGGCTTATGCAAGGCGCCCACCGCGCAGCGACTGAGGCATATCTAGGAGATAGGTGAAGGAGCGAGCAGTGCGCAACGCCGCAGAAGCCCTCCGCAGCAGTTTTTCAACGCCCTGCTAGCCGGCGCCGCCGCTACATGCCCATGCCGCCGCCCATCTCCTCCTGCATCTCCAGATAGACGTTGTAGGCGTTGCGCCGGTGGGTGGCGTCAAACGCCGGCAGGTCCCGGTATTCGGACCAGTCGGTGTCGGCGTAGGCCTGCTCGAAGGGCACCAGGTTGCGCACCGCGGCGCCCATGGACTCGCGCAGCTTGGTGATGTAGCCGCGCATGAACGCGATAGCGCCGGAGGCGTCCTCGGTGGCGGGGCCGTGGCCGGGGATGATCATGGCCGGCGGCGGATCCATCTTCGCCAGCCGCTCGATGCCGTCGAGCCAGTTGCGGGTGTCCACGTTGTCGCCGATGAAGGGGATGCGGCCGTCGAACAGGATGTCGCCGGAGAACACCACGTCGGGGCCGTGCACGATCATCATGGTATCGTCCGGGGCGTGGGCCGGGCCGACGTGGATCAGCTCGATGCGGACATCGCCCATGTCGAATTCGTGGTGGTCGGAAAAGGTCTTGTCCGGGGCCACGATGCGCGTGTCCTCATCCACCCACGGGAACAGCGCCTGGCGCCGCTGGCG
This sequence comes from Gammaproteobacteria bacterium, assembly GCA_035267605.1. Lineage (GTDB taxonomy): Bacteria > Pseudomonadota > Gammaproteobacteria > Thiohalorhabdales > Thiohalorhabdaceae > Thiohalorhabdus. The sequence goes on from DATFLO010000205.1 coordinate 10,595, forward strand.
CAGGCGCCGCTCGGCGCCGGGGCTGCGCACGTACTCCAGTCCCCGCTTCTGGGCCCAGACGGTGGCGTCGGTGTGGTCGGTGAAGGCCTGCAGGCCGTAGATGTGGTCGGCGTGGTAGTGGCCCACCACCACCCGGGTGACCGGCTTGTCGGTGACGCTGCGGATCTTGCTCAGCAGCTTCCAGCCCAGCGACGGCGTGCCCAGGGTGTCGTAGACCACCACCCCCTTGGCGGTAACCACGAACCCGGCGTTGGACATGAAGCCCTGGTTGTCGGAATCGGGGATGCCGCTGCGGCCCACCACGTAGTAGACATTGTCCGCCGCCTGCTTCAGCTCCATGGGGATGTCGGCGCGGGCGTAGTCCACGTCCTCCCAGCTCACCCCGGCGCGCGCCGCGCCGGCGAGCAGCAGGGCGAGCGCGGGCAGCGCCGCCCACAGCGGCAAACGGCGGGAAGCGGGTTTCACGGGCATGGGGCCTCCCTCGGCTCGGTTGCGAATCCACCGCGGCACGCGCGTGCCGCAAACTGGGGAAGCCTATCATGGCAGGACATGGCGAGGGCGCCGATCTGGAATACCTGGACCTGGCCCCGGCGGGCCCCGCCGATCGGGCGGTGGTCTGGCTGCACGGCCTGGGCGCCGACGGCCACGACTTCGAGCCGCTGTTCCGCGGCGCGGCCGGGCTCCCCGCGGGGACGCGGGTGCTCCTTCCGCACGCGCCGCGCCGGCCGGTGACGGTCAACGGCGGCATGACCATGCGCGCCTGGTACGACATCGCCAGCCCGGACCTCACCGGCGACGCCGACATCGCCGGCATCGAGCGCTCGGCGGAGCGCATCGGCGCCCTCCTGGGGGAGCTGGAGGCCGGCGGCCTCCCGGCCGAGCGCATCGTCCTGGGCGGCTTCTCCCAGGGCGGGGTGCTGGCGCTGTGGACCGGCCTCGGCTACCCGCGCCCCCTGGCCGGGGTCGCCGCGCTGTCCGCCTACCTGCCGGGCGACCCGCCGCTGGCGCCGGCCCAGCGGGAGACCCCCGTGTTCCAGGGCCACGGACGCCACGACTCCCTCATTCCGTTCGCCCTGGGCGAGGCCGCCCGCGAGCGCCTGCCGGCCCTCGGCGCGCCGCCGCCGGAATGGCACGAATACGCCATGGACCACGGCGTGTGCGATGCCGAGGTGGCGGACCTGTTGGCCTGGCTGGGACGGGTGCTCGGCTGAGGGAGGCAACCGGGGACGAGGGGGCTCAGGTCGCGGTGCCCGCCACGATGCCCCGCCGGCGCAGGTCGTCCAGGATGTCGGCGCCGGCGGCCACCACCTGCGCCGGATCCGCGTGGCCGATCTCGCCGGCGATGCGGCGCAGCAGCGCCTCGCCGCTGTCGCCGCCGCCCTCCTCGAGCAGCTGCAGCAGGCGGGCGGTGACGGCGTTGATGGCCAGGAAGCCCACGGCGTCGTCGCGGCCGCGGTAGACCACCAGGAAGGTGGGCTCGGCCGGCGGCTCCGCGGGCTGGAAGCCGGGCCCGATGCGGTGCACCGGGAAGGCATACTGCAGCGCCCAGGCCAGCGGCGAGACCACGGGGCGGCCGGCCAGCAGGTCGCCCTCGGGGTCCACGCCGGCGCTCGGGACCTCCGCCTCGTCCACCGACAGCGCCAGCTCCGCCCACTCGTAGTGGGCCAGCTCCGCCAGGAAGGGCGGGTCCCCGTCGCGCGCGCCGCGCCCCCCGGCCAGGTAGTCCAGGAATTCCCGGCCGATGTCCAGGAAGTACGGCGACTGCGCCCGATGCTCGGCCAGGAAGTCGGCCACCAGGGCGTGCCAGCGCTGGTCGTCGAGGATCCGGCGCAGCACCGGGAAATTGGCGGCCAGGAAGCCCTCCAGGTTGTTGTATACCAGGCGGCGGTAGACCTCGCCGCCGCGCGCGTCCAGCCCCTCGGGGCGGCCCTCGCCGGCGCGCTCGCGCAGGTAGGCGGTGAACGCCTCCTGGCGCTCGCGCAGCGCGGACGGCGGCTCGGGCTCGCGGCGGCTCATGCGCCCTCCGGGGCCGGGGCGAAGCGGCCCTGGTGGCGGCGGATGGCGTCCACCTCGGCCAGCACCTCGGCCAGCGGCGGGATGCGGGTGTCGCGCTCGAGCACCGTGGGCAGCGGCCCGAAGCGCCGGTAGGCGTGGTCGAGCAGGTCCCACACCGGGTCGATCACCGGCGCGCCGTGGGTGTCGATGATCAGGTCGTCGGCCTCGCGGCGGTGGCCGGCGATGTGGAAGTAGGCCACCCGCTCCGGCGGCAGGGCCTCGAGGAAGGCGTGGCCGTCGTAGCCGTGATTGACGCTGTTCACAAAGACGTTGTTGACGTCCAGAAGCAGCCGGCAGTCGCCGCCCTCCAGCACCCGGCGGATGAACTCGGCCTCGTCCAGGGCGGCCCCGGGTGCGGCGTAGTAGCTGGCGTTCTCCAGCACCACCTGCCGGCCCAGCTCCTCCTGCACCACCGCCACGCGGGCCGCCACGTAGTCGGCGGCCTCCTCGGTGAAGGGGATGGGCAGCAGGTCGTAGAGCTGGCCGTCGTCGGCGGTGAAGGACAGATGGTCGCTGTAGACCGCCACCCCGTGCGCGTCCAGGAAGGCGCGCAGATCGCGCAGGTGGTCGCGGTCGAGCGGCCGCGGCCCGCCGATGTTGAGGGTCAGGCCGTGGGCGGCCAGGGGATAGGGCTCGGTGACGGCGCGCAAGTCGCGGCCCAGGCGGCCGCCGACCCCGATCCAGTTCTCCGGCACCACCTCCAGGAAGTCCGGCGGACGCTCCGGTCCGGCCAGCAGGTCCCGCAGGAAGGCGCGGCGCAGGCCGAGCCCCGCCCCCTCAACCGCCGCCGTCATGATCCCGTCCCGTCAGCCGCTGGCGCACACGCCCTCGCTGTCCTTCTTGTCGGACTTGCCGCCGTCGTGGGAGGACGGATCCTTGCCGTCTTCCTCGGCACCGGAGCTTCCGGAGCAGTTGCCCTCCTTGCCCTTGTCCGCCTCCATGCCCATGCCGGAGTCGTCGTCGCCCATGCCGTTGGTGTCGTTGTGGCCGCTGTTGTCGGCGACCATGTAGCCGCTGCCCAGGTCCTGGGCCTGGAACGGGTTGCCGTCGGCCAGCGCCACCGCCGGCATGATCGCCAGACCGCCGGCGATGGTGGCGCCCACCGCGAAGCGCAGGGTCGGGTTCGGCCGCTTGCTGTCCGTCATCGGGAAATCCCTCCATGGTTGGTCATCCGAACGAGGCGCGTCAGCCTCAGAATCCGCCAAAACGGGTCTCCACCCCACCACCCGGGCGGCGCGGCGGCAACCCCGTACCTATTTGACCGCGTGGGCCGCCCGCGTTTCCCCGCGCCCGCCTAGCCCGAATGCTCGCGGATGTAGCGGGCTGTGGTGGCCATGGCGTCGGGGTTCACCGAGATGGAGTCGATGCCCTGCTCCACCAGGAACTGGGCGAACTCGGGGTAGTCGCTCGGCGCCTGGCCGCAGATGCCGATCTTGCGGCCCTTGGCCTTGACCTTGCGGATGACCTCGGCGATGAAGCGCTTGACCGCCTCGTCGCGCTCGTTGAACAGCGGCGCCACCAGGGCGGAGTCGCGGTCCACGCCCAGGGTCAGCTGGGTCAGGTCGTTGGAGCCGATGGAGAAGCCGTCGAACACCTCGGCGAACTCCTCGGCCAGGATCACGTTGGAGGGCAGCTCGCACATGATGTAGATCTCGAGGCCGTCCTCGCCCTGCTTGAGGCCGTTGTTGGCCATCTCGGCGCGCACCTTGTCGCCCTCGTCCACGGTGCGGCAGAAGGGGATCATCACCTTGATGTTGGTGAGCCCCAGCTCACCCCGGGCGCGGCGGATGGCCTCGCATTCCATGGCGAAGCCCGCGCGGTAGGCCTCCGAGTAGTAGCGCGACGCGCCGCGGAAGCCGATCATGGGGTTTTCCTCCTCGGGCTCGAAGTAGCGGCCGCCGATGAGGTTGGCGTACTCGTTGGACTTGAAGTCGGACATGCGCACGATCACGTCCTTGGGCCAGAAGCCCGCGGCGATGGTGGCCAGGCCCTCCGACAGGGAGCGCACGAAGAACTCGCGGTTGTCGGCGAAGGCCTCGGTGCGGCGACGGATGTCGGAGCGGGTCTGGTTGTCGGTGCGGTTGGGGTTCAATAGCGCCATGGGGTGGACGGCGATCTCGTTGTTGATGACGAACTCCATGCGCGCCAGGCCCACGCCGCGGTTGGGCAGACGGGCGAAGGTGAACGCCCGCTCCGGGTTGGCCACGTTCATCATCAGATCCACCTGGCTGGGCAGGCTGGATTCGTCCAGCTCCAGGTCCTCCACCTCGTAGTCGAGGTAGCCGTCATAGACGTAGCCGGTATCGCCCTCGGCGCAGGACAGGGTGGCCTGCTGGTCGGGCTCCAGCACCTCGGTGGCGTCGCCGCTGCCCACCACCGCCGGGATGCCCAGCTCGCGCGAGACGATGGCGGCGTGGCAGGTCCGCCCGCCGCGGTTGGTGACGATGCCCGAGGCCCGCTTCATGATCGGCTCCCAGTCCGGGTCGGTCATGTCCGTCACCAGCAGGTCGCCGTCGTTGAAGTCCTTGAGCTCCTTGGGGCTGTTGATCACCCGCACCGGGCCCCGGGCGATGGCGCTGCCCACGCTGCGGCCCTCCACCAGGACCTCGCCCGAGCCCTTGAGGCGGTAGCTGTGCAGCAGCTCCGACTTCTTGCCGGCGTGCACCGTCTCCGGACGCGCCTGCAGCATGTACAGCTCGCCGCTGTCCTGGTCGCGCGCCCACTCCATGTCCATGGGGGTGTACTTGCCGTGCACCCCGGAGTAGTGCTTCTCCACCGCCACCGCCCAGCGCGCCAGGGTCAGGGCCTCGTCGTCGGACAGCACGAAGCGGTTGCGGTCGGCCGCGGAGACGCGCTCGTTGCGCGCCTCGCCGGCCTCGTCGAAGACCAAGCGCTGCGCCTTGTCGCCCAGCTTGCGCCGGATCAGGGCGGGCTTGCCCTGCTCCAGCAGGGGCTTGAACACGTAATACTCGTCCGGGTTGACCGCCCCCTGCACCACGTTCTCGCCCAGCCCAAAGGCGGCGGTGATGAACACCGCGTCCTCGAAGCCCGACTCGGTGTCGATGGAGAACATCACCCCGGCGGCGCCGTGGTCGGCGTAGACCATCTGCTGCACGCCCACCGACAGCGCCACGTCGAGGTGGTCGAAGCCGAGCTTGGTGCGGTAGGAGATGGCGCGGTCGGTGAACAGCGAGGCGATGCACTTGTGCACCGCACGCAGCAGGTTGTCCTCGCCGCGCACGTGCAGGTAGGTTTCCTGCTGGCCGGCAAAGCTGGCCTCGGGCAGGTCCTCGGCGGTGGCCGAGGAGCGCACCGCCACCGCCACGTCCTTGCCGAGCTGCTCGCACAGGTCGCGATAGGCCCCGCGGATGCCCTCCGCCACCGCCTGCGGCAGCTCGGCATTGAGGATCCAGCCGCGGGCGCGCTCGCCGGCGAAGGCGAGATCGGCGCGGTTGTTGACGTCGAGGCCGTCGAACAGCCCGCGCAGGGGCTCGCGCAGGCCGGCCTCGTCGATCAGCGCGCGGTAGGCGCGGGCGGTCACCGCGAAGCCACCCGGCACGCGCACTCCGGCGGAGGCCAGGTTGCGCGTGATCTCGCCCAGGGAGGCGTTCTTGCCGCCCACCTGGGGCACCATGTCCATGCTCAGGTCCTCGAAGCCAATGATGTAGGGGACCTCGTTCATGACGAAGCTCGCTCCTTGGTGGTCGCGGCCGCGGGTCCCCGCGCCTCGTGTTCGCCCCGCCGCCTTCGGTATACTGTGGCCAATGCCGGACAGCCCGCATCCTGCAATCCAGTGTGACGCCTGCGCCGGATCCGGGGAAGGGCCCGGTCCGCCCACGCCGCTCCGCCGAAGCAGGGGATGAGCGCCATGAACAGCACCGATCTCACCGGCTATCTGCTGATCGCCCTGCCCACGCTGCAGGACTCCAATTTCGAGCACAGCGTGGTGTATATCGCCAGCCACAGCGACGAGGGGGCCATGGGGGTGATCCTCAACCAGCCCTCCACCATCACCCTGGGGCAGGTGTTCGAGCAGCTGGAGATCCCGGTGACCGCACGCGAGGTGGAGGAGGAGCCGGTGTTCTCCGGCGGCCCGGTGCAGCAGGAGCAGGGCTTCGTGCTCCACTCGCCCGAGCGCATGTGGGAGCACAGCCTGGCGATCAACGAGTTCAGCGCCCTCACCAGCTCGCGCGACGTGCTCGAGGCCATCGCCGGCGGCGAGGGCTCGGCGCGGTTCCGCATGATGCTCGGCTACGCCGGCTGGGGCGCCGGCCAGCTGGAGTCGGAGCTGGCCGAGGACGCCTGGCTGACCGCGCCGGCCAGCCACGAGCTGCTGTTCGAGACGCCGTTCACCGACCTGCGCGAGGCGGCGGCCCGCGCCCTGGGGGTGGACATGGGCCTGCTGGTGCAGCACGGCGGCCACGCCTGACACCGCATCCCTGGTAGGAGCGGCGGTCCCGCGCCGCGCCTGTCATTGCGAGAGCCCGAAGGGCTCGCGGCAATCTCCCGACCGAGGCTTCATCCGGGAGATCGCGTCGCTGCGCTCGCGATGACGGCTCGGTCGCGGCGGAGGCCACCGCTCCTACAACGAGCAACCACTTTCCCACAGCCCGCGACGAGCCATGAGCCCGACCGAGACCGACACCGCCGAGCTGCCGCGCCACCTGCTGGGCCTGGAGGGCGTGTCGGCCGCCACCATCAACCGCATCCTGGACGAGGCCTCGGCCTTCCGCGAGCTGGTGGACGGCGCCGACAAGAAGACCGCCGCCCTCAAGGGGCGCACAGTGATCAACCTGTTCTTCGAGGCCAGCACCCGCACCCGCACCAGCTTCGAGCTGGCCGGCAAGCGCCTGTCCGCCGACGTCATCAACATCAGCGCCTCGGCCTCGTCGCTGCAGAAAGGCGAGACCTGGCTGGACACGGTGCGCACGCTCGAGGCCATGACCCCGGACGCCCTGGTCATCCGCCACCCGGACAGCGGCGCCCCGCACCTGGCGGCGCGCGCCCTGTCCAGCCACTGCGCGGTGATCAACGCCGGCGACGGCACCCACGAGCACCCCACCCAGGCGCTGCTGGACGTGCTCACCATCCAGCACCACAAGGGGCCCATCGAGGGGCTGAAGGTGGCCATCGTGGGCGACGTGGCCCATTCGCGAGTGGCCCGCTCCCAGATCCACGCCCTGCACACCCTGGGCGCCGCCGAGATCCGCCTGATCGGTCCCAAGACCCTGATCCCGGCGGAGGCGGAATCGGCGCTTGGGGTGCAGGTGTTCGCCGACGCCGACGCCGGCCTCGAGGGGGTCGACGTCATCATCATGCTGCGCATGCAGCTCGAGCGCATCCGCGGCGCCGCCGTGCCCAGCCAGCGCGAGTACTTCCGCCTCTACGGCCTCGACCCGGTGCGCGTCGGGCGCGCCGCCGACGACGTCCTGGTCATGCACCCCGGCCCCATGAACCGCGGCGTGGAGATCGCCTCGGAGGTGGCCGACGGCCCCTACTCGGTGATCCTGCCCCAGGTCACCAACGGCCTGGCCATCCGCATGGCCGTACTCAACCTTCTGGCCCAGGAGCGCCAACAGGAGCCCGCCCAATGAGGACCGTCATCCGCGGCGGCCGGGTGATCGATCCCGCCAACGGCGTGGACGCCACCGCCGACGTGTTCATCGCCGAGGGCCGCATCCAGGCGGTGGGCGAGACGCCGCCGGACTTCCAGCCGGACGAGACCATCGACGCCGCCGGCAAGGTGGTCTGCCCCGGCCTGGTGGACATGCACGTCCACCTGCGCGAGCCGGGCCAGGAATGGAAGGAGGACATCGCCAGCGGCTCGCGCGCCGCGGCCGCCGGCGGCGTCACCTCGGTGGCGTGCATGGCCAACACCCGCCCGGTGAACGACCGGCGCTCGGTGACCGAGCAGATCCGCTCCACCGCCGAGCGCGTGGGCCTGGCCCGGGTGCACCCCATCGGCGCCATCACCCAGGGACTGGCCGGCGAGACCCTGACCGAGATGAACGAGCTGTTCACCGCCGGCTGCGTGGCCTTCTCCGACGACGGCATGCCCGTGCCCGATGCCGGGGTCATGCGCCGCGCCCTGGAGTACGCCGCCACCTTCGGCTACCTGCTGATCCTGCACGAGGAGGAGCCGGCGCTGTCCGCCGCCGGCGCCATGAACGAGGGGGCGCATGCCACGCGCATGGGCCTGGGCGGCATCCCCAACGCCTCCGAGGACGTCATGATCGCGCGCGACGTGATCCTGGCCGAGCTCACCGGCGGCCGCATCCACATCGCCCACGTGGCCACCGCCGGCGGCGTCGATCTCATCCGCGCGGCCCAGGCGCGCGGCCTGCCGGTCACCGGCGAGGCGGCGCCGCACCACCTGTTCCTCACCGACACCGACGTCGGCGCCTTCGACAGCCACGCCAAGATGGCCCCGCCGCTGCGCGCCCCGGCCGACCGCGAGGCGGTGCGGGCGGCGGTGGCCGACGGCACCCTGACCGCCATCGCCACCGACCACGCCCCCCACGAGGCGGACGCCAAGAACGAGGTGTTCGCCTGCTGCGCCAACGGCGTCACCGGCCTGGAGAGCCTGCTCGGGCTCACCCTCAAGCTGGTGGACGACGGCGTCATGGATCTGGCCACCGCCCTCCATCGGGTCACCCGCGGGCCGGCCGAGATCCTGGGCCTGGACGCCGGCCGCCTGGGCGTGGGCGACGTGGCCGACATCTGCATCCTGGACCCGGAGGCGCGCTGGCAGGTGGATCCCGCAGCCATGCACAGCCGCTCACACAACACCCCGTTCGCCGGCTGGACCCTGCGCGGGCGGGTGGAGCGCACCCTGCTCGGCGGCCGCAGCGTCTTCCCCTTCCCGCAGGAAGCCGCCGTTGGCTGACGCCTCCCGCGCCAACCGCGGCACCATCTTCGCCGAGGACGCCGAGGTCCTGGACCACGCCGAGTGGCCCGGCGACCAGCTGGTGCTGCGCGTGCGCGCGCCGAAGACCGCCGCGGCCGCAAGGCCGGGCCAGTTCGCCCACCTCGCCTGCGATCCGCTGCTGGCCATGCGCCGGCCGCTGTCCCTCCAGCGGGTGGACCCGCAGGCCGGCTGGGTGGAATTCCTGTACAAGCGCCTGGGCTACGGCACCCGCCTGCTGGCCCGGCGCCAGCCGGGCGAGACCCTGAGCCTGCTCGGCCCCATCGGCCGCCCCTTCGAGGTGGCGCCGGAGGTCCGCTATCCGCTCCTGCTGGGCGGCGGCGTGGGCATCCCGCCCATGATCTTCCTGGCCGAGGCGCTCAAGGACCGCACCGACCTCGCCCCCGCAGCCTTCCTCGGCTCCGAGGTGCCCTTCCCCTTCGACACCGTGGAGCCGGAGCAGGCCCTGCCCGCCCTGCCCCCGGAGGCCAGCCACGCCGACGCCCGCCTGGAGGAATGGGGCATCCCCAGCCGCCTGGCCTCCCACGCCGGCCTGCCCGGCGCCCACGCCGGCTTCGTCACCGACCTGGCGCGCGCCTATCTGGAGCCGCTGGCCCCGGCCGAACGCCGCCAGGCAGCCATCTACGCCGTGGGCCCCGAGCCCATGCTGGAAGCCGCCGCCCGCCTCGGCCGCGAGCTGGGCGTGCCCGCCTGGCTGTCGCTGGAGGAGTACATGGCCTGCGCCGTGGGCGGCTGCGCCGGCTGCACCGTACGCGTGGAGGAGCCCACGGGCCCGGCCATGCGGCGGGTGTGCGTGGACGGCCCGGTGTTCCCCGCCGAGCAGGTGTACCCCGAGCCCTGAGCGCCCGCTCAGGGCCCGGGGTACATCCCGAGCGGAGCGAGGGATCTCCCCGGGGGCCTCGCGGCCAACCAGAGCCCTTACTGGAGACCGCCCCCGCTCGCAATGGCGGCTGGGCGCTGGGATCGAGTGTCCGGCAACTACCCACCTCCCTCCCGCACCGTCATTGCGAGGCCCGCCAGGGCCGAAGCAATCTCCCGGCGAGCCCTCTCCACCCCGGGAAAATCCCGGGGACACCTTACGTAACTCTCCCTCTTCCCGGACCGGAGCCCAGGTTGAATTAAGTAAGGTGTCCCCAGAATTCCCGGAATCAAGTTCGTAACCGTCCGGCAGAGTGGATCCACTTAGGTCATAGGACAGCTCATTAACCTGAAGCAGGGTTGTGGATAGCTCATTGGCCATGGTTTTCCCCCTCCTTTTCCTTGCACAAGTCCAAGACTCTCAGAGTCGGTTTTTCTTGTGAGTTATAACGGTAGGCATAGGCTAACCGGCAGCCATTCGGCGAGGCCGCTTCCTCGTAGGTTAGGCCGGTCACCAAGCGGGTGTAGCCCTTTCCGTCCCACAAATAGAGCCCCGCCTTCCCAGGATCGGTGCTACTCCTAAGGTCATTGGATTCCAAGACCAAGCCCCGCTTAACCGGCTCGATAAAGGGGGCCATAGCCCCCCCCACATTGTGGAACGGCAGGCATTCCGGCTGGGTCTTCCCATTCGGCCGCATTCGCCAAATGCGGTAGCAACCCGTCTCCTTCCATTCGTTTGTCGGGGTACCGGTCCGGAAATAATAGGTGTCGTCGAATTCCGAATAGAGGGGTAACCGGCTGTTGTTATCTGAAAATGGAAGCTTTTCTACGGAGCCACCGCGCCTGTGATAGCGGACTTGATACCCCTCATCAGCGGGCCCCTTCGGACGCGGACCCCAGTCCAGGTACCCATGCTCCGGCAACAATGGGATCCAGGCCCGGCCCTCCATGGACTCCGGGCGCTTTTGGACCGTGCAACTGAGGTCGTTCCATCGATACTCCGGTTGGCCGATCGCCATCTCGCGATCAACCTCGGGCAGAGCCTTAAATTCACCCGGCCAGCCCTCAAACCAATGCCTTTCTCCTCCTCGTTCACGGCTTATCCTCAGCCGGTCTTCGGCGAAACACAGGGTCCGATAGCCCGTCAGGAAACGCTGAATGGTGTTGGCTTCGAGGTCCCACACGAAGGCGGCCTCTTGGCCTTTCGGCATTTCGGGCGGCAGTACCCGAACCTCACTTTTTCCCGTGACCCGGCCGGCAAATAGCACCCGATGGTTGTCGAGCCAGTAGATATCTGTCGCCGCGTAGGCAAAGAAGCCACTCTTGTGAACCGGATAAGGCGAGGTATCGGTCTTCCCCTCGCAACCAGCCATCCACCCCGCCCCGACACCGGCCAGGAGCCCCAAGAAGACTAACCCCCACAAATAGGGCTTCCTTCCTGTCTTGCGAAACCGCCCCATTAAACTCCCCCGGTCACCGCCGCCGGGTTCCGCCCGGCGGCCTGTTGCGGCGGGTCGTTGCCGGTCTTGTCCGCGATCTCCGCGCCCCCGCCTCCAGCCAGCCGCACCGTCCGGTCCACCGCCAGCGCCTTCGGCACCGCGTGGGTGATGAACAGGATGGTCACCTTGCCCTTGAGGCCGTTGACCGTCCGGGCGATCTGCTCGGCGGTCTCGGCGTCCAGGTGGCTGGTGGCCTCGTCGAAGATCAGGATCTTGGGCTGCTTGAGCAGGGCCCGGGCGATGGCCAGGCGCTGGCGCTGACCGCCGGACAGGCCGGTGCCGTGCTCGCCGAGCTCGGTCTGGCAGCCCTCGGGCATGGCCTCGATGGTTTCGTGGATGCCGGCCATGCGGGCGGCGGCCACGGCCTGCTCGAAGGTGACCTGGCCAGGGCTGGGCTGGGCGGTGGAGAAAGCGGCGCCGCCGGGTGCTGGCGGCGCGCAGAGATGGTGAGCCATGCGTCCCGATCCGGCCGCTTCCCCCGGGTTGCCCGTTTTCGCGGCCGGCCCCCTTTTGGCCTGGCTACCAGCCCAAAGGAGGGAGCGAATTCTGTCAAATCAAGGAGGGAGGTGCGGGAGAAAGGGGCTGGCGGGAGATCGCTTCGCTGCGCTCGCGATGACGGCGGGGTGGGGCGCCCTTCGCTTGGCCGGCCCCTGTGCAAAGCGGGCCCGCCAGATTGGCGGGCCCGCTTTGCACAGGGGCTCTGGCAGCCGGCGAAGCCCGTCGAGGAGGCCGCTTCGTCGCCAGGCTCCTCGCGGCGGCTTAGCCGGGCGCTGCCCGGCTAAGCCGCCTTGATGTTGGCCGGGTTGTTGGCCTTGGTCATGGCCTCGGCCGGGGTGACCTTGCGCTGCTGGATCAGGGTCTGGAGGTTCTGGTCCAGGGTCTGCATGCCGTCCTGCTGGCCGGTCTGGATGGCGGAGACCATCTGCGCGGTCTTGTTCTCGCGGATCAGGTTGCGGATGGCGGAGGTGCCGAGCATGATCTCGTGCGCGGCGATGCGGCCGCCGCCGCTCTTCTTGAGCAGGGCCTGGGAGATCACCGCCTGCAGCGACTCGGAGAGCATGGCCCGGACCATGTCCTTCTCCGCCGCCGGGAACACGTCGATGATGCGGTCGATGGTCTTGGGCGCGGAGCTGGTGTGGAGGGTGCCCAGCACCAGGTGACCGGTCTCGGCGGCGGTCAGGGCCAGCTGGATGGTCTCCAGGTCGCGCAGCTCGCCCACCAGGATCACGTCCGGGTCCTCACGCAGGGCGCCGCGCAGGGCGTTGCCGAAGCTGTGGGTGTGGGCGTGGACCTCGCGCTGGCTCACCAGGCAGTTCTTGGTGGG
>DATFLO010000206.1:0-3696 GCA_035267605.1 Gammaproteobacteria bacterium
CCCGAATGCTGCGCGCCGAGCTGGTGGGCCACGCCGCCGGGGCTGCGCACCACCACCGGGCAGGAGATCTGCCCGCCGGACATGTAGCGGATCTTGGCGGCGGCGTTGATGATCTGGTCGGTGGCCAGCAGGGCGAAGTTCACCGACATGATCTCGACGATGGGGCGGCAGCCGATCATGGAGGCGCCCACGCCGATGCCGGTGTAGCTGTTCTCGGAGATGGGGGTGTCCATCACCCGCTCTTCGCCGTACTTGTCGAACAGCCCCTGGGTGGCCTTGTAGGTGCCGCCGGGCAGGCCGATGTCCTCGCCCATGGCGAACACCAGGGGATCATTGGCCAGCTCCTCGTCGTGCGCCCGGCGCACCGCGTCCCAGTAGAAGATCTCCGCCATGGTCTATTCCCCCCCGCCCGGGATGCGGCCCATCGCGACGGACGTGTCGTCGTCGAGGACGTACTTGGTGAGATCGGCCACGTCCGGCTCGGGGCTGCTCTCGGCGAACGGGATGATCTCGTCGTCGACCTGCGCCTGGGCGGCCTTGTCCATCTCCTCGAACTCGTCGGCGCTGATCGCGCCCTCGCTGACCAGCTGGTCGCGGAACAGGTAGATGGGGTCGCGCTCCATCCAGCGCTTGATCTCCGCCTCGGAGCGGTAGCCGCGCCCGGAGTCGGACATGGAATGGCCGCGCAGGCGGTAGGTCATCAGCTCCAGGAAGTACGGCCCCTTGCCCGAGCGCACGTGCTCGATGGCCTCGTCGGCGGCGGTCATGACCGTGTCCACGTCCTGTCCGTCCACCTGGGTGGCGGCCATCTTGTAGGCCTGGGCGCGCTCGTACTGGTCGTGGGCCGGGGTGGAGCGCTCCAGCGAGGTGCCGATGGCGTAGAGGTTGTTCTCGCACACGAACAGCACCGGCAGCCCCCACAGCTGGGCCATGTTCAGGGTCTCGTGGAAGGTGCCCTGGTTGTTGGCGCCGTCGCCGAGGAAGCAGATGGCGATCTGGTCGGTGCCCTTCATCTTGATGCCCTTGGCCAGGCCGGCAGCGAGCGGGTAGGGCTCGCCCACCAGGGCGTAGCCGCCCATGAAGTGGTGCTCGGCATCGAAGATGTGCATGGAGCCGCCGCGGCCCTTGGAGGAGCCGGTCTCCTTGGCGTAGAGCTCGGCCATGATCGCCTTGGGGTCGGCACCGCACTTGATGGCGTGCACGTGATCGCGGTAGCCGGTGATGACGTAGTCATGGCCCATGCGGGCGCGCTCGAGCACGCCGAAGGCGCAGGCCTCCTGCCCCGGGTAGAGGTGCAGGAAACCGCCGATGTCGCGGTGGTGGTAGGCCTCGGCGCAGCGCTCCTCGAAGCGGCGCGCGAACACCATTTCCCGGAGTAACCGCTTGCGGTCCGCGGCTTCCATGGGCGCGTCCTTTCGTCGATGAAAAAGCTGAATCGTGCAGGCGAGCGGCGGTTCACTTTTGCCGGCAGCGTATGATTCCCGGAAGGCCCCCCGAGGTCAAGTGACCCGGATGCCCTGCCGCTGGCAGGGCATCCGGGTCATCGCGAGTCCCGCCACTAAACCCTCCCGGGAGCCGGATCTCCAAGCACGGTCCCGAAGGGGTTTATTGGCGGGACGAAGCGATCTCCCGGCCGCACCCTCCGCGTTTGCGGTGGGCCGCGTTCGGTCCCCCATTCGCAAAAAGGGGCGCCCGCCACTAAACCCGCCAAGGGCTTAAGCCCAAGGGCATAGCCCCGGAGGGGGTTGGTGGCGGGACGTGGCAATCTCCCGATACGGGCTCCGTCCCGGAGATTGCTTCGGCCTTCGGCCTCGCAATGACGGCAGGCGATGCTCCGGCACGGGCGCCCCTCTGGCCGGGTGCGGACCCTGGGGAAAGCGCCCCCATTCGCAAAAAGGGCGCCCCGCCACTGAACCGGCAGGGTCTGCCGGTCGCCCCGGTGTCCGGGGCCTAGTGGCGGGACGCCGCTTTCGGCCGGAGCCGCGGCCGGATCAGAACCGCTTCCAGACCTTGCCTTCCTGGGCGGCGGTGGTGCGCTCGTCGATGACGTTCCAGTCGAGGTTGTCGACCACCGCGTCGATGTAGGCGCCGCGGCCGCCGGCCCCGTGGTCCACCATCCAGGCGTGCTCGAAGCAGTCCATGATCACCAGCGGCACGAAGCCGGCGATGTGGCCGTCCTCGTGGTGCTGGATGAAGTGGTTGTTGATCTGGCCGGTGGCGGGATCGTAGTAGGCCACGGCCCAGCCGATGCCCCGGGACTTGCCGCACGTCTTGAAGTCCTCGATCCAGGCATCCACGGAGCCGAACTGCTCGGCCACGGCCTTGCAGAAGGCGCCGCCGTCGTTGCGGCTCACCCCGGCCTTCAGGTTGCCGAAGTAGTACTCGTGGAGCACCATGCCGTCATATTCGAAGCCGAACCGACGCCGCCGGTCGGTGTACGCGGCGGTGCCGCCCTGGCCGTTGGCCCGCATGTCGGCGAGCTCCTTGTGCAGGCCGTTGGCGTTGTTGACGTAGCCTACGTACAGGTTCCAGTGGTCGTTGATCTGGTCGTCCGAGATGCCGTTGAGGCCGGACGGTTTCAGCTCTTCACGGACGGAGTATTCGGACATTCTGGCCTCTCCTGGTTTTCCATAGCTTGGGATGGGTGATTACCCGAGGAGTCTTCGCAGGTCATTTCGGCTTGATGAAAAAGGTGATTATAGACCGGGTCGGAGCGTGCCGACAATGGCGCTCGGCCTTTCCACTCCCCGTTTGCGGCGCAGCAATGTTGGCTTGCCGGAATAGGCAAGGTAAACTCTCCTGTTTTTCCCGGAGCTGCCGCCCATGTCGAGCTCGCACCTGATGGATACCTACAAGCGTCTGCCCGTGGCCTTCGCCAGCGGGAGCGGAGCGACCCTGGTGGATACCGAGGGCCGGGAGTACCTGGATGCCTTGGCGGGAATCGCCGTATGCGGCCTGGGCCATTCCCATCCCGCGGTGACGGAGGCGCTGTGCGAGCAGGCGGGGCGGCTGGTGCACACCTCCAACCTGTACGGCATGCCCCTCCAGGAGGAGGTGGGCGCCGAGCTGGCCCGTCTGTCCGGCCTCGACCGGGTGTTCTTCGCCAACTCCGGGGCCGAGGCCAACGAGGCCGCCATCAAGCTGGCCCGCCGGCAGGGTCACGCGCGCGAGATCGAGCGCCCCGAGATCGTGGTCATGCAGGGCAGCTTCCACGGCCGCACCCTCGCCACCCTGACCGCCACCGGCAATCGCCGGGTCCAGGCCGGCTATGAGCCGCTGGTCCCGGGCTTCAAGCGCGTCCCCTACAACGATCTGGAGGCGGTGGAGCGGGTGGGCTCGGAGAGCACCGTGGCGGTGCTGGTGGAGCCCATTCAGGGTGAGGGCGGGGTGGTGACCCCGGACCCCGAGTACCTTGCCGGCCTGCGCCGCCTGTGCGACGAGCGCGGCTGGCTGCTCATGCTCGACGAGGTGCAGACCGGCATGGGCCGTACCGGCGCCTGGTTCGCCTTCCAGCACGCCGGCATCCGTCCGGACGTGGTGACCCTGGCCAAGGCCCTGGGCAACGGCTTCCCCGTGGGGGCCATGCTGGCCACGGAGTCCGCCGCCGAGCTGTTCGGACCGGGCAGCCACGCCACCACCTTCGGCGGCAGTCCCCTGGCCATGGCCGCGGTCAAGGCGGTGCTCCGGACCATGGAG
>DATFLO010000207.1:0-3008 GCA_035267605.1 Gammaproteobacteria bacterium
TCTGCGGCGTTGCGCACTGCTCGCTCCTTCACCTATCCACTTGATATGCCTCAGTCGCTGCGCGGTGTGCGCCTTGCATATGGCCTCCTCGCGACGTTTTTCAACGCCCTGTTAGTCCTCCTGGTTCATGGGCATATCGCCGTAGCCGTTGCCCATGCGCCTCTGCCGCATGTTCTCCATCATCTGCCGGAACTGCTCGCGCTGCTTGTCGTTGAGGGCGTCCATCATGCGGTTCCGGGCCCGGATGCGATCCTCCATCATGGCCCGCTGCTTCTGGGCGATCTGGTCGTAGAGCTTGCCCACCTTCGACGGGTCCGGCCGGTCCTTGGCCATCTCCTGGGACAGCTCCCAGCGCAGCTCCTGCATGTCGCCGCTCATGCCCGCGCGCTTCTGGGCCAGATCCTGATGGACCTTGGCCATCGTGCGCACCTGGTCGCGGTCCAGGTCGAGGGCGTGCATGGTGGCCATGCCCATTCCCATGCCGCCTCCCATCATCCCCATGCCGCCACTCATCATGCCCATGCCGGCGCCGGGACCCATCATGCCGCCGCCCATCCTGCCCATGCCGGCACCCGGGTTGTAGCCACCGCCCATCATGCCGCCACCCATCATCCCGCCGCCCGGTCCGCAATCGCCCGGACCGTTGCCGCCGCCCATCATCATTCCGCGCTGGCCGCCGCGCATCATGGGCGGAGCGTCATCGCCGGCCGAGGCCGGGCCGGCCAGGGCCACGGCCGCCACGGTGGTCAGTGCCATCAGGCTGTATCGGATTCCCTTGGACATGGTGTCTCTCCTCTTGGCCAAGGTTGGGATTGAGGCCGTAGGGGGTTTGCAAGGAGGCCCGCCCCCTGTCCGGGCCATGGAATCGGCTCGCCGTCAGCCGGCGAGCGCCTCGCGCACCCGCTCCAGGCGCTCGCGGACCTCGCCGGCCACCTTGGCGATGTCCGGGTTGTCGGTGAGGTTCATCACCGCCTGCGGGTCCATGAAGCCCACGGTCTGGCTGCCGTCGTCCTCCTCGCGCACGATCACGTTGCACGGCAGCAGCATGCCGATGTCCGGATCGGCCTGGACGGCTTGATAAGCCAGGGGCGGGTTGCAGGCGCCCAGGATGGTGTAGGGCCGCAGCTCGGCTCCGACCTTCTCGTGCAGCTTGCCGGCCACGTCGATCTCCGTGAGCACGCCGAAGCCCTCGGCCTTGAGGGCCTCGACGGTGCGCTCGCGGGCGTCCTCGAAATCGGTGTTCAGCCGGGTGGTAAAGCCGTACATGGGGTAACCCTCCCTTTGGGTTCGGGGTCAGGCGGCCGCGGCGGCCGCCCCCTTGGGCTGGAAGCGTTCCAGCAGCTTGGCGTTGACGGCCACCACCACGGTGGAGACGGACATCACCGCCGCCCCCGCCGCCGGCGGCAAGAGGAAGCCGACGCCGTAGAGGACGCCGGCGGCGAGCGGGATGGCGACGATGTTGTAGCCGGCGGCCCACCACAGGTTCTGGATCATCTTGCGGTAGGTGGCGGCGGACAGCTCGGTGACCGCGGCCACGTCGCGCGGGTCGGAGTTCACCAGGACGATGTCCGCCGACTCCACGGCCACGTCGGTGCCGGCGCCGATGGCGATGCCCAGGTCGGCCTCCACCAGGGCCGGGGCGTCGTTGACGCCGTCGCCGACCATGGCAACGTCCAGGCCACGATCCTTTACCTTGCGGATCTGCTTGGCCTTCTGGTCGGGCAGCACCTCGGCGAAGTAGTCGTCCAGGCCCAGCTCCGCGGCCACCGCCCGGGCCACCTGCTCGGAATCGCCGGTGAGCATCATGCACTGGATGCCCATGGCCTTGAGCCGGTCGATGGCCTCGCGCGATTCCTCGCGCACGATGTCGGAAAGGGCGATGGCGCCCACCGCCTCGCCGTCGCGCACCACATAGACCACCGTCTTGCCCTGCCCGGCCAGGTCCCCGGGCCGGCCGCTGGCCACCTCCAGGCCCTGGCGCTCGATATAGCCGGGGCTCACCACGCGCACGTCGCTGCCCTCCACCCGGGCCTCAACGCCCTCGCCGGGCAGGCTGCGGAAGTCCGAGGCCCCGGGGGTGGAGAGGCCCCGCTCGCGGGCGCCGTCCTGGATGCCGCGGGCGATGGGGTGCTCCGACTGCCCCTCCAGGGCGGCGGCCAGGCCCAGGATCGCGTCCTCGCCCAGCTCACCCAGGGTCACCACCTCGCTCACGCCGAAGCGGCCCTCGGTGAGGGTGCCGGTCTTGTCGAACACGATGGCGTCGATGTCCTTGGCCCGCTCGAAGGCGGCGCGGTCGCGGATGAGCAGCCCGTTCTGCGCCGACTTGGTGGTGGACACCGCCACCACCAGCGGCACCGCCAGCCCCAGGGCGTGCGGGCAGGTGATCACCATCACCGTGACCATGCGCTCCAGCGAGAAATCGAAGGCGTAGCCGGCGGCCAGCCACACCGCCAGGGTGGCCACGCCCACGGTGAGCGCGACGTAGGTGAGCCAGGCTGCCGCGCGGTTGGCCAGGTCCTGGGTGCGCGAGCGCGATTCCTGGGCCCGGCGCACCATGTCGATGACCTGGGACAGGTAGGTGTCGGCCCCGGTCTTCTCGATCTCGAGGGTCAGCGCGCCCTCGCCGTTGACCGAGCCGCCGATGGCCTCGTCGCCCGGCCCCTTACTCACGGGCCGGGACTCGCCGGTGAGCATGGACTCGTTGAGGCTGGACTTGCCCTCGGTGATCTCGCCGTCGGTGGGGACCTTCTCCCCCGGCCGCACCAGCACCCGGTCGCCGGGGGCCAGCTCTTCCACGGACACCTCCTCGGTGTCGCCGGACTCGCGCAGGCGGTGGGCGCTGGCGGGCATGAGCCGGACCAGGGCCTCCAGGGCCCCGGAGGCGCCCATCACCGAGCGCATCTCGATCCAGTGGCCCAGCAGCATCACGTCGATCAGCGTGGCGAGCTCCCAGAAGAAGACCTCGCCCGCGACGCCGAACACGACGGCGACGCTGTAGCCCCAGGCGA
>DATFLO010000208.1:0-4464 GCA_035267605.1 Gammaproteobacteria bacterium
TGAACACCACGAAGAAGCCCAGGGTCACGAAGCCCATGTGGGAGATGGACGAATAGGCCACCAGTTTCTTGAGGTCCTCCTGGACCAGCGCCACCAGGGCAATATAGACCACGGCGATCAGGGACATGGCCACGATCAGCCAGTCCAGGGTATGGCTGGCATCGGGCACGATAGGCAGCATGTAGCGCACGAAGCCGTAACCGCCCATCTTCAGCATGATCGCCGCCAGGATCACCGACCCGCCGGTGGGCGCCTCTACGTGGGCGTCGGGCAGCCAGGTGTGCACCGGCCACATGGGCACCTTGACCGCGAACGCGATCAGGAAGGCCAGGAAGATCCACAGCTGCTCGTTCAGCGACAGCTGGGCATCGTGCAGGGCGAGGATGTCGAAGGTGCCGGCCTGGGTATAGAGGTAGATCAGCGCCACCAGCATCAGCACCGAGCCGAAGAAGGTGTACAGGAAGAACTTGATGGTGGCGTAGATGCGGTTGGGCCCGCCCCAGATCCCGATGATCAGGAACATGGGGATGAGCATGGCCTCCCAGAACACGTAGAACAGCACCGCGTCGAGGGCCGAGAACACGCCGATCATGAAGCCTTCCATGATCAGGAAGGCGGCCATGTAGGAGGGCACGCGGTTCTGGATGGACTCCCACGAGGCGGCCACGGCCAGCACCGTGGACAGCGAGGTGAGCAGCACCAGCAGGATGGAGATGCCGTCCACGCCCAGCTTGTAATGGATGTCGAAGGCGTCGATCCAGACCCGGTTCTCCACCAGCTGCATGCCGGCGGTTCCGGTGTCGAAGCCGACCAGCAGCAGGCAGGTGACCAGGAAGACGGCCCCGGAGACTACCAGCGCCAGCCAGCGGGCCATCTCGTCACGGCCCGGCCCCAGCGCCAGGACCAGCACCCCGCCCAGGATGGGCAGCCAGATGGACAGACTCAGCAAGGGAAGCTGTTCCACGAGGTCCTCTCCCGAAGCGGACGGTTTAGGTGAACAGGTACCAGCTGATCAGGACGAACACCCCGATCAGCATGGAGAAGGCGTAGTGGTAGACGTAGCCGGTCTGCAGCCGCCGCAGGCGCCCGGCCAGCGCGCGGATGCGGGCGGCGGTGCCGTTGACCACGGCGCCGTCGATGACGGCGACGTCGCCGCGCTGCCACAGCAGCCGGCCCAGATTGCGCCCGCCCTCGGCGAACACGCGGTCATAGAGCTCGTCGAAGCCGTACTTCTTGACCAGGATCGGATAGATCGGACCGCTGGCCGCGGCGATCTTCTCCGGCAGATCGCGGCGCGCCATGTACAGGTAGTAGGCGACGCCGATGCTGGCCAGAGCGATGGCGAGCGGCAGGTACTTGGCCCAGCCGGCCTCGTGGTGGGCCAGCTCGTGCAGCACGTCGTGGTGATGCTCCACGAAGATGGCCGAGCCGAAGAAGTCGCCGAACACCACCGGGTCCACCCAGATGTAGCCGGCCACCAGCGACGGGATGGCGAGCAGCACCAGCGGCACGGTCACCACCCTGGGCGATTCGTGCAGGTGGTGGCGGGTGTGCTCGTCCATCCGCTCCTCGCCATGGAAGGTCAAAAAGTACATGCGGAAGGTGTACAGCGCGGTAATCGCCACGCCCGCCAGCACCGCCAGATGGGCGAATTCCGCCCCGGGGATGTGGGACAGGGCGGTGGCCTCGATGATGGTGTCCTTGGAGTAGTAGCCGGCGAAGGGCCAGATTCCGGACAGCGCCAGGGCGCCGATCAGGAAGGTCCAGTGGGTCACCGGCATGTACTTGCGCAGGCCGCCCATCTTGCGCATGTCCTGCTCGTCGAGCATGGCGTGGATGGCCGAGCCGGCACCCAGGAACAGCAGCGCCTTGAAGAAGGCGTGGGTCATCAGGTGGAAGATGCCGGCGGCGTAGGCGGACACGCCCATGGCCACCACCATGTAGCCGAGCTGGGACAGGGTGGAGTAGGCGATCACCCGCTTGATGTCGTTCTGCACCAGGCCGATCAGGGCCATGAACAGGGCGGTGACGGCGCCCACGATCAGCACCACGGCCAGGGCGGTCTCGCTGTGCTCGAAGATGGGCGACAGCCGCGCCAGCATGAACACGCCGGCGGTCACCATGGTGGCGGCGTGGATCAGCGCGGAGATCGGGGTCGGGCCCTCCATGGAGTCGGGCAGCCACACGTGCAGCGGCACCTGCGCCGACTTGCCCATGGCGCCGATGAACAGGGCGATGGCCATGAAGGTCACCGCCGACCACTCCCAGCCCGGGATGAGGGAGAAGGTGGCGTGGCCGAGCTCGCCCGCCTGGGCGAACACCTCGTCGTACTGCAGGGTGCCGAACCAGGTGTAGACGGCGGCAATGCCGAGGACGAAGCCGAAGTCGCCGACGCGGTTGACCAGGAAGGCCTTGAGGTTGGCGACGATGGCCGACTCGCGCTTGTACCAGAAGCCGATCAGCAGGTAGGAGACCAGGCCCACACCTTCCCAGCCGAAGAACAGCACCAGGAAGTTGTTGCCCATGACCAGCATGAGCATGAAGAAGGTGAACAGCGAGATGTAGCTGAAGAAGCGGTTGTAGCCCGGGTCCCCGTGCATGTAGCCGATGGTGTAGATGTGCACCAGCAGCGACACGAAGGTCACCACCGTCATCATCAGCGCGGTCAGCGGGTCGATCAGAAAGCCCACCGACAGGTGCAGGTCGCCGCTGGTGAGCCAGGTGTAGACGGTGCCGTTGAAGGTGTGGCCGCCCAGGACGTCGAACAGCACCACCAGGGACAGGGCGAAGGACAGGGCCACCCCGGGGATCGCCCAGCGGTGGCCGATCTCGCGCTGGCGGAGGGCCGTGGTCCCGGCCAGGATGGCCCCGAGCAGCGAGGCCAGCGGGATCAGCAGATACACCGTCTCCATGTTGCCGCTTCCCCTTCCGAGTCGTTATTCGGTCGCCCTCTGCCCCGCCGCGCGGGGCCCCTTGCGGGCGTGCCCGGGCGCCGGCCCGGGCGGCTTGTTCGCTGCCGGCCGCCTAGCCGTTGAGGCTGTTGATGTCGTCCACGTCGATGGAGCGCCGGTTGCGGAAGAACAGCACCAGGATGGCCAGGCCCACGGCCGCCTCGGCGGCGGCCACGGTAAGGATGAAGAACACGAACACCTGCCCGGCCAGGCTGTTGAGGTGCTGGCTGAAGGCGACGAAGTTGATGTTCACCGCCAGCAGGATGAGCTCGATGGCCATCAGGATGGTGATGACGTTCTTGCGGTTGAGGAAGATCCCCATGACGCCGATGGAGAACAGGATCGCCCCCAGCACCAGGTAGTTGGAAAGCGGGATCATGCGGAGCCCTCCTCGCCGCCGCCGGTTTTCTGCGGTGTCTCGCTGGGCATGTCGACCAGGCGCACGCGCTCGTCGCGGCGCACCCGCACCTGCTGGCCCGGCACCTGCTTCTTGGTGTCGGGGCGGTGGCGCAGGGTCAGGGCGATGGCCGCCACCAGGGCCACCAGCAGCACCAGGGAGGCCACCTCGAAGGGCAGCAGGTACTGGTCGTACAGCACCCGCCCCAGCAGGGTGGTGTTGCCCGCCTCGGGCCCGCCCAGGGCGCTGTCGCCGCCCACCACCGGCCCGCCGCCTCCGGCAGACAGCGCCGCCGCCATCTCGATCACCAGGATGAAGGAGATGACGGCACCCACCGGCAGGTAGGTGAGGATGCCCTCGCGCATTCGCTGCAGGTTGATATCCAGCATCATGAGCACGAACAGAAACAGCACCATGACCGCGCCCACGTAGACCAGGATCAGGGTGAAGCCGAGGAATTCGGCGCCGGCCAGGATGAACAGGCCGGCGCCGTTGAAGAACGACAGCACCAGGAACAGCACCGAGTGCACCGGGTTGCGCGCCGTGATCACCATGAAGGCGGACGCCACCAGGACGGTTGCTAGCAGGTAGAAGATGGCTTCGACGACAGTCATGGTCGCTGTCTTTCCTCGCTTGCGCGTTGGCCGCGGCGCCCTTCCCCGGCGCCGCGGCTGTGGCTGCTTGCCGCCCGGCCGGTGCCCGCGGCGGCGGGCTGGCTCGGCTGCGCGGCGTGTCTCCGATCGCGGCGAGCGCACACAGGCCCGCACCCCCCGCCGGGATCCGGCGGGGCGCTAGCGGCGCCCCACCCGGGCCTGGTAGTTCAGCGGTACGGCGCGTCCTGACGGCGGGCCTCGGCGATCTCGGCCTCGTAGCGGTCGCCGATGGCCAGGAGCTTTTCCTTGCCGTACACCAGGTCGCCGCGCTCCTCGCCGTGGAACTCGAAGATGTGGGTCTCGACGATCGAGTCCACCGGGCACGACTCCTCGCACAGCCCGCAGTAGATGCACTTGGTCAGGTCGATGTCGTAGCGGGTGGTGCGACGGGTGCCGTCGTCGCGCTCCTCACTCTCGATGGTGATCGCCAGCGCCGGGCACACGGCCTCGCACAGCTTGCAGG
>DATFLO010000209.1:0-3446 GCA_035267605.1 Gammaproteobacteria bacterium
CATCAAGAAACGCCAGTCCCGCCAGATCCACGTCGGCTCCGTGCCCGTGGGCGGTGGGGCGCCGGTATCGGTCCAGAGCATGACCAACACCGATACCTGCGACGTGGACGCCACCGTGGGCCAGATCGAGCAGGTGGTGAATGCCGGCGCCGACATCGTTCGCGTGTCCGTGCCCACCAAGGAGGCCGGCGAGGCCTTCGGCAAGATCCGCGAGCGGGTGCCGGATGTCCCCCTGATCGCCGACATCCACTACGACTACCGCATCGCCCTGCAGGTGGCCGATCTGGGCGTGGACTGCCTGCGCATCAACCCGGGCAATATCGGCAAGCGCGAGCGGGTGGCGGCGGTGGTGGACGCCGCCAAGCACAACGGCATCCCCATCCGCGTCGGGGTCAACGCCGGCTCGCTGGAGAAGCGGCTGCTGGAGAAGTACGGCGAGCCCAACGCCGACGCCATGGCCGAGTCGGCCCTGCGCCACCTCGAGATCCTCGAGGAGCACGACTTCTTCGATACCAAGATCAGCCTCAAGGCCTCGGATGTGTTCCTGGCGGTGGAGGCCTACCGCAAGCTGGCCACGCAGGTGGACTACCCCTTCCACCTCGGCATCACCGAGGCCGGCAGCCTGCGCATGGGCACGGTGCGCTCCTCGGTGGGCCTGGGCATGCTGCTGGCCGACGGCATCGGCGACACCCTGCGCGTGTCCCTGGCGGCCGATCCGGTGGAGGAGGTCAAGGTGGGCTTCGACATCCTCAAGAGCCTGCACCTGCGCCACCGCGGCGTGAACATCATCGCCTGCCCGAGCTGCTCGCGGCAGGAGTTCAACGTCATCGACACGGTCAACGAGCTCGAGGCGCGGCTGGAGGACGTCAACGAGAACCTCAACGTCTCCATCATCGGCTGCGTGGTCAATGGCGTGGGCGAGGCCCGGGAGGCCGACGTGGGCGTCACCGGCGGCGGCCAGAACCTGGTCTACATCGACGGCGAGCCCGACTACAAGGTCGACAACGAGTCCCTGGTGGACCGCGTCGAGCGCACCGTGCGCGACTACGTGGCGCGCAAGAAGGCCGAAGAGGACGACGCTGGCGGGGAGGGTCCGGCCACCTCGGCGATGGGGCAGTAATGGCCGACAAGATCCGTCCCGTGCGCGGGATGAACGATGTCCTTCCCGATCAGGCCCCTGCCTGGCAGCACCTGGAGGGCGAGGCCCGGCGCGTGCTGGAGGCCTACGGCTACGCCGAGATCCGCTTCCCGCACGTGGAGCGCCTGGAGCTGTTCGCCCGCTCCATCGGCGAGGACACCGACATCGTCGAGAAGGAGATGTACACCTTCGAGGATACCGGCGGCGACACCCTCGCCCTGCGTCCCGAAGGCACCGCCGGCTGCGTGCGCGCCGGCATCAGCGGCGGCCTGTTCCGCGGCCAGACCCACCGCCTCTACTACATCGGCCCCATGTTCCGCCACGAGCGGCCGCAGAAGGGCCGCTACCGCCAGTTCCACCAGGTCGGCGTGGAGGCCTTCGGCGCCGACACCCCGGACATGGACGTGGAGCAGATCCTCATGGCCCGGCGCCTGCTCCAGGATCTGGGCGTGGGCGGTCTGACCCTGCACCTCAACTCCCTGGGCAAGCCCGAGGACCGCCAGGCCTACCGCCGTATCCTGACCGATTTCCTGGAGGCCCGCCGCGAGCAGCTGTGCGAGACCTGCCGCGAGCGCATCCAGCGCAGCCCCATGCGGGTGCTCGACTGCAAGGTGGAGAGCTGCCAGGAGGCGGTGCGTGAGGCCCCGGTGATCTCCGACCACCTGGGCGAGACCAGCCGTGAACACTTCGAGCGCGTGCGCGCCCTGCTCGACGCCAGCGGCGTCCCCTACGAGCACAACCCCCGCCTGGTGCGCGGCCTGGACTACTACACCGACACCGTCTTCGAGTGGACCAGCGATCGGCTCGGCGCCCAGGCCACGGTGGTGGCCGGCGGCCGCTACGACGGTCTGGTGACGGAGATCGGCGGCCCGGACACGCCGGCGGTGGGCTTCGCGCTGGGCATCGAGCGCCTGCTGGCGCTGATGGACGATGAGCGCGTGCCCACCCAGAGGCCGGACGCCTTCCTGGCGCCGCTGGACGCCAGCGTCGAGCAGGCGGCCATGGCCCTGGCCGAGGAGCTGCGCGACCAGGGCCTCCGCGTCTGGCAGCACTGCGGCGGCGGCAGTCTCAAGAGCCAGCTGAAGAAGGCCGATCGCAGCGGTGCCCCGCTGGCCCTGGTGATCGGCGAGCAGGAGGCCGCCGAGGCCACGGTGCTGGTGCGCGACCTGACCACCGGCGAGCAGGAGTCCGTCGCCCGCGAGGAGGTGGCCGGCCGTGTCGTCGGCCGTAGCGGCTAGCCGGGCCGAGGGCCCGGTGCTCGCCCTGGAGGGGCTGACCGTCAGCCTCGACGCCGCCGGCCGCCGGGTGCCGGTGGACGATGTCTCCCTGCAATTGGCCGCCGGCGAAACCCTGTGCCTGGTGGGCGAGTCGGGCTGCGGCAAGTCCATGACCGCGCTGGCCTGCATGGGGCTGCTGCCCCCGGGCGGGCGCATCCGCTCCGGCTCCATCGCCTTCCACGGCCGGGAGATCAGCAATGCCGGCCCCGCCGCCTGGCGCCGTCTGCGCGGCGAGTCGCTGGCCATGATCTTCCAGGAGCCCATGACCAGCCTCAACCCGGTCTTCCCCATCGGCCGCCAGGTGGCCGAGCCCCTGCGGGTCCACCGCGGCATGGACCGCCGCCAGGCCCGGCGAAAGGCGGCCGAGCTGCTGGAGCAGGTCGGCATCCCCGACCCCGGCGGCCGCCTGCGCGCCTACCCCGACGAGCTCTCCGGCGGCCAGCGGCAGCGGGTCATGATCGCCATGGCCCTGGCCTGCGAGCCGGCGGTGCTGATTGCCGACGAGCCCACCACCGCCCTCGACGTCACCATCCAGGCCCATATCCTGGAGCTGCTCGCCGACTTGCGCCGCGACCGCGGCATGGGGCTGCTGTTCATCACCCACGACTTCGGCGTGGCCGAGGAGATCGCCGACCGCATCGCGGTCATGTACGCCGGCCAGATCGTGGAGCACGGGCCCGCCGCCGAGGTCCTTACCCGGCCCCGTCACCCCTACACCGCCGGCCTGATGGAGGCCATCCCCGGCCGTTCCCGGCCCGGCGAGCGTCTGCCTGCGCTGGCGGGCAAGGTGCCCGAGCTGGGCCACTTGCCGGCCCACTGCCGCTTCGCCGAGCGCTGCCCGCTGGCCGAGGCCCGCTGCCGCAAGGGTGCGATCGCCCTGGAGCAGGGGGGCGCCCACGTGGGCCGCTGCCTGTTCCCGGACCGCGTGCGCCCGGAGATCTGGCATTGAGCGCCCTGCTCGAGCTGTCGGGGCTGTCCAAGGGCTTCACCCGCAGGGGCCCGTGGGGGCAGGGTGGCGACACCTTCTGGGC
>DATFLO010000210.1:0-2956 GCA_035267605.1 Gammaproteobacteria bacterium
TGTGGCGGGAGGAGGACTACTTCCACCCGTCTGCGAAGTTCGTCGGACAGGCGAACCTCACCGACCCGTCGATCTTCGACCGCTTCGCGCTGGAGAACATCCCGGAGGCGTTCCGGGAGTACGCCGACCTCCTGAGCTGGGACAGGTACTGGACGCAGACCATCGATACCAGCGACCCGCCCTTCTGGAAGTGGTTCGTCGGAGGGCGCCTGAACGCGTCGTACAACTGCATCGACCGCCATCTCGAGAGCGGCCGCAACAAGACGGCCATCCACTACGTGGCCGAGCCCGAAGACGAGGCCGTCCAGCACATCACCTACCAGGAGCTGTGGGTGCGCGTCAACGAGTTCGCCGCCCTTCTCAAGGACATGGGGCTGAAGGCCGGCGACCGCGTCACCATCCACATGCCGATGGTGCCCGAGCTGCCCATCACCATGCTCGCCTGCGCACGCCTGGGCGTCATCCACTCCGTGGTGTTCGGCGGCTTCAGCGGCAAGGCCGCGGCCGAGCGCGCCGAGGACTCGCAGAGCCGGCTCTTGATCAGCATGGACAGCTACTGGCGCGCCGGCAAGCTCCTCGACCACAAGGAGAAGGCCGACATCGCCTACGACGAGGCCGCCAAGCTGGGGCACGAGCTCGAGGCGGTGCTGATCTGGCAGCGTTATCCGGGCAAGTACTCGAGCCCCACCGCCCTGGTGAAGGGCCGCGACGTGGTGGTCAACGAGCGCCTGGAGGCGTTCAAGGGCAAGCGCGTCAAAGCGGTCTCCATGCCGGCCGAGGCGCCGCTGTTCCTGATGTACACCAGCGGCACGACCGGGCGCCCCAAGGGCATGCAGCACTCCATCGGCGGCTACCTCTCCTACGTCGCCGGCACCTCCAAGTTCATCCAGGACATCCAGCCCGAGGACGTCTACTGGTGCATGGCCGACATCGGCTGGATCACCGGTCACTCCTACATCGTCTACGGGCCGCTGGCCCTGGGCGCCGCCTCGGTGATGTACGAGGGCGCGCCGACCTTCCCAGACCCCGGCCGCCCCTGGCGCATCGCCCAGGAGCTCGGCGTCACCATCTTCCACACCTCCCCCACCGCGGTGCGCTCGCTGCGCAAGGTGGGGCCGGACGAGCCCGCCAAGTACGAGTTCCACTTCAAGCACATGACCACCGTGGGCGAGCCCATCGAGCCCGAGGTGTGGCGCTGGTACTACGACACCGTCGGCAAGAAGGAAGCCGTCATCGTCGACACCTGGTGGCAGACCGAGACCGGCGGCTTCCTGTGCAGCACCACGCCCGCGCTGCACAAGATGAAGCCCGGCAGCGCCGGCCCGGCCGTGCCCGGCATCCACCCGATCATCTTCGACGACGACGGCAACGTCGTGCCGATGGGCTCCGGCCGCGCCGGCAACATCTGCATCCAGAACCCCTGGCCGGGCCTGGCACAGACCATCTGGGGGCAACCCGAGCGCTTCGTGGAGACCTACTTCGCGCGCTACTGCAAGGACCGCAGCAGCACCGACTGGCGCGACTGGCCGTACATGGCCGGGGACGCCGCGATGCAGTCCGCGGACGGCTACTACCGCATCCTGGGCCGCATCGACGACGTCATCAACGTGGCCGGACACCGCCTCGGCACCAAGGAGATCGAGTCCGCCGCGCTGACCGTCAAGGAGGTGGCCGAAGCCGCCGTGGTCGCCGCCAAGGACGAGATCAAGGGCGTGGTGCCCGAGCTCTTCGTGTCCCTGCAACCGGGCTACGAGGCCTCGCCGGCCCTGCAGGAGAAGATCATCCAGGCGGTCGCCACCGAGCTCGGTCCGATCGCCAAGCCCCGTCACGTCTGGATCGTGTCCGACATGCCGAAGACCCGCTCGGGCAAGATCATGCGGCGCGTACTGCGCTCGCTCAGCGATCACGGCGAAGCGGGCGACGTCACCACATTGGCCAATCCCGAGGTCGTCGAGGCGATCCGCACGCAGGTGCAGGAGTGACCTGTGCGACCGTGACGCCCGAATGAGGGCCTCGGTGATGGGGGCGACCGCCGCGGCCAGCGGAGGCGCCGTAAGGAGGCGGTTCGGATGAACGCAAAGCTGGGCAATGCTGCTCCGCTCGGTCTCGCGGGCTTCGCATTCACCACGTGGATGCTGAGCATGGTCAATGCCGGTTGGTTCGACGCCAAGGCCATGGGAATGGTGCTCGTCCTGGCGTTCGCCTACGGCGGCACCGCTCAGATGGTGGCGGCGGTGCTGGAGTACGGCAGGGGAAACACCTTCGGGACGGTGGCGTTCTTCTCGTACGGCGCGTTCTGGTGGTCGTTCGCGCTGTTCGTCCACTTCTTCGGCGCCGGAGTGCCCGGAGCCTTCGTGGGCTGGTACCTCTTCATGTGGGGGGTGTTCACCTTCTACATGTGGATCGCCAGTCTGCGTCACAACACCGCACTGATGCTCGTCTTCCTGGCGCTGTGGATCACCTTCTTGCTGCTGGCGCTCGGCGAATGGGGCATCGGCGGCTTCCACACGCTGGGCGGCTACCTCGGCCTGATCACGGCCATCCTGGCCTTCTACCTGTCGGCCGCCGAGGTGATCAACGATTCCTTCGGCCGCACCGTCCTGCCCATCGGGGCACCGCCGGCCGGCGACTGAGCCTGGGCATCGCCGGGTGCGGCCCGTCGGGCCGCACCCGGACGGGCCGATCGGGAGCGCGCGGGGGGCGGGCTCCCGATCCTTCTCTGTGGGGTTCGGGCGCTCCTCGCGGCGACCCGTGCGCTCCGGCGGCTAATCCCCGGCGAGCGCCTCGAAGGCGACCCGCCGGCCGTCCAGCCGGAAGGTGTTCCCTGCGAGGCGCTCGACCCGCGGGTCGAAGCGCAGCCACGCCGCCAGCGCCTCGCGCTCGTCGGCGTCCAGCCAGGCGGGCGGGTCGGAGCAGCCCTTGAAGCCCGCCACCAGCCCCAGGTCCTGCAGGGCGC
>DATFLO010000211.1:0-2136 GCA_035267605.1 Gammaproteobacteria bacterium
TGAGCTTCCTGCGCCGGTTCGGAGCAAGGCGTCCCGCCCCTGGCCTGGCCGCCCCATGGGCAACTGGCTGGGCGCCGGAGCCGGCCAGGGGCGGGACGGGCGAGCCGGGAGGGCGGACGGCGCGGCGTCGCCGGCCCTGGATGGGCAGGGACCCCGCCTGCGGCCCGGCTCCTTGCGGCGCCCGCCCTCCCGGCTCGCAAAATGGCAACGAACTTCTGAGACAGGACACTAACGCGGCTGACCCAGCCATCCCGCCCGAGGAGGACGCATCTTGACCCTGGCAGCCCGCAGCCACGCTCGCACCAACCGCTGGATGGCGGTGATCGCGCTGGTCCTGATCGGCATCGGCGCGGCCCGCTGGTCCGCCGCCGAGAGCCCCCGTCTGACGCGCTTGGCCACCATGCCGCTCGGCTCCGAGATCACCGGCCTGTTCCTGGGCCCGGACGGCGGGCTGTTCATGAATGTGCAGCACCCCGCCGCCACCAATGCCGCGCCCTTCGATCGCGCCTCGGTGGGGATGGTCGCGGGCGTCGACCTGACCGACCTGCCGGAGGCGGTGCCGGAGCTGGGGCTGCCGGAGTCCGATGCGGCGCGCCAGACGGTGCGCACGGCGGTGGGCCGCTACCGCATCCTGGCGCAGGCGGGGGATACCCTGGAGGGGGCCATACCGGCCGGCCTGGGCACCATCACCGGCCCCGGCGGCGACCCCGTGCGCCGCTCCAACGACCCCGATTTCAACGCCTTCGTGGCCACCGGCGAGGGCCGCGGCTGGCTGTTCACCAACTGGGAGGACCGCCCCGGCGGCATGAGCCGCCTGCCCCTGGAGCGCGGACCCGACGGCGGCTGGCGGGTGGCGGGGAAGGGCGCGCGCATGCTGGATTTCCGGGACGAGCGGGGGACCTGGGTGAACTGCTTCGGTACCCTCAGCCCGTGGGGCACGCCGCTGTCCTCGGAGGAGCTGTACTTCCCGGCGACCCGGCGCTGGAACGACCCCTCCCATCCCCGCCACGGCGGCCTGCAGGACCTGGCCCGTTATCTCGGATACGACGATTTCGCCGAGCACTGGCCCAATCCGTACGACTACGGCTACATCGTCGAGATCACCGATCCCGCCGGCGCCGCGGTGCCGCGCAAGCGCCGCGCCCTGGGCCGGTTCTCCCACGAGAACGCGGTGGTCATGCCCGACCGGCGCACCGTCTACCTGAGCGACGACGGCACCGGCACCGTGCTGTTCCGCTTCGTGGCCGACCGCGCCGGGGACCTGTCCGCGGGCACCCTGTACGCCGCTGCGGTGACCCAGGACGAGGGCGACGGCGATCCCGCCCGCACCGGTTTCGACATCCGCTGGGTCCGCCTCGGCCACGCCCGCGGCGAGCAGGTGGCGGCCTGGGCGCGGGACTACGACGGCGCCGGCGTGGCCGATTTCCGGGAGGACGGCACCAGCTACATCGCCGACGCCGACATCTGCCGCTGGGCCGAGGCCCGGCGCGGGCGGGACCTGGCCTGCGACGGCGATGACAAGGTGGGGGACGACCCCTTCGGCGACGACCGTCCGGCCTTCCTGGAGTCGCGCAAGGCGGCCGCCGCTCTCGGCGCCACGGCCGAGTTCCGCAAGATGGAGGGGGTCAACATCCACCCGGCCGGGGCCCGTGACGGCTCGGTGCCCTTTGTCTACCTGGCCATGACCCAGATCAACAAGACCATGGCCGACGACCGCGGCGCCATCCGCCTGCAGGCCAATCCCTGCGGCGCGGTCTACCGCATGCGCCTGGGCCCGGACTACGGGGTGAGCCGTCTGGAGCCGGTTGCGGTGGGCGGCGTCCCCGGCGAGGCCGGCTGCCCCGACGAGTCCCTGGCCAATCCGGACAACCTGGTGGTCCTGCCCGACGGTCGGGTGGTGGTGGGCGAGGACAGCGGCGTCCACGACAACAACATGCTGTGGCTGCTGAGCCCGAAAGGGGCTTGAGGGTCCGGGCGGCCGGGGTGGCGGCGGCGCTGGCGCTGCTGGCTGCCGCCACCGCCACCGCCGGTGCCGGCGATATCATCCCCTGGCAGCAGGTGCCGTGGCGCAGCGGCCTCGGCGTCCCCGCCGAGCGGCCGGCCAACCGCGAGCCGACGGTGCCGCCCCAGTGCTAC
>DATFLO010000212.1:0-7497 GCA_035267605.1 Gammaproteobacteria bacterium
CGAAAGGGCATGGCGGATTTCATGGCATGCGGCTCCGGGTCTGCCTCCAGGGGTTAAGAAGCATTTCATGGGCACCTTTATTCGTCCACCCCCGCCTCCCGCCGCACCGCCCCCCGGGACTCGCTCACCACTTCCGGCGGCACCAGCCGGAGCGCCAGCCACGCCAGCAACGGCACCACCAGCGCATCGTCCAGGTAGCCGAGCACGGGAATCCAGTCGGGGACGAGGTCCACGGGGGAGAGCGCGTAGGCCACCGCCGCCCCCAGCAGCCAGCGGGCCGGACGCGGCGTGCGGGGATCGGCCAGGACGCGGCGGTGAACCTCCAGTTCGCTCCGGAGCCGCCCCCCGAGCCGGCGCAGGCGGCCGATCACCGCGCCGCCAGCCGCGGTTTGCCGGCCCCCGCCCGGGCCTTGCGGTAGGCCTCCAGGGCCTCGGGCATGAACTTCTGCAGGCGCTCGATGCGCCGGCCGTGGCTGGGGTGGGTGGACAGGAATTCGGGCGGACTGCCGCCCTGCCCCGCCGCCTCCATGCGCCGCCAGAAGGACACGGCGGCGCGCGGGTCGTAGCCGGCCCGCGCCATGTAGATCAGCCCGATGCGGTCGGCCTCCAGCTCCTGCTGGCGGCTGTGGGGCAGCATGTATCCCACCTGCGCGCCCAGGCCGAAGGCGGCCAGGTAGAGCTGGCGGGTGCGCTCGGGCTCCTTGTTCAGGGCGACGCTGAGCGCCATGCCCCCCAGGTTGACCAGCAGCATCTGGGACATGCGCTCGCCGCCGTGGCCGGCCGCCACGTGCGCCACCTCATGGCCCATGACCGTGGCCAGCTCGGCGTCGGTGCGGGCGACCTTGAGGATGCCGGTGTAGACCCCGACACGGCCGCCGGGCAGGGCGAAGGCGTTGCGCTGGTCGCTGGCGAAGGCCACCAGCTCCCAGTTGTCGGGGCGGACACCGGTGGCGCCCCAGGCCACCCCGGCGATGCGGCGGCCCACCCGCTCCACCCGCTCACGCGCCTGCGGGTCCCGGCTCACCGTTTCCTGACGCTTGATGTCGGCGAAGGCCTGGGCGCCCATGGCCTCCATCTGGCCCCGGGGCACCAGGGACAGGGACGAGCGCCCGGTGACCGGCACCGTCTGGCAGGCCGCCAGGACCAGCGCGAACAGGGCGGCCGCCAGGCCCCCGATCTCCCCCCGGCTCAATGCTGTGCGCATGGGCATCCTCCTTGCTGCGCGCCCGCCGGCGGGGAGGCTTCCCTGCACCGGCGTCCTGATCCATGCTAAGGCCCAATGGGGATAACCGGAAGCCGAGCATGAGCGACACCCGCGAGGACTGGCCCCGGGTTCTGGAGGCCTGCGTGGAGCAGGCCTACAACGCCGTTGTGATCACCGACGCCCGGCTCGACGCCCCCGGCCCGGAGATCCTCTACGTGAACCCGGCCTTCGAGCGCATGACCGGCTACGCCAGTGAGGAGGTGACCGGTCTCAACCCGCGCCTCCTGCAGGGGCCCGACACCGACCGCGGGGTGCTGGACCAGCTGCGGCGCAACCTGGAGGCGGGCCTGCCCTTCGAGGGCCACACCGTCAACTACCGCAAGGACGGCTCCCCCTTCCATCTGGAGTGGTCGGTGGCCCCGGTGCTGGACGACCGCGGCGGCGCCACCCACTACGTCTCGGTCCAGCGCGACATCAGCCGGCAGGTGGAGCTGGAGGCCGAGCTGGAGTACCGGGCTTCCACCGACCCCCTCACCGGGCTCTATAACCGCATCCGCCTGAGCGAGTATCTGGCCGCCGAGCTCAACCGGCTGCGCCGCTACGGCGGCGAGGCCAGCCTGCTGCTGCTCGACCTGGACCACTTCAAGGCGGTCAACGACGAGCACGGCCACGACACGGGGGACCGTGTCCTGCGGCAGGTGTGCCGGGTGCTGGAGAGCAATTCGCGCGAGGCCGACCTGCTCGCCCGCTGGGGCGGCGAGGAGCTGGTCCTGCTGGCCCCCGAGACCTTCGGCGACGAGGGCCGGATCCTGGCCGAGAAGCTGCGCCAGGCGGTGGCCAACCACCCCTTCCCTCCCGTGCTTTCGGTGACCGTCAGCATCGGCTGCATCACCCTGACCCCCTACGACACGCCCAACTCGGCCATGCGGCGGGCGGACGACGCCATGTACGCCGCCAAGGCAGCCGGCCGCAACCGGGTGGCGGGCAGCTAGCGGACCGTCCCGCCCCTCGTTTCCCCGCCCGCCCTCGTTTCCCTGCCCGCCCCGGGGCAGTACAATGCGCCTCCCGTTTTCCCGCTGAGAGATCCCATGGCGCA
Source organism: Gammaproteobacteria bacterium (assembly GCA_035267605.1). GTDB lineage: Bacteria > Pseudomonadota > Gammaproteobacteria > Thiohalorhabdales > Thiohalorhabdaceae > Thiohalorhabdus. Next base: position 2,301 of record DATFLO010000212.1, read on the forward strand.
GACCATTGCCAGCCGCATCGCGGCCGAGCTCGGCGCGGCCGAGTCCCAGGTGAGCGCCGCCGTCCGCCTGCTCGACGACGGCGCCACCGTTCCCTTCATCGCCCGCTACCGCAAGGAGGCCACCGGCGGCCTCGACGATACCCAGCTGCGCAACCTGGAGGAGCGCCTGGGCTACCTGCGCGAGCTGGAGGAGCGCCGCGACACGGTGCTGGCCACCATCGACGGGCAGGGCCAGCTCACCGACGAGCTGGCGGCCGCCATCCGCGCGGCGGAGACCAAGACCCGCCTGGAGGACCTCTACGCGCCGTACAAGCCCAAGCGCCGCACCAAGGGCCAGAAGGCCATCGAGGCGGGCCTGGAGCCGCTGGCGCGGGCGCTGTACGACGACCCGTCGCAGCAGCCGGAGACCCTGGCCGGGGACTACCTCGACCCCGACGCCGAGGTGCCCGATACCAAGGCGGCCCTGGAAGGGGCGCGCGCCATCCTCATGGAGGAGTGGGCCGAGGACCCCGAGCTGGTGGGCGAGCTGCGCGAGCACGCCTGGGAGCACGGCGTGCTGCGCTCGGCGGTGGCCGACGGCAAGCAGGACGCCGGCGCCAAATTCTCCGACTACTTCGACTACCGCGAGCCGATCAAGGCCATCCCCTCCCACCGCGCCCTGGCGCTGTTCCGCGGCCGCAACGAGGGCATCCTCAAGCTGGACCTGATCGTCGGCGAGGAGGACGCCGACCCGCGCGCCTTCGGCCCGGGCGAGAGCCACATCGCCGCGCGCTTCGGCATCCGCGATCAGGGGCGGGCGGCGGACCCCTGGCTGGCCGAGGTGGTGCGCTTCACCTGGCGGGTGAAGGTGCTCACCAAGCTCGAGACCGAGCTCACCGGGCGCCTGCGCGAGCGCGCCGAGGACGAGGCCATCCGGGTGTTCGCCGGCAACGTGCGCGACCTGCTGCTGGCCGCCCCGGCCGGCACCCGCCCGGTGATCGGCATCGACCCGGGTCTGCGCACCGGCTGCAAGGTGGCGGTGGTGGACGCCACCGGCAAGGTGGTGGACACCGCCACCATCTACCCGCACCAGCCCAGGAAGCAGTGGGATCAGTCGATCCAGGCCCTGGCCGGGCTGGCCGAAAGTCACGCCGTCGAGCTGGTGGCCATCGGCAATGGCACCGCCAGCCGCGAGACCGACCGCCTCGCCGCCGATCTGCTCAAGGCACGCCCCGAGCTGGGCCTGCAGAAGGTCATGGTGTCCGAGGCCGGCGCCTCGGTGTACTCGGCCTCGGAGCAGGCGGCCAATGAGCTGCCCGAGCTCGACGTCTCGCTGCGCGGCGCGGTGTCCATCGCCCGCCGCCTGCAGGATCCGCTGGCCGAGCTGGTCAAGATCGAGCCCAAATCCATCGGCGTCGGCCAGTACCAGCACGACGTGTCGCAGACGCGGCTGGCGCGGGCCCTGGACGCGGTGGTGGAGGATGCCGTCAACGCCGTGGGCGTGGACGCCAACACCGCCTCGGCGCCGCTGCTGACCCGGGTGTCGGGGCTCAACGCCAGCCTCGCCGGGCGCATCGTCGAATACCGCGACGCCCACGGCGCCTTCCCCGACCGTCAGGCGCTAAAGCAGGTGCCGCGGCTGGGCGACAAGACCTTCGAGCAGGCGGCGGGCTTCCTGCGCATCCGCGGCGGCACCAACCCGCTCGACGCCTCCGCCGTCCACCCCGAGGCCTACCCGGTGGTGGAGCGCATCCTGGCCGCGGCCGGCCGCCCCGTCGACCGGGTGCTGGGCGATGCCCCGTTCCTGCGCGGCCTGCGGCCCGAGGACTACACCGACGAGCGCTTCGGCGTGCCCACCGTCACCGACATCATCAGCGAGCTGGAAAAGCCCGGCCGGGACCCCCGCCCGGAGTTCGAGACAGCCAGCTTCCGCGAGGGCGTGGAGGAGCTGGCCGACCTGGAGCCGGGCATGATCCTGGAGGGGGTGGTCACCAACGTCACCAACTTCGGCGCCTTCGTCGACGTGGGCGTGCACCAGGACGGCCTGGTGCATATCTCGCAGATGGCCGAGCGCTTCGTCTCCGATCCGCGCGACGTGGTCAAGCCCGGGGATGTGGTCAAGGTGCGGGTGCTGGAGGTGGACAGCGAGCGCCGGCGCATCGGGCTGTCCATGAAGATGCAGAAGGAGGCGGGCGAGACCGGCGGCGGCAAGGCCGGGAAGGACCAGCCCCGGGGCGGCAAGGGCAAGGGCAAGGGCCGCGCGAGCGGCGGCCAGCCCGGCGGCGACCAGGGCAAGGGCCGCGCCCGGAAGCCCGAGCCCCAGGGGGCACTGGCCGAGGCCTTCCGCCGGGCGCGCGAGGACGACGACTGAAGCGGCCGCGCCCTATGCCGCCCCGCCCCCGGGGCCGAGCAGCTCGTAGGCCCGGGCCTCGAAGGCGCCCAAGGTCTGGCGGGCCGCTCTCCCGGCGAGGGAACCGGCAGGGCCGCTGACCAGCGGCAGACGCAGGCGGAAGGCCATGCGCAAGGCCACCCGGCAGCCCTCGCCGGCAGGCTCGAACCGCCAGCGGACGGTCATCTCGCGGAAGGGGAAGTCGGTGGTGCGCACCCACAGCGCCCGCGGCGGCTCCAGCTCGGCCCAGGACCGGAAGCGGTAGAGCGCGCCGCCGATCCCCACCACCTGCTCCACCGCCAGCCTGCGGCCGTCCCGATCCAGGATCCGGCTCTCCCGGTAGCGGGGCACGAACTCGGGGTAGCGCTCGATATCGGCCACCAGGGCAAACACCCCCTCGCGGCCGAAGGGCAGCCACAGCTGCTCGCCCACCTCCGCCATGCCGCCTAACCGCCGGCGGCGACCCGCCGGCGGCCCTCCCTACTCACCGCCGCCGGAATGGGTGCTCAGGAACTGCAGCAGGCCGATCTTGGCCTCGGTGCAATGCTTCTGCTGGGCGTCGGTCATGGCCGGGGCGGAGATGCGGTCGCACTGGTTGGAGATCCAGCGCGCCTTCTGGGGATGGGTCTTGTAGTACTCGGTGCCGCGGGTCTTGTCGGGCCACTTGTCCGAGGTCTTGATCGGGTAGCCCGCGTCCTGCCACGCGGGGAAGCCGCCGCGGAAGTAGTAGACCCGGGTCCAGCCCCACTTCACCGCCTTGGCGGCGGAGTTGCTGGAACGGTCGCACTCGGGGCCGTTGCAGTAGAAGAGCACGGGATCATCCTTGGCCACCGCCTTGGCCAGGGTCTCCGGGGAAAGCTCCTCCGGCTCCCCGCCCGGATCGTTGACGATGTGCACGGCCTTGGGGATGTGCCCCACCACCCAGTCGGTACCGCTGCGCGGATCGACGAAGGTGACCCCCTGCTGCCACAGGCGGTGGGCCTCCTCGGGAGAGACGGTGGTGGCGCCCTCGATTCGCTCCGGGCTGGTGTAGCCGCCCTGGGTCTTGATGGGCGGCAGGCCCGCCGCCGCGGGAGCGGCGGCCAGCATCAGGACCAGGCCCCACACAGGGGCGGGCCGGAGAAAGGCAGGAATCCGCATGGCAACCTCGAAACCGGTGGAAGACAGGACCGTGCCCGCTCCCCCCCGGCCGGGCCGCCGGACTCACGTCCGGCCGATTTTCCCTAGCACCCTAGCGGCGGTCTTCCAGAAAGGCAACTCCCCATTCAGCCCGGGAACCCCCCGTCGAGCTCCGGCTCGGCCTCGATACGGTGCAGCGACAGGTCGGCGCCTTCGAACTCCTGCTCCTGGCTCAGGCGCAGCCCGACCAGGGCGCGGACGCCACCGTAGACCATCAGCCCGCCGGTCACGGCCACCGCCAGCCCGAGGGCCGTGCCGACCACCTGGGCCGCCAGGCTCACGCCACCGAGGCCGCCCAGGGCGCGGACGCCGAAGATGCCGGCGGCGATGCCGCCCCAGGCGCCGCACAGACCGTGCAGGGGCCAAACTCCCAGGACATCGTCGATCTTCCAGCGGTTCTGGGTAAGGGTGAAGGTGGCCACGAACAGCCCCCCCGCCACCGCCCCGGTGACCAGCGCCCCCACCGGGTTCATCACGTCCGACCCGGCGCACACCGCCACCAGCCCCGCCAGCGGACCGTTGTGGACGAAGCCCGGGTCGTTGCGCCCGGCCAGCAGCGCCGCCAGCGTTCCGCCCACCATGGCCATGAGGCTATTCACCGCCACCAGGCCGCTGATGCCGTCCAGGGACTGGGCGGACATGACGTTGAAGCCGAACCAGCCCACCGACAGCACCCAGGCGCCCAGGGCCAGGAACGGGATGCTCGACGGCGGGTGGGCATAGACCACGCCGTTGCGGCCGTAGCGCCCGCGCCGGGGTCCCAGCAGCAGCACCGCCATCAGCGCGATCCAGCCGCCCACGCCGTGCACCACCACCGAGCCCGCGAAGTCGTGGAAGCCGGCGCCGAAGGTGCCTTCCAGCCAGCCCTGGATGCCGAGGTTGCCGTTCCAGGTGATGCCCTCGAAAAAGGGGTAGACCAGACCCACCAGCAGGGCCGTGGCGGCCAGCTGCGGCCCGAAGCGGGCGCGCTCGGCGATGCCGCCGGAGATGATGGCGGGGATGGCGGCGGCGAAGGTGCCCAGGAAGAAGAACTTGACCAGCCCGTAGCCGCTGGCGGCCACCAGCTCGTCCGCCCCCACCAGGAAGCCGCTGCCGTAGGCCACCGTGTAGCCCACGAAGAAGTAGGCCACGGTGGACACCGCGAAGTCCGACAGGATCTTGACCAGGGCGTTGACCTGGTTCTTCTTGCGCACCGTGCCGACCTCGAGGAAGGCGAAGCCGGAGTGCATGGCCAGCACCATGATGGCGCCGAGCAGGACGAAGAGGGTATCGGCGGCGGCGGAATGGGCGTCCATGGGTCCTCCCGGTTGATCCGACTGGGACGGGTCCGAAGCGGTTGGATCCGAATGATGGTCCGTTTCGGGGCAGGGGCGGGCAATTTCCGCACCATTCCTGAGCAATCGGGCAAAAACAAGGAGATGAAAAGGGGCGGGCAGTCCCGTACGGGTGCGCCCGCACCAAAATGGGGCCCCGGGGCGGGGCGTTGCCCCCTTTTTGGGCAGCGGGCGCGCAGCGCGGCGCTCAGCCGGTCAGCAGGCGCTTCTCGGCCCACTCCAGCTGCTCGGGGGGGCCCTGCAGGACCAGGGTGTCCCCGGCGCGCAGCTCCAGGTCGGGAGCTGGCTCTTCGCCGCGGATGCCGCCGCGGCGAAC
>DATFLO010000213.1:0-2268 GCA_035267605.1 Gammaproteobacteria bacterium
GCCGCCTCGGCGGCGGGCCACAGGGCCGGGTCGGCGCCGGCCAGGACCTCGGCCGCCGCCTGGTCCGGCGCCACCTCGCCGAAGCACACCCGCGCCCAGTCCTCGGCGTCCGCCGGGCGCTCGAGGTTGGGCTGCACCGCCGCCAGCCAGGCCTCGCGGCTGGACTTCGGAACGGTGGTTTCCAGCGCCGGGGCCAGCCAGGCCCACAGCTCGTCGAGCGGGGCGTGCTGGATGGCCTCGTGCTGCCAGTGGGCCAGCTGCTGCGGGTCGAAGCGCGCCGGGGCGCGGGAGAGGCGCTCCACGGCGAAGTGGCCGGCCAGGTCGTCCAGGCCGAACAGGTCGCCGGCCTCGATGGGGTGGCCGAGGCGGGCCATGTAGTTGGTCAGGGCCTCGGGCAGGTAGCCGGCCGCGCGCAGCTCGGCCAGGGAGCGACTGCCGCCCCGCTTGGACAGCGGCGCGCCGTCATCGCCGGTGAGCAGGCTGATGTGGCCGTACTCGGGGGACGGCAGGCCCAGGGCGTCGAGGATCAGCATCTGGCGCGGGGTGTTGGTCAGGTGGTCCTCGCCGCGCAGGACGCGGTTCACGCCCATGAGGGCGTCGTCCACGGCGTTGGTGAAGAAGAACGCCGGGGTGCCGTCCGAGCGCCGGATGATGAAGTCGCCGATCTCCTCGCCCTGGAAGCTCTGGCGGCCGCGCACCAGGTCGGCGAAGGCGATCTCGCCGGGCTCCACGCGGAAGCGCAGGGTGGGCTCGCGGCCCTCGGCGGCCAGGCGCTCGCGGTCCTCCGCGCTCAGATTGCGGCAGCGCCCGGGGTAGCGCGGCGGCTCGCCGCGGGCGCGCTGGGCGCGGCGGGCGGCCTCCAGCTCCTCGCTCGTGCAGTAGCAGGGGTAGGCGCGGCCGTCGGCCTCCAGGCGCGCGTAGTAGTCGGCGTAGATCCCGCCGCGCTGCGACTGGTAGTAGGGCCCGGCGTCGCCCTCCGCCTCCGGCCCGGCGTCCCAGTCCAGCCCCAGCCAGCGCAGGTCGCGCAGCAGGGCGGCGACGTGCTCGGGCCGGCTGCGCTCGGCATCGGTGTCCTCGATGCGCAGCACGAAGCGGCCGCCGCTCGCGCGCGCCGCCAGCCAGTTGAACAGGGCGGTGCGCGCGTTGCCGAGGTGGATGGCGCCCGTGGGGCTGGGCGCGAAGCGGGTGATGACGGGCGCTGGATTCATGGCGCGCAATGGTAGCGGCGGGGGCCGGGAGTGGCAACGCAGGCCGGGGTCCGCCGGTCACGATGGTTGACGAATTCGCCAGGATATTTTAGGTATATTTCTCGGTTACTTTCTTATTTAAACACTTTCCAATATTCCAAACCCACCAAGCCACATCCCTCCCGTGGCTTCCCAGGTAGGGGTCCGTCATGAGCCAGCAAGCCGCAACCGCATCCCCCGCGGAGCCGGACAGAGAGGTCTACAACTACCAGGTCATCCGCCAGTTCACCGTCATGACCCTGTTCTGGGGCATCGCCGGCATGATGGCGGGCGTATTCATCGCCCTGGAGCTGGCCTACCCCCGGTCGATGTACGCCCTCACCCACAGCCTGCCCTACTTCAACTTCAGCCGCTTCCGCCCCGTCCACACCTCCATCGTCATCTTCGGCTTCGGCGGCTCGGCCCTGTTCGCCACCTCCTACTACGTGGTCCAGCGCACCTGCCAGGCGCGCCTGTTCAGCGACGGCCTGGCCAGCTTCACCTTCTGGGGCTGGCAGGCGCTGATCCTCGCCTCGGTGATCGGCTACCCGCTGGGCATGACCCAGAGCCGCGAGTACGCCGAGATGGTCTGGCCGGTGGACGTGGGCATCGCCGTGGTCTGGGCGGCCTACCTGATGGTCTTCATCGGCACGGTCATGCGCCGCCGCCAGCCGCACATCTACGTGGCCAACTGGTTCTACCTGGCCTTCATCCTGGCGGTGCTGCTGCTGCACGTGTTCAACAACCTGCAGGTGCCCGTGGCCTGGGACAGCTGGCAGTCCTACTCGCTGTTCTCCGGCGTCCAGGACGCCATGACCCAGTGGTGGTACGGCCACAACGTGGTGGGCTTCATCCTCACCGCCGGCTTCCTGGGCATGATGTACTACTTCGTGCCCAAGCAGGCGGGCCGGCCGGTGTACTCCTACCGGCTGTCCATCATCCACTTCTGGGCGCTGGTGTTCCTGTACATGTGGGTGGGCGGCCACCACCTGCACTGGACCTCCCTGCCCGACTGGGTGTCCACCCTGGCCGCCACCTTCTC
>DATFLO010000214.1:0-5289 GCA_035267605.1 Gammaproteobacteria bacterium
GCTCCCTGGAGCTGCGCGGCCTGCGCCTGCCCCTGGTGCGCGGGCCCGACGGCCGGCTGTCCGCTGGCGGTTTCCGCGTGGACCCCGAGCGCAACCGCGTCTTTCCCGTGCTGGCCCGCTTCAAGCGCTTCCGGATCACCCATGGCCGCCTGCTGTGGGAGGACCACCGGGACGGGCAGACTGCCCGTCTGACCCTGCGGGACTGGCGGGTGGATATCGAACGGGGGGCGCGCAACCACCTGGTGGATCTCACCGGCCGAGCGGCCGGCGGCGAGGTGGCGGTGCGCGGAAGCATCGACCGCTTCGCCGGCGGCCCGGGCCGCTGGCGGCTCAACGTCCAGGCGCGGGCCGCCGGCGTGGACCCCGGACCGTTCAGGGCCTACCTCGGCGGCCGGGCGCCGCAGGCCCTCCCCGGGCCGGTGTCCCTGTGGGCGGAGATGACCGGCGGGCTCGAACAGGACTCCCGGATCCGGGGCCATTTCCACGTGGCCCCCGGCACGCTGCGCTGGCCGCAGCGGCTGCGCCGGCCCCTGGAGGGCGTCGCCGCCGACGGCGCCTTCCGCTATCGGGGCACCCCCGGGGACCATCGCCTCCGTCTGGAGGAGACCCGGGTGGCCGCCGGCTCCCTCGCGGTGACCGGGTCGGCCGGCCTGGAGTGGGGGCAGGGCAAGGGTTTGCCGCGGGTGGAGACCCGGATGCAGCTGGAACCCGCGCCGGTGAACGGCCTCCGGCCCCTTTACGCCGTGGCCGCCCTGCCCGCCCCGGTGGCCGACTGGCTCGGCCGGGCCCTGGCCGGCGGCCGCATCCGCCAGGCGCGGGCGGAGGTGAGCGGGCCGGTGGCCGATTTCCCCTATGCGGACGGCGGCGGCACCTTCCGGGTGCGCGCACGGGTTGCGGGCCTGGATCTGGATTACCACCCCGGCTGGCCACCGTTGACCGGGCTCTCCGGCACCCTCGCCGTTGACCGCAGGCGGCTGACCCTGCACGGCGAGGATGGCCGCATCCTGCGCGCCCGCATCCGCGACATCGAGGCCTCCGTCCATGACCTCGCCGGCCAGCCGCCGCACCTTCGGCTGCGGGGCGACGTGGATCTGCAGCTGGTGGACGGCGTGCACTTCCTGGAGCGGTCCCCCCTCCAGCCGGCCGGATTCCTGGAGCCCGCCGACCTGGTGGGGCCGGCCGGGCTGCACCTGGGCCTCGACCTGCCGCTGGCCGACGGCGGCGAGCCCGATGTCTACGGGCGGCTGCGGCTGAAGGGCGCGGCCTTCCGGCCGCGGGTGGGGATGCCGTCGCTGGTGGCGGTGACGGGGACGGTGGACTTCCAGGGCGGACGCATCCGCGCCCGCGGCCTGCACGGGCGCCTCCTGGGGCAGCCGGTGTCGCTGGACCTGGAGCGGGATCCCGACGGCCCCCTGCGCGCGAAGATGGGCGGCGCCTTCCCGGCCGCAGTCATCCGCACGGCGCTCGCCCGCCACGGCCTGGATAACCCGCTGAACCGCCGGCTCACCGGCAATCTCGGGGTCGGCCTGGGGGTGGTCTGGGGGCGGGAGGAGCGCCATGCGGAGCTGCGGGCGGACCTGGAGGGGGCGGCGCTGGTCCTGCCCGAGCCCGCCTTCAACGGCATCGGCGACCCGGGGGAGCTGACCCTGCGCTGGGAGCAGGACCCTCGCCGGCACCTCAGCGCTACCCTGACCACCCCCGACAGCCAATGGCAGGGCCTGGCCCGGCCGGCCGACGGGGGCTGGGGGTACGGGCTGGCGGTGGGCCTGGACCGCCGGTCGCCGCCGCCGGAGACGGGGGTGCTGCGGGTGGCGGGCAACACCGAGGAGCTGCCTCTGGGGCAATGGGCCGACCTGGTGCGGGAGGTGGCCCCGGAGCGGCCGGGGGCCCTGGGCGGCGGCGGCCTGCCGCGGCTGCAGGCCGAGCTCCAGGCCCGCCGGGTGACCTGGCGTGACTGGGACCTGGGCGGCGGCCGGGTGATCCTGAGCGGGCGCCGCAAGGCCGGCGCCTACGTCCTGACCACCGACCTCTACGGCGAGCGGGCGGCCGGGCGCCTGGACTGGACCCGGCACCCCGACCAGCGCAACGATCTGCGCATCCGGCTGGAGCGGCTGATCCTGCCTGCGGTCTCCCGGTGGCAGCGGCCCGAGGGCGTGAACGGCTTGGGCGGCGGTGGCTCCGGGCTTGCCCTGAACCTGCGGGTGGAGGCCGAGCGCATCGACGTGGGCGACAAGACCCTGACCGGGAGCGCCCTCAAGGCCCGGCTCGACCCCGACCGCTGGCTGCTCCAGGGGCTGCATACGGCCATGGGCAAGACCGAGCTCCGCCTGCAGGGCGCCTGGCGGCGGGAGACCGGCCGCACCCAGCTGCGGGTGGACCTGGATACCCGCGATTTCGGCGGCTGGTTGCGGGCCATCGAGGTCTATCCGAGCATGGACAGAGGGCGGGGCACCATCCGGGGCAACGTGTGGTGGCCCGGGGTGCCCTCCGCCTTCGCCCCGGGCCGCCTGTCCGGCGACCTGAACCTGCGCATGCGGGAAGGGGAGATCGAGGAGCTCTACTTCCTGAGCAAGGCCCTGGCCACCCTCAACGTGCTCGACTGGCCGCAGCAGGTGGCGCGCGGATTCCGGGACATGGCCACCGGCGGTCTGGTGTACCGCGAGATCAAGGGCGGCGTGCACATCGCCGACGGGGTCGCCTACACCCGCGACTGGGCCCTGGAGAGCGCGCCCCTGCGCCTGACGGGGACCGGCAGCGTGGACCTGGGGGACCGCACCTACGACCTGCTGCTGCGCATCCAGCCGCTGCAGACGATCGACCGCATCATCTCGGCGGTGCCGGTGCTGGGCTATCTGCTCACCGGCGACGCCAAGACCGTGATGGCCCTCGACTACAGCATCCAGGGTCCGTGGAGCGACCCCGAGGTGACCGCCCTCACCGGTGAGGCCGAAGAGAACCCGGTGGAGACCCTGATCCGGCGGCTCAAGGAGATGCAATGGAAAGACGTGCTGCCCTGGCGCTGAGCGCCCTGCTGGTGCTGCCCGGCCCGGCCCGCGCCGGGGATGCCGAGCAGGTCCTGAGCGGGGCCGACTGGAAGGCCCCGGCCACGGTCGAGGCGGCGGCATCGCGCCCGGCCCTTCGCAAGACCGTCGCCGCCTATCTGGGGGTGGAGGCCGGCTGGGTGCGCATCGCGCACGCCGGGGGCGCCCGCGGCAGCGCCTGGGCCCACGAGGTGCGCGCGTGGCTGATCGCCCTGGGGATCCCGGGGGCCCGGATCCAGATCGATCCGGGCATGGCCGAGCGCGCCACCCTGCGGCTGGCGGTGCGCACCGGCGAGGAGCGGATGTGAGCCCGCCGCTGGCCGCTGCCGTGCAGATGGTGTCCGGCGATGACGTGGACGCCAACCTGGCCGCCGCCCGCCGCCTGCTGGAGGCGGCGGCGGAGGCCGGGGTGGCGGTGGCCGCGCTGCCGGAGAACTTCGCCCTGCTGGCTGCCGACGAGCGCCTCAAGCTGGATCACGCCGAGCCCGACGGCGGCGGGCGCCTGACCGGTTTTCTGCGGGAGCAGGCGGCGCGGCTGGGGCTGTGGCTGGTGGGCGGCACCCTGCCCTACGCCGGTGCCGATCCCGGGCGCGTGCGCGCCGCCTGCCTGCTGGTGGACGACTGCGGCGAGATCCGGGCCCGCTACGACAAGATCCACCTTTTCGATGTCCAACTGAGTGAGGAGGAGGGCTACCGCGAGTCGGCCACCATCGAGCCGGGCGCGGAGCCGGTGGTGGCGGACACGCCGTTCGGGCCGGTGGGCCTGGCCGTGTGCTACGATCTGCGCTTCCCGGAGCTGTTCCGGATCCTGGCCGACCGCGGTGCCGAGTGGATCGCCCTGCCCTCGGCCTTCACCCGCACCACCGGGGCGGCCCACTGGGAGGCCCTGGTGCGGGCGCGGGCCATCGAGGAGCAGGTGACCCTGGTGGCGCCGGACCAGGGCGGCACCCATCCCGGCGAACGCCACACCTTCGGTCACAGCCTGGTGGCCGATCCCTGGGGCGTCGTCCTCGACCGCGTGGCCGAGGGCGAGGGCCTGGCCCTGGGCGCCCTCGACCGCGAGCGGCTGGCCGCCGTGCGGCGCCGGCTGCCGGCCCGCGAGCACCGGCGGCTCGCGGACCCCTGGCGGCCCGCGGACTGACCCGCCCCCTCCTGAACCCGTCTTCGAACCCGTTTCCCCCGAGGGATGGAGCCATGAGCGACCACTGGCAGGTGGCGGAGGAGCTGCTTCTCGGCCCCACCGATGTGGACATGAACCAGATCCAGGACGCCCTGGGCCAGATGCTGGCCCGGCAGGTGGACTTCGCCGATCTGTACTTCGAATACACCCGCCGCGAGGGCTTCTCGCTGGAGGAGGGCCGCATCCAGGGCGGCTCCTACGGCATCGACTCCGGCGTCGGCGTGCGCGCGGTGAGCGGCGAGAAGACCGGCTTCGCCTACTCCGACGAGATCGTGCCGGCCGCCCTGCTGGATTCCGCCAAGGCGGCGCGCGCCATCGCCGTCGCCGGCCAGGAGGGCAGCGTTCCGGTGCTCTCCAGGGGGCAGGCGCCCCGGCCGCTGTACACCGCCGACGACCCGCTGGCCAGCCTGTCCGACGCGGCCAAGGTGGCCATGCTGGAGATGGTCGATGCCGAGGCGCGCGCCCAGGATTCCCGGGTCAAGGAGGTCATGGCCAGCCTCGCCGGCGAGTACAAGGCGGTGCTGGTGGCCGCCTCCGACGGCCGCCTGGTGACCGACATCCGGCCGCTGGTGCGGCTCAATGTCCAGGTGATCGTGGCCGACGGCGACAACCGCCAGCAGGGCATGGCCGGCGGCGGGGCGCGCGCCGGCTATACCTGGTTCGACGAGGACACCGTGCGCGGCTATGCGCGCGAGGCGGTGCGCCAGGGGCTGGTCAACCTGGAGGCGGTGGACGCCCCCGCCGGCGCCATGGACGTGGTGCTCGGCGCCGGCTGGCCGGGGATCCTGCTGCACGAGGCCATCGGCCATGGGCTGGAGGGCGACTTCAACCGCAAGGGCACCTCGGCCTTCTCCGGGCGCATGGGCGAGCAGGTGGCCTCGCAGCAGTGCACGGTGGTGGACGACGGCACCCTGCCCGGCCGGCGCGGCTCGCTGACCGTGGACGTCGAGGGCGAGCCCACCAGCCACACCGTCCTGATCGAGAACGGCGTGCTCAGGAATTACATGCAGGACGCCACCAACGCCCGCCTCATGGGCGTGGCGCCCACCGGCAACGGCCGCCGCGAGT
>DATFLO010000215.1:0-8702 GCA_035267605.1 Gammaproteobacteria bacterium
CGCGACTCTTCCCTGCACGTGGCCAACAAGCTGGTGAAGAGCGGCGAGGTGGAGGGGCTGGTCAGCGCCGGCAACACCGGCGCCCTGATGGCCATCTCGCGCTTCGTCCTCAAGACCCTGCCGGGCATCGACCGGCCGGCCATCGCCACCTTCCTGCCCACGCGGGAAAGCCGCGTGCTGATGCTGGACCTGGGCGCCAACGTCGACTGCAACTCCGACCACCTGTTCCAGTTCGCGGTCATGGGCGAGGTGGCCTCGCGCGCGGTGTACGGCGTCGACCAGCCCTCCATCGGGCTGCTCAATATCGGCGAGGAGAACATCAAGGGCAACGATGTGGTGAAGGTGGCCGGCCAGCTCCTGCGCGACAGCGAGCTCAACTACATCGGCAACGTCGAGGGCCGCGACATCTTCACCGGCAAGGCCGATGTCATCGTCGCCGACGGCTTCGTGGGCAACGTGGCGCTCAAGACCTCCGAGGGCACCGCCGAGCTCATCGCCCACTTCCTGCGCCAGGCCTTCTCGGCCTCGTGGCTGTCCAAGGCAGCGGCGCTCCTGGCCCGGGGCGTGCTCAAGGACTTCAAGCGCCGGGTCGACCACCGCGAGTACAACGGCGCCATGCTGCTCGGCCTCAACGGCATCGTCGTCAAGAGCCACGGCAGCGCCGACTCCTATGCCTTCTCCAAGGCCATCGAGGTGGCGGCCTCCGAGGCGCGCAACAACGTTAACCGCCGCATCACCCACGAGCTCCAGGACCTGCTCGAGGTGGCGGAGTAGCCGGGAAAGGACGAACAGGATGGTGCGCGGGCGGATCACGGGGACCGGGAGCTACCTCCCCGAGCGGGTGATGACCAATCACGATCTCGAGGCGCTGGTGGACACCAGCGACGAGTGGATCACCGCCCGCACCGGAATCAAGGAGCGCCGCATCGCCGGCGACGACCAGGCCACCGTGGACCTGGCCGAAGCCGCCGCGCGCCGCGCCCTGGATGCCGCCGGCCGCGAGCCCGGCGACGTCGACCTGATCATCGTCGCCACCACCACCCCCGACCGCGTCTTCCCCTCCACCGCCTGCCTGCTGCAGGGCCGGCTGGGCGTGGCCGGTCCGCCCGCCTTCGACGTCCAGGCGGTGTGCACCGGCTTCGTCTACGCCCTGTCGGTGGCCGACAGCATGCTGCGCACCGGCGCCGCCCGCTGCGCCCTGGTGGTGGGCGCCGAGACCCTGTCGCGCGTGGTCAACTGGGAAGACCGCGGCACCTGCGTGCTGTTCGGCGACGGCGCCGGGGCCGTGGTTCTGGAGGCGGACGCCTCCGACCAGCAGGGCATCCTGTCCACCCACCTGCACGCCGACGGCAGCCAGGACGCCCTGCTCACCGTGCCCAGGGGCGTGGCCACCGGCTGGGATGCCAACGACCCCGAAAGCAAGATCCACATGAAGGGCAACGAGGTGTTCCGGGTGGCGGTGAACACCCTGGGGCAGGTGGTGGAGGAGACCCTGGCGGCCAACGGCCTGGACCACGGCGAGGTGGACTGGCTGGTGCCCCACCAGGCCAACATCCGCATCATCCAGGCCACCGCCAAGAAGCTGGGGGTGTCCATGGACCGCGTGATCGTCACCGTGGACCGCCACGGCAACACCTCCGCGGCCTCGGTGCCGCTGGCCCTCGACGAGGGCGTGCGCAGCGACAACATCCGCCCCGGGGATCTGGTGCTGCTGGAGGCCTTCGGCGGCGGCTTCACCTGGGGCTCGGTGCTGCTGCGCTGGTAATCCCGGACCCGGAACCACCCGCAAAAAAGGGACGCCGCATCCGCCATGAGTGATTTCGCCTTCGTCTTCCCCGGCCAGGGCTCCCAGGCCGTGGGCATGCTCGACGCCTACCCGGATACCGAGGGGGTGGTGAGCGGCACCCTCGAGGCCGCCTCCGAGGTGCTCGGCCGCGATCTGGCCGACATCATCCGCAACGGTCCCGAGGAGGAGCTCAACCGCACCGAGAACACCCAGCCGGCCATGCTGGCCGCGGGTGTGGCCGCCTTCGCCCTGTGGGGCCGGCGGCAGGGCCCCAATCCGGCCTACCTGGCCGGCCATAGCCTGGGGGAGTACACCGCCCTGGTGGCCGCCGGCGCCCTGGATTTCCACGATGCCGTGGCGCTGGTGGCCGACCGCGCCCGCTTCATGCAGGAGGCGGTGCCGGCCGGGCAGGGCAAGATGGCGGCCATCCTCGGCCTGGAGGACGCCACCATCCAGCAGCTGTGCGCCAACCAGCACGAGGGCGGGGTGGTGCGGGCGGCCAACTTCAATTCGCCGGGCCAGGTGGTCATCGCCGGTGACGTGGCGGCGGTGGAGGGCGTTCTCAAGGGGGCCCAGGCGAGCGGTGCCAAGCGCACCGTCGACTTGCCGGTGTCCATCCCGTCGCACTGCCCGCTCATGCAGCCGGCCGCCGAGCGCCTGGCCGAGCGCCTGGCCGAGGTGGATATCCAGAAGCCGGCGCTGCCGGTGATCAACAACGTCGACGTGGAGGCCCCGACCGATCCCGAGGCCATCCGCGATGCCCTGGTGCGGCAGCTGGCCAATCCGGTGCAGTGGACCCAGACCATCGACCGCATGCGCAACAGCGGCGTCAAGCGCGTGATCGAGCTGGGTCCGGGCAAGGTCCTGTGCGGCCTCAACAAGCGCATCGACCGGCGCATGCCGTGCCTGTCGGTAGGCGACGCCAAGGGCCTGGACGAGGCGCTGGGCGCTGCGGGAGGGGAGCAATGAGGGGAGGGGAGCCCATGCTGGAAGGACAGGTCGCCATCGTCACCGGCGCCAGCCGCGGCATCGGCCGGGCCATCGCCGAGCGCCTGGGGGCCCTCGGGGCCACCGTGGCCGCCACCGCCACCAGCGAGGCGGGCGCCGAGCGCACCCAGGCGGAGCTGCAAGAGGCGGGCGGCAAGGCCCGCGGCTTTGCCCTGGATGTCTCCCACCCGGAGGCCATCGAGCCCTTCATCAAGGCGGTGGGCGACGAGCTGGGCACGCCGGGGATCCTGGTGAACAACGCCGGCATCACCCGCGACGGCCTGCTCATGCGCATGAAGGACGAGGACTGGCAGGCGGTGATCGATACCAACCTGTCCTCGGTCTTCCGGCTGACCCGCGCGGTGGCCCGGCCGATGATGAAGGCCAAGGGCGGGCGCATCGTCAATGTGGCCTCGGTGGTGGCGGCCATGGGCAACGCCGGCCAGGCCAACTATGCCGCCGCCAAGGCCGGCATCCTGGGCCTGACCAAGTCCGCCGCGCGCGAGTTTGGCCCCCGCGGCATCACGGTCAACGCCGTGGCCCCCGGGTTCATCGAGACCGACATGACCCGCGAGCTGCCGGAGGACCAGCGCCAGGCCCTGCTGGAGCAGGTGCCCCTGGGGCGCCTCGGCCGACCCGAGGAGATCGCCGAGGCCGTGGCCTTCCTGGCCGGGCCCGGCGGCGCCTACATCACCGGCTCCACCCTGCACGTCAACGGCGGCATGTACATGAGCTGAGCCGGCGTCCATCCCGGTGTGACGCCGGCCGGCGACAGCTTGGCCGGTTCGATTGAGCCGGCCCTGTAAATGTGGTACCTAGTCCGGGCTTTTGCCAAAACCCTTTTAGGAGGAAAGGTCAGCAATGAGCGACACCGACGCTCGCGTAAAGAAGATCGTATCCGAACAACTCGGCCTGGGTGAGGACGAGATCGCCACCGAGGCCTCTTTCGTCGACGACCTGGGGGCCGATTCCCTCGATACCGTCGAGCTGGTGATGGCGCTGGAGGAGGAATTCGGCTGCGAGATCCCCGATGACGAGGCGGAGAAGATCACCACCGTCCAGGAAGCCATCACCTACATCAACAACAACCTCGGCAGCTAACGGCTCCGGGGTTGCCGTCCCCGGCACCCCGCCGGTCCCCGGATCCGGCGAGCGAGGGTGTCGGCCGCCGCCCGGGGTACACCCCGTGCAAGCCGGCGGAGGGGCGGTTCCGGACCTCGGCGGTTCCTCGACCCAGCGCGGGCACGCCCCAGGCGGCCCGCAGCGTCTCCCGACGGGGGCGGGCTTGGGCGGCGAGGGCCGCTTTCTTATTCAGGGATAGGGGCGAGTTTTGAAACGTCGCGTGGTCATTACCGGAGTGGGGATGGTCAGCCCGGTGGGAAATACCGCCGGGGAGAGCTGGGACGCCATCGTTGCGGGCAAAAGCGGGATCGACACCATCTCCCGTTTCGACGCCTCGGCCTTCGCCTCCCAGATCGCGGGCGAGGTCAGGGGCTTCGAGCCCACCGACTACATCCCCAAGAAGGATGTCCGCAAGATGGACACCTTCATCCACTACGGCGTCGGCGCCGCCGCCATGGCCCTGGAGGACTCCGGCCTGGCCATCACCGACGACAACGCCGAGGGCGTGGGGGTGGCCATCGGCTCCGGCATCGGCGGTCTGCCGTTCATCGAGCGCGCCCACGAGGCCTACCTCGAGGGCGGCCCGCGCAAGATCTCGCCCTTTTTCATTCCGGCCTCCATCATCAACATGGTGTCGGGGCACGTCTCCATCATGTACGGGGCCAAGGGGCCCAATGTCGCCACGGTGACGGCCTGCGCCACCGGCACCCATGCGATCGGTGAGGCGGCCCGGCTGATCCAGTACGGCGACGCCGAGGCCATGGTGGCGGGCGGCACCGAGTCCTGCATCTCGCCGCTGGCCGTCGGCGGCTTCGCCGCCTCCAAGGCCCTGTCCACCCGCAACGACGATCCCGCCCACGCCAGCCGCCCCTTCGATTCCGGACGCGACGGCTTCGTCCTCGGCGAGGGCGCCGGCGTGGTGGTGCTGGAGGAGCGCGAGGCGGCCCTGGCCCGCGGCGCGCGCATCTACGCCGAGGTGGCGGGCTACGGCATGAGCGCCGATGCCTACCACATGACCGCCCCCAGCGAGGACGGCTCCGGCGCTGCCCGCTGCATGCGTCAGGCCATCGCCGATTCCGGGCTGGAGGCGGGGCAGATCGGCTACGTCAACGCCCACGGCACCTCCACCCCCCACGGCGACAAGGTGGAGACCCTGGCGATCAAGGACGTATTCGGCGACCACGCCCGCGAACTGGCGGTGAGCTCCACCAAGTCCATGGTGGGCCACATGCTCGGCGCCGCCGGCGGGGTGGAGAGCATCGTCGCCGCGCTGGCGCTGCACCACGGTCTGGTGCCGCCCACCATCAACCTCGAGAACCCCGATCCCGAGTGCGACCTGGACTATGTCCCGGGCGAGGCGCGCCGCAAGGAGCTGGATGCGGTCCTCAACAACTCCTTCGGGTTCGGCGGCACCAACGCCACGCTGGTACTCAAGAAGGTTTGAGCCACTCCGTCCACTGGCGCAATCTGGACAATTTCCCCGACCTCCTGCGGATCCACCGGGATGCCCCGGGCCGGTTCCCGTTCCTGCTGGAAAGCGCGGTGCCGGAAGGGGGCCCCCGCCCGGCGGCGGCACGCCATGACCTGCTGCTGGGGGACCCCGGCCGTACCCTGACCGCCCGTCCGGACGGGCGCCTCGACCTGGACGGGGAGCCCCTGGACGGGGACTTCCTCGAGGTGCTCGGCCGCCTCCGGAAGGAAGGGGCGGGGGAGCGGCCCGAGGGCTTTCCGGGCCCCTTCTGGGGCGGCTTCTTCGTGTACCTCGCCTACGAGTTCTCCGGCCGATTGGAGCATCTGCCGGGCCCCAAGGGGGATTTCCCCGGGCCTCTGGCGGTGGCGGTGGAGGTCCACGCCGGTCTGGTCCGGGACCACCGCAGCGGCCGGGCGGCGGCCTTCTGCACCGGCGCCAAGGCTGCCGAGCGCCTGGAAGCCCTGGTCCGCTGGGCGGGCCGACTGCCCGAGGAGCCCTGGCGGGCCCCCGTAGAGGACCTGCCGGCGCCGGTCGAGGCCCCGGGCGAGGTCTACATGGAGGGCGTCCGGCAGGCCCGGGAGTACATCCGCGCCGGCGACGTGTTCCAGGTGAACCTGGCCCGGGCCTGGCAGGCCGGGCCCCTTGCCGCCCCGGATACCCCCGCCCTCTACGATCGGCTGCGCCGGGCCAATCCCGCGCCATTCGCGGCCCTGGCCCGATTGCCCGACGGCACCGAGGTGCTGTCGAGCTCGCCGGAGCGCCTGCTGCGGGTGCGTAACGGCGACGCCGAGACCCGGCCCATCGCCGGAACCCGCCCGCGTTCCGCAGAGGCCGAGGCCGATCGGGCCCTATCCGACGAGCTGCAGCGCCATCCCAAGGAACGTGCCGAGCACGTCATGCTCATCGACCTCGAGCGCAACGATCTCGGGCGGGTGTGCGAGGCGGGCAGCGTCGAAGTGGACGAGCTCATGGCCCTGGAGACCTACGCCCACGTCCACCACATCACCTCCAACGTGCGGGGGCGCCTGGCGAGCGGGCAGGACAGCGAGGATGCCCTGCGCGCCCTGTTTCCCGGCGGCACCATCACCGGCTGCCCCAAGGTCCACTGCATGGAGATCATCCACGAGCTCGAGCCCCGGCCGCGCGGGCCGTACACCGGCTCCATGGGCTATCTGTGCTACGATGGCGCGGCCGATCTCAACATCCTGATCCGGACCCTGGTGGTGGCCGAAGGCCGCCTGGAATTCCTCACCGGGGCCGGGATCGTGGCCGATTCGGTGCCCGAGCAGGAGCTGGAGGAGACCCGGGCCAAGGCCCGCGGCCTCCTGCGCGCCCTGGGCGCCAGCCAAGACTGACCGCCCCGACCCGGACGCCATGCCCGCAACCGCCGTGCTCCTCAACGGACAGCCCCGCACCGCCGAGTCCGCCACGGTCTCGGTGTTCGACCGCGGCTTCCAGTACGGCGACGGCGTGTTCGAGACCCTGGCGGCGGTTGACGGCCAGGCGCGCGACCGCGATGCCCATATGGCCCGGCTCGCCGAGGGCGCCCGGCTGCTGGGGATTCCTGCGCCGGACCCTGCCGTGCTGGCGGCCGAGATCGACGCCCTGGCCGGCGCGGCCGACGATTCGCGGGCGGTGATCAAGGTCGCCTACAGCCGCGGTCGGGGAGGGCGGGGGCTGGCGCCGCCGGAGGAGGCCTCGCCCACCCGCGTGGTCATGCGCCTGCCCTGGCCGGACCATCCCCGCGACTGGGCGGACTCCGGGGTGCGCACCATTGCCTGCCGGACCCGCCAGGTCAGCGGGGCGGCCCTCGACGGCCGCATCAAGAGCATGAACCAGCTCAACCACATCGTCGCGCGCATGGAATGGCGGGATCCCCGCATCGCGGAGGGCCTGCTGTGCGACGACCGCGGCTGCCTGGTGGAGGGTACGGTGACCAACCTGTTCGCGGTCCGGGACGGGGAGGTGGTTACCCCGGACCTGAGCGGCTCCGGCCTGCCGGGCATCACCCGCGGGCGCATCCTGGCGCTGGCCGGTGAGCACGGCGTCGGGGCGCGCGAGGCGGATCTGCGGCCCGGGGACCTGGCCGGTGCCGACGAGCTGTTCCTGACCAACTCCCTGGTGGGGGTCTGGCCCGTGCGCGAGCACGACGGGCGAGCGCTGCCCGGCGCGCCGGGACCCGTCACCCGCCGCCTGCAACGGGCCCTGGAAGCGAGCTATGCCGAATCCCCTGCGTGAATGGAAGCGCTGGCTGTTCCTGGCCCTGGTGCTGGGGCTGGTGGCTGCCGGCCTGACGGCCCGCCATGTCTACCAGGTGGCCACCCGGCCCCTGCCCGTGCCCGATGAGGCGGTCCTGGAAGTGCCCCAGGGCGCGAGCTACGACCAGGTGGTGGGGCGCCTGGTGGCGAACGGCTGGGCGGACCGCGAGGACGCCCTGGAGCTCAAGCTGTTGGGCCGGCTGTTCGGCGTCACCGCCCGCATCCACGCCGGCGAGTACCGCCTGACCCCCGAGACCACCCCCGTGAGCCTGCTGGATGCCCTGGTGGGCGGCAAGGTCATCCTGCACTCGGTGACCCTGCCCGAGGGCTGGACCGTCGACGACTTCCTGGCCCGCCTGCGCCGCAGCGACGCCCTGGACACCAGCCGCCTTCCGCACGGCCCCGAGGACGCGCGCCTGCTGCGGGCCCTGGGACTCCAGCAGGAAGGCTATGCCAGCGCCGAGGGCTGGCTGTTCCCGGAGACCTACCGCTTCCGCCGGGGCGATGACGCCATGACCCTGCTGCGCCAGGCCAGCCAGCGCATGCGCCGGATCCTGGAGCAGGAGTGGGCCCAACGCGAGGATGGCCTGCCCATCAATAGCCCCTACCAGGCCCTGATCCTTGCCTCCATCGTGGAGAAGGAGACCGCCGCGCCCGAGGAGCGCCCCATGATCGCCGGCGTGTTCATGAACCGCCTGCGCGACGGCATGCGGCTGCAGACCGATCCCACCGTGATCTACGGCCTCGGCGACGAATTCGACGGCAACCTGCAGAAGCGGGATCTGGAACGCCGGGGCCCGTACAATACCTACCGGCACTCCGGACTGCCGCCCACCCCCATCGCCAACCCCGGGCGCAAGGCCATTCGCGCCGCCTGCCAGCCGGCCGACACCGACGCCCGCTACTTCGTCGCCCGCGGCGACGGCACCCACGTGTTCTCCGAGACCCTCGCCGAGCACAACCGGGCGGTGCGGCGCTACCAGCTGGGAGGGCGCTGATGGGGGCGGAGCGGGGCCGCTTCATCACCGTCGAGGGCATCGACGGCGCCGGCAAGACCACGGCGCTGCATTACCTGGCG
>DATFLO010000216.1:0-3275 GCA_035267605.1 Gammaproteobacteria bacterium
AGACAAAGGCGTCGCAGCGGCCGGAGACATTGCGGTAGTCGTCCTGGATGTACTCGATGCGGTCGCTCAGTCCCTCGCGCTCGGCGCGCTCGCGGGCGTAGGCGATCTGCTCGGTGGAGATGTTGAAGGCGCGCACCCGGCAGCCGTACTCGCGGGCGAAGTGCCGCGCCAGCGAGCCCCAGCCGCAGCCGGCCTCCACCACCGTGTCGCCGGGCTTGAGCCGCAGTTTGCGGGCGACGTGGTCCATCTTGGCGCGCTGCGCCTCCTCCAGTCCCGCCTCGGCGCGGGGGAAGTAGGCGCAGGTGTAGACCATCTCGTCGTCGAGCCACAGGGCGTAGAAGTCGTTGCCCAGATCGTAGTGGTGATGGACATTCTCGCGCGAGCCCGCCAGGGTGTTGCGCCGGGCCCGATGCAGGCGGGCGGTGAGCCCGGGGCGGCCGCCGCCGTAGCCGTTGCGGGCCTGGCGGCAGCTGTCCAGGGTGGTCAGCACCTGCGGCAGGTCGCCCTCCACCGCGATGCGGCCGGCGGCGAAGTCGTCCCCGAAGTGCAGGTCGGGATGGCGCAGCAGCCGGTAGAAGGCGCCGCGGTCGCGGATATGGATCCGCCCCACGGGATCGGCGGGGGTCGCCCCCGCGCTGCCGCCATCCCACAGGATCACGTCGACGGGCGGCTGGCCCATGGTCTCCAGCAGCTTGCCGACCAGCCAGCGCTCCGGCGCCAGCACCCGGCCGCCGCCCTCCCCGGCCCGGGAGGCCGCCGATGCCCCACGCTCCGCACCGCCCGGCAGGCTGAGCGGATCCCCTTCATTGCGCTTCATGCCACATCTCCCGTTAACCCGCGGAAACCACCCAAAACCCCCATTTATCCGAATTCCGGACGGGTTTGTCCACCCCGTCCGGATGACAGCCCCCTCCCCCATCCGGAACCCGGACCCGCCGGCCGGGGCCCAATCCTGCAGGCCGTGCCCAACGGAGGAAGGCCCATGGCAAGCGTTCGCCCGGGTCAGGTGGTGGCCAGCTTCCGCCTGCCCGACCGCGACGGCCGGGAGGTTTCGCTGTGGCGGTACAAGCAGCGCCAGCCGGTGGTGCTGGTGCTGTGGGAAGGCGCGGACCCCGGGCTGCTCGCCGGCTTCGCCGAGCGCTATTCGGATTACCGGCGGCTGGGGGCGGAGGTCCTGGCCATCGCGCCCCGGAGCGCGGGCGGGGAGATGCCCTACCCCATGCTCACCGACGCCAACGGCCGCGTGACCGCCGCCCTCGCCGACGAACGGCCCGCCATCCTGGTGCTGGACAGCTTCGGCGAGCTGTTCGCGCGCCGGGAGGGCGAGGCCGCGCGCCGGCCGGACCACGAGGACCTGCTGGACTGGGTCTTCTTTACCCAGGTCCAGTGCGAGGAGTGCGGGCCGCACGCGGAGAACTGGCCGCGGCGGGAGCCAGGCTAGTCCCCCGGCTCCCGGGCCTCCTCCACCACCAGCTGCACGCTGCGCCGGCCGCGGAAGGTGTTCACCTCCAGCTTGTAGGCCAGCTCCACGGCGTCCAGCGCCGGCGCCTCGCCCTCGGGGGCGCCGCGGAAATGGATGGCCTCCACCTCGAAATCGCCGCCCTCCGGCACCAGCCACAGCTTGAGGTGGTTGGCGCCCACCACCTGCTGCCGGGACACGCGGAAGCGCCCCTGGAACAGCGGATCGGGGAAGCCGGTCCCCCATGGGCCGCCGCTGGCCAGCAGCTCCGCCTTGGGCAGGTTGATCTCGGCCGGGGCCAGCTCGCCGTCGGTGGCCAGCCGCGGGGTCAGCGCCTCCGGGGCCGCCAGATCGCGCACCGCCTGGTCGAAGGCCGCGCGGAAGGGCTCGAGCTGGTCCGGGTCCAGCGACAGGCCCGCCGCCATGGCGTGGCCGCCGAAGCGGGTCAGCAGGCCTTGGTGGCGGGTGGCCACCGCGTCCAGGACGTCGCGGATGTGCACCCCCGGCACCGACCGGCCGGAGCCCTTGAGGGTGCCGCCGTCGCCCGGGGCGAAGGCGATCACCGGGCGGTGGATGCGCTCCTTGATGCGCGACGCCACCAGCCCCACCACGCCCTGGTGCCAGTCCTCGCGGTACAGGCACACGCCGTGGCGTGCGGCCAGGTCGGGATCGTCGGCCAGGGCCTCCACGGCATCGTCATGCATGTCCGACTCCAGCGAGCGGCGCTGGTGGTTGAGGGCGTCCAGCTCGCCGGCCAGGGCCTTGGCGTCGCCCGGATCCTCGGCCAGCAGGCAGCGGATGCCGAGGCTCATGTCCTCGAGGCGGCCGGCGGCGTTGAGGCGCGGCCCGACGATGAAGCCGAGGTCGGTGGCCTTGAGCTCGGCCGGCTCGCGCCCGGCCACCTCCACCAGCGCGCGGATCCCCGGGCGCATGCGCCCGGCCCGGATGCGGCCCAGCCCCTGGTGGACCAGGATGCGGTTGTTGCGGTCCAGCGGCACCACGTCGGCCACCGTACCCACCGCCACCAGATCCAGCAGCTCGCTCAGGTTGGGCTCGGCGAGCCCGCGGTCGGCGAACCAGCCGTCGGCGCGCAGGCGCGAGCGCAGCGCGGCCATGACATAGAACACCACCGCCACCCCGGCGCTGGCCTTGCCGGGGAAGGGACAGCCGGGCTGGTTGGGGTTGACGATGGCGTCGGCGGCGGGCAGCTCGGCGGGGGCCAGGTGGTGGTCGGTGACCACCACCCGCAGGCCGCGCTCGTGGGCGGCGGCCACGCCGTCATGGCTGGAGATGCCGTTGTCCACGGTGACCAGGATGTCCGGCGCCACCTGCTCGTGGGCCTCGGCGACGATGCCCGGGGTCAGGCCGTAGCCGAAGCGGAAGCGATCGGGGACCACGTAGGTCACCTCCGCGCCCATGGCGCGCAGGGCGGTCACCGCCACGGCGGTGCTGGTGGCGCCGTCGCAGTCGAAGTCGCCGACGATGCAGACGCGCTCGCCGCGCTCCAGGGCCCCGGCCAGGACGGCCACGGCGGCGTCCATGCCGAGCAGGCCCTCGGGGCGCTCCAGGGCCTCGGCGCGGCGCTCGAGCTGGTCGGGATGGGTGATGCCGCGGGCGGCGTAGAGGCGGGCCAGGAGGGGATCGACGCCGGCCCCGGTCAGCCGCTGCTCGGCCTCCGGATCGCGGGAGCGCGGGGTCCACTGGCGGGCGCGGCGTCCGGACAAGGCATCCTCCTGGGAACGGGGCGGCATGGGGGACAGCTTAGCCGAGCAGGTCGTCCCAGCCAACGGCCCGCCCGGAGGACACCGACTCGGAC
>DATFLO010000217.1:0-13308 GCA_035267605.1 Gammaproteobacteria bacterium
TAGACCCGCGAGGTGCAGCCGCCGGGCACGTGACTGGCGGTGCACGCCACGCCCGGCGGGCAACCACAGGCCAGCCCGCTCTGGATGGAGTGCGAGCGCGCGGCAGACATGGCCGACTTCAGGAACATGACGCCTTCTTTCAGCCCGTCGCGCTCCTGCCACTGGGTGTAGCTGGGCCAGGCGATGGCGGCCAGTATGGCCACAATGGCGATGGCCACCATAAGCTCGATCATCGAGAATCCCCGCTCGGCCACCGGCTACTGCTCCTTCCGGTACAGGATGCCGGACTCCAGCTGCTTGGTCTGTTGCCGAAGCTGCTTGATCTCGCCAGTGCTGGGCTGGGTCAGGGTGTTCAGCTCGCCCTCGCGGTTGCCGCTGGAGCCGACATAGCTCTGGCCCACCGGCGGCACGCCCTCGCCCAGGGATATCCCGGTCTCGATGGTGGCTTCGCCACTGTTTATGGTGGTGCCGCCGGCGCTGAGGAATACCGGCTGGGGCGGCGCCGTGCCGGTGCGGTAGTCCACGGCGTGGGAGATGGTGCTGCCGCCCGGCGTGCACAGACCGGTGGCCGGCGTGAATCCGGCCACGTTGACCAGACCGCCCAACACCGCCGGCTGGCTGAACACTCGCTCGCCCCCGGTGAACTCCCAGTACCAACCGCCCGCGTTCCTGACCGCGTCGCGCACCTGGGACGGGTCGTTGGCATTGCACGCGGTGCTCAGGCTGCTGGGGCAATTGCTGTACTTCACGGCCTTGACGTCCTTGACCACCAGCTCCGAGCCGTCGGGGCAGCTGGTGGATCCGCCATTGTTGGCGGTAGTGTAGAAGCTGCTGCCGCAACGGCACTCATAGGAAACCGGCGTGGCCTTGACCACCACATCATCGGTCTTGGCCAGGTCGCTGGTCACGGTCACGTTCTTCGTACTGCAGTTGGCGTAGGTTTCACCGCCCTCCTGGCCGTCGCCGTCGCCCCAGCAGCTATCCACAAAGCCGAAGAAGTACTGGCTGTCCGTGGTGGTCTTGTCGTCGTCGCTGAAGAAGCGGCCGGTGGCCCCGTAGATCCAGAGGTTGTCGTCCGGATCGAAGGCGGCGCCCGGAGCGGCGAAGAAGGGACGGTCGGTGGAGGAGCCGATGCGGGCGGCCAGGCTCAGGTCCCAACTGGAAACCGTGTCCGATAGATGCAGGCGGTACAGCTGGCCGGCGTTGGCAGTCGGACCGCCGTAGGTGCCGAAGTACACCGCATCGGTCAGGTTGTCCTGGTCCGGATCCAGCGGCAGCGACTCGCCCACCGCGGTGGAACCATTGGCAGCATTTCCGCCCTTGAAGTTGGCCGAATCGGTCAGGTCGATGGAGCGCTCGAGGGTCCCGTCGCGAAGGCTGTAGACAAAGACCTTGGGCGTGGCCACTAAGCTCTTGGCTTCCGGACCCAGGGGCCCGCTGCCAAGGACCAGGTACCACTCGCCCTCCTTGGCGTTGGTGCCGCTGCTGTCGCGCCGGACCACCGACGGGTAGGTGAGGGTCAACGAATCGTCGGGCAGGCTCCTCTCCCACAGCAGCTCCGGATTCTCCGGATCGGTGACGTTGATCACGAACACCGAGGAGCTCAGCGTGTCGTCGCTGCCGTCGCCGTCCACGTCGCCGCAGGAGACGGCCTTGCCGCCGAAGCCCATGGTCCCGATCAGCAGGGTCTGCCAGTCGTCCTTGTCGTTGAGGTTGTCGCTGGCCGCATTGGCGGTGGCCGTGTCGACCAGCTGCACCCGGTAGTCAACGGTCGGGATGTTGCAGTCGGCATCCATCTCCCCGTACCACCGCAGGTACGGCAGGGCGTTCTGCGGAATGAAGGACCACGCCTCCGAACCCGGGGTATGGCCGTTACCGTTGAGCGTGGCGGTCTTGGAGCTCGAGTTCACGCCCTTCACCTCACCCGCGTAGAAGGCGTGCAGCATGCCATCGTTGGCGCCGACGAACACCATCGGTGGCCGATCCTGGACCTGGGAAGAGCTGTAGAAATCGTGGTAGCCGATGCCCCCCTCGTTGTTGTAGCTCGACGAGGGGCCCGGGCGCAGGACCCGGGGCGTGGAGGTGACGATGGCGCCGAGCTTCCACACGTCCTCCCCGGAACTGTCGCCGTAGTCGCTGGTGGAGGTATCCTTGGCCTGGCGCTGACGGAAGTCGGCGGTGTTGCCGCCGGGGTTATCCAACCCGCGAATGAACTTCATCAGCTGGGCGGCATTCACCCCGGTGTTGGCGGAATCCCAGTAGGCCGTCATCGCGGAAGCATTGGCGGAGGTGACATCGAAGTCACTCAGGGCGTCATCCGAAGGATCGTCAGGATTCCCCCCATTGAAGTAGATCTCGCGCTCGCTGGAGGAGACCCCGCCGTTGCTGGTGCCCGGCTGGCGCTGGTTGAGCAGGCCGCCGGCCTCCCAAACGGGAGGAACGGCGGTGTTGGCCAGCTTGTCCACCGCCGAGCTGTTCTGGGGCGTCTCGCAGGTATCCGGGATGCTGTCCTTGGCCGTGGACCCGGAGACGGTGCCGTCGTCGGGATAGAGGTAGGCCATCACCTCCCGCGCGCCGGGTTTGTACTCGAACCGGAGGATCTTGTCCTCGTCCAGAACGAGGTCGTCGTCCTCGTTCTTGTCCTCGCGGATGTTGCCCTTGGGGTCGGTCCACAGGGTCCGCAGGTGGCCCCGCCAGGCCAGATTGAAGATCCCGGCGCTACCGTTGACCGTGGTCTCGGGCTGGTAATAGGCCTGCAGCAGGACACCGCCGCTGCGGGTCTGGGAGGAGATGGTTGCCACCGTGGACCCGCTGGAGACGCGGCTCAGAATGCTGGTGACCGCCCGGCGCAGGGCCCCCTCCACCTGATTCCCGGAGCTGGCGCTGAAGTAGTTGTCCGGGATGCCGTTCAGGTCGGAGTCCCACTCGGCGCAGGCGCCGCCGCTGTTGAAGTTGTCGGTCGGGCTCGAGGCAAGACGGCAGGTGCTGCTGTCGTAGTAGGGCACGCCGTCGTTGTCGAGATCGTCAAAACCGCCGGTGACAGCCGCCTTTTTCAGCAGGTCGCTGGTGCTCGAGCTGGAGCCGAACGCGTACAGCGGGTAGGTGTAGATGTTCTGCGTACCGTCGACATCGTTGAGGCCGACGCCGGAGGCCCGGAAGTCGTTGACCCGGGCGTAGAAGGCCACGTCCTCGAGGTAATCGGCGTGGTCGAAGTACGTGGGCTGCCTGTTACCCGTATCCGGGTTGTAGTTGTAGGCCTGCAGCTCGGCCGGCGTATCCTCATCCGCCGTGGGGGCGCCGTCGGTCACGTAGAGGACGAAGTTGTCCTGACAGGACGGGTATTCCCCGGGCGGATCGTAGTAGAGGGGATCCTTGTCCTGTCCGGTGCTCGAGGCGACCGGGTAGTCGTTGTTGTAGCTGGGCCCGGGCGAGGAGATGCTGTCGGGCATCTGGGTGTTGTCGTCGGTCTGGGCGATGTAGCCGCTTAACGACCACAGTGCCTCGGCCAGCGGGGTGTTGCCCGAGGCCTCCCAGCCGCTGGCGCCACCCTGGATGCGGGAGTAGGTGTCGGTCAGGTTGGACTTGCTGATGGGCACCACCATATCCGAGCCGTCGGCGTTCTTGCCGAAGATGGCCACCGCCCACCGGGCCTTGTCGGCCACGTCCTGGAGCACGCCCGTGGGATTCGTAGGCTGCTCGGAGGTGCGGTCGACCTTGACCCCGTCCTCGGTGACGAAGGTGCTGAGGGTGCCGCCTCCACCGCCACTCCATTGGCGCGAGGTGCCGGCGCCGCCGATGAGGGCCTTGCGGCCCACATCGATGCGGGCCATCACCGCCCAGTTGATGTAGTTGCCCGAGTACCAGGTGTCGCCGCTGCTGGTGGTTACCTGGTCGGGGTAGTTCGGGGCGGAAGGATCGCAGGTGGTGGAGGTCTGGGCGTTGGTGGTCCGGCAGTTGTCCTGGGGAGTGAACTCGACGTTACTTCCCGAGCCCGTCTCCTTGTACCAGTAGTCGTTCTGGGCGTAGCCGTAGTATTCGGTGCCGGGATCGTAGCTCCCCTTGCTGCAGCTTCCCCAGTAGTCGCCCCCCTTGCATGGGGTGCCGCTGCTGTCCTTGCGATAGGCGGTCCATCCCATGCTGCCCGAGCTGTCCAGCATGAGGATGATGTTGGGCTTGGGGGACTCGCCGAGGGCCGGGTTGTTGTAGCAGTAGTTGGTCTTGTTCGCCGCGGAGGCGTCCAGGGTCAGGAACAGGGCCGCCAGGAATGCCGCTGCGCCACCAATCAGTTTCCGTTTCATTGCGCCTCCCCCCCTTCAGGCTTGTACGGCAGGACCACCACTCGTTCGGCCAGCCGCCCGGTCCCGGTCACCCGCACCCGCCAGACGTCCCCCAGGTAACCGGGGGCGAAAGGCACCGTTTTGTTGTCGGCCGGGCTGGTCTGGATGACAGTGTCCTCGTTCACGAGGAACCGGGTCCCATCCACAGTGATGTGCTCCTCGCTCACCGAATTCACCGGACCGGTCACGGTCTGCCCGGATGCCGGGCCCGCCAGCCCGAACAGGGCCAGAGCGGCAAGCCATGGAATGATCCGCAATCCTCCCGGAATCCTCATAAGGACCTGTCTCCTGAAGGTGGTGGCAAACCGACTATAGCAAGGAGGTCCCCCGACGTCAGGGCAGGAGTCTTCATGCAAAAAGCAGGCCCTTCCTCGGAGCAGGAGGGCTCGGGGGAGTCGGCACGGGGAAGGACAATATTCGGCCAGGGGCGACGAAATTCGTCGCCCCTCCGCGTTTCAACGGGGCGGGGATTCTCAGGCCTCTTCGGCCTTGCGCAGGGTGATGGGGATGGAGAAGTGGATGCCCTCTTCGGGGCCCTCCAGGTTGCGCGGCGGGTTGCCGCCGAGCTCCCGCAGGCGGTCGATCAGCCCCTGCACCAGCATCTCGGGAGCCGAGGCCCCGGCGGTGACGCCCACGGAATTGCAACCTTCGAGCCAGGCGGGGTCGAGGTCTTCGGCGTTCTGCACCAGGTAGCCGGGGACGCCCAGGCGGCGGGCCACCTCCACCAGGCGGTTGGAGTTGGAGCTGTTGGGCGCGCCCACCACCAGCACCAGGTCGGCCTGCTCGGCCAGGGTCTTCACGGCGTCCTGGCGGTTCTGGGTGGCGTAGCAGATGTCGTCGCCGCGCGGGCCGGCGATGGCGGGGAAGCGCTCGTTGAGGGCGCGCACCACGTCGGCGGTGTCGTCCACCGACAGGGTGGTCTGGGTGACGTAGGCGACCTTCTCCGGGTCGGCCACCTCCAGCTGCCACACCTCTTCGGGGGTGGCGATGAGGTGGATGCCGCCGCTCACCTGGCCCATGGTGCCCTCCACCTCGGGATGGTTGGCGTGGCCGATGAGGACCACCTCGCGGCCCTCCTTGTGGTGGCGCACCACCTCGATGTGGACCTTGGTCACCAGCGGGCAGGTGGCGTCGAACACCTGCAGGCCGCGCGCCCGGGCATCCTCGCGCACCGCCTGCGACACCCCGTGGGCGCTGAACACGGCGGTGGCCCCTTCGGGGATCTCGTCCACCTCCTCCACGAAGACCGCGCCCTTGGCGCGCAGGTCCTCGACCACCTGGCGGTTGTGGACCACCTCGTGGCGGACGTAGATGGGTGAGCCGAAGCTCTCCAGGGCGCGCTCGACGATCTCGATGGCGCGGTCGACCCCGGCGCAGAAGCCGCGCGGGTTGGCGAGCAGGATGTCCATGGTTATCCCCCGAGGGGCGAACAGGCGAGCGCCTGCAGCGTATATTTCATGAGCGGGAGCGTCCCGCCCCTAAACCTTTCCCGCAGTAGAACCCCGGGCATGGAGCCAGAGCGGTTTAGGGGCGGGACTCCTCGCGGATCAGCAGGATGACGAGCAGCACTGCCCCCAGGGTAATGCCGCTGTCGGCGACGTTAAAGGCCGGGTAGTGGTAGACCTCGCGCCAGTGGACGTCGACGAAGTCGACCACGTAGCCCACGCGCAGGCGATCGACCAGGTTGCCGGCGGCGCCGCCCAGGATCAGCGCCAGGGCCAGCCGGGTTCCCGGCTCGCGCCGGCCGAGCCGGAACAGCCAGGCCCCCAGGCCGGCGATCACGGCAACCGCAACGGCGGCCAGCACCACCAGCTGCCAGCCGGAGCCCTCGTCGAGCATGCCGAAGGCGGCGCCGCGGTTGTGGGCATGCACCAGGTTGAGCAGACCGGGCACCAGCTCCACCGCCCGGTGCGGCGGGATGAAGGCCACCACGGCCAGCTTGCTGGCCTGATCCAGGGCCACCCAGCCGAGGGCCAGCAGCCAGGGCCAGTACATCAGATGGCGGTCCGCTCTTCGCCGTCGCCCTCGATGTTGGCCACGCAGCGGTCACACAGCTCGGGATGGTCGGCGCTGTCGCCGACGCTGGGACGGCGGTGCCAGCAACGGCCGCATTTCTCGTGGACCGCCACCCGGGCCGCCACCTTCAAGCCGTCCACATCGGTCTCCTGCGCATCCCCCGGCGCCTCCGCCAAGGGATGCACCCGGGCGGCGGAGGTGAGCAGCATGAAGCGGAGCTCATCGCCCAGCTCCGCCAGCCGCTGACCCAGCTCGCCGTCGATGAACAGATCCACCTCGGCATCCAGGGCCGAGCCGATGGTCTTGTCCGTCCGCATGGGCTCCAGCACCGCGTCCACCGCCTCGCGCACGGCGCGCATCTGCGTCCAGCGCTCGCGCAGGGCATCGGCGCCGTCCACCTCCGGCAGCTCGTAATAGGTCTGCATCAGCACGCTCTCGCCGCGCCGACCGGGCATGTGGCCCCAGATCTCCTCCGCGGTGAAGGAGGTCACCGGCGCCAGCCAGCGCACCAGGGCCTCCAGCACATGCAGGGTGGCGGTCTGCGCCGAACGCCGGCCGCGCGATCCGGCCGGCATGGTGTAGAGGCGATCCTTGAGCACATCGTGATAGAACGCGGAAAGCGTCTCGGCACAGAAGTGGTGCACCCGGCTGTAAACCAGATGGAAGGCGTATTCGTCGTAGGCGGCTCCCACCTGCGCCTGCACCCGCGCGGCCTCCGCCAGGATCCAGCGGTCCATTTCCAGCAGCCCGTCCACCGGAAGCGCGTGCTGGGCCGGATCGAAGTCCTTGAGGTTGCCCAGGATGAAGCGCGCCGTATTGCGCACCCGACGATAGTCGCCGGCGAGCTGGTCCAGGATCTCGTCGGAGATGCGGATGTCGCCGCTGTAGTCCTGGGCCGCCACCCACAGGCGCAGGATGTCCGCGCCCAGACGCTCCATCACGTCCTGCGGCGCCACCACGTTGCCGGCCGATTTGGACATCTTGCGGCCCTCGGCGTCCATGGTGAAGCCGTGGGTCAGCACGCCCTTGTAGGGGGCGCGGCCGCGGGTGAGCACCGACTCCAGCAGCGACGACTGGAACCAGCCGCGATGCTGGTCGGAGCCCTCCAGATAGAGGTCGGCCGGCGAGACCAGGTCCTCGCGCTGCTCGAGCACCGCGGCGTGGGACACCCCGGAGTCGAACCAGACATCGAGGATGTCCTCCACCTTGGAGAAGGCCGTGCCGCCGCAGTGGCCGCATGTCTCGCCGTCCGGCAGGACCTCGTCCAGGCCCATCTCGAACCAGGCGTCCACGCCGCGGGCCTCCACCTGTTCGGCGACCGATTCCATAACCGCGGGATCGCGCAGGGGCTCGCCGCAGCCGTCGCAGGCCACCAGGGTCAGCGGCACGCCCCAGTGGCGCTGGCGAGAGATGCACCAGTCGGGCCGGTTCTCCACCATGCCGCGGATGCGGTGCTCGCCGGAGGCGGGGATCCAGCGGGTCTCGCCGATAGCCGTCAGCGCCCGGCCGCGCAGGTCGTTCTCGCTCAGGCTGATGAACCACTGCGGCGTGGCCCGGAACAGCACCGGGGTCTTGTGCCGCCAGCAATGGGGATAGCTGTGCGCCAGCGCCTCGCCGTGGACCAGGGCGCCGCGCTCGCGCAGCAGATCCACCACCAGGTCGTTGGCGGCCAGCGCGTCCTCGCCGGCGAAGTGCTCGGTATCGGCCTTGAAGCGGCCGGCCTCGTCCACGCGGGTGTCCACCGGCAGGCCGAAGGTCTTGCCCACCTCGTAGTCGTCCTGGCCATGGCCGGGGGCGGTATGGACGCAGCCGGTGCCGGCCTCGATGGTGACGTGCTCGCCGGGAATCACCGGCACCTGGCGGTCGTCCATGAAGGGGTGCTGCAGCCGCACCCCCTCCAGGTCGCGGCCGCGGCAGCGGGCGAGAACCTCCGGCTCGCCCAGGCCCCAGCGCGCGGCCACGTCGCCCGCCAGCTCCTGGGCCACCAGGTAGTCGGTGCCGCCGCGGCCGCGGATGACCACGTACTCCAGATCGGGGTGCACGGCCACCGCGTGGTTGGCCGGAAGGGTCCAGGGTGTGGTGGTCCAGATGACCACCGCCACGTTGCCGCCGGCCCCCGGGCAGGCGGCCTCCAGCCCTGCCACCACGGGGAAGGCCACGTCGATGGCCGGGTCGGTGCGGTCGTGGTACTCCACCTCGGCCTCGGCCAGCGCCGAGCCGCAGGCCGCGCACCAGTGCACCGGCTTGGCGCCGCGATAGACGTTGCCGGCCTCCAGCACCCGCCCCAGCTCGCGCACGATGCGCGCCTCGTAGGCGAAGTCCATGGTGACGTAGGGGGCCTCCCACTCGCCCGCCACGCCCAGGCGCTTGAACTCCTCGCGCTGGATGTCGATGTAGGTCTGGGCGTATTCCCGGCAGCGGCGGCGGAACTCGGCGGCCGACACCTGCTCGCCGGCCTCGGCGAGCTGCTCCTCCACCTTCTGCTCGATGGGCAGGCCGTGGCAGTCCCAACCGGGCACGTAGGGGGCGTCGAACCCGGCCAGGTGCTTGGACTTGCAGATTACGTCCTTGAGCACCTTGTTCACCGCATGGCCGATGTGGATGCGGCCGTTGGCGTAGGGCGGGCCGTCGTGCAGGACGAACTTGGGCCGCCCCCTGGCCGCCTCGCGCACCTTGCGGTAGGTGTCGTCCGCCTCCCAGCGGGCGAGCTGCTCCGGCTCCCGCTTGGGCAGCCCGGCCCGCATGGGGAAGTCGGTCTTGGGGAGGTTGAGGGTGTCCTTGTAGCTCATTGGCGCATGCCGGGTTTCGGTGCCTGATTGGGTGCCGCGAAAGCGGCGTATGGTAACACTTGCGGCCGCCCCGGGCTTAGTCGGGACGCGGCAGCCCGAAATGGGCCCGCGCCTCGCGCACGTCCTCGGCGATGCGGGCCTTGAGCGCCTCCACATCGGCGAAGCGCTCCTCGGGGCGCAAGCGGCGGTCGAGCACCAGCTCCACGCGGGCGCCGTAGAGGTCGCCGGCAAAGTCCAGCAGGTGGGCCTCCACGCGCACATCGGCGCCGGCGAAGGTGGGCCGGTGGCCGACGTTCACCGCGGCGGGCCAGCCGTCCAGACCCGGGCCGAAGAGGCGCCCGGTGAACACCCCGGCCACCGGCAGGCGACGGTGGTGGCTGTGGATATTGGCGGTGGGGAAGCCCAGCCCGGTGCCCACCCGATCGCCGTGCACCACCCGCCCGCACAGGCTGTAGGGCCGGCCCAGCAGGCGCTCGGCGGCGGCCAGGTCGCCGCCCGCCAGGGCCTCGCGGATGGCGGTGGAGCCCACCACCTCGCCGTCGCTGCCGCGCAGCTCGGCCACCTCCTCGGCGCCGAATCCGGCCTCGGCGCCGCGCCGCCGCAGGTCGGCGATGCCGCCGGCCGCCCCCTTGCCGAAGGCGAAGTCGTGGCCCACCACCACGTGGCGCACGCCCAGGCCGTCCACCAGCACGCGATCGATGAAGGCGTCGGGGCTGAGGGCGGCCAGCGCGCGGTCGAAGCGCAGCACCAGCACCCGGTCCACGCCGAAGCCGGCGAGCGCCTCCACCTTGCCGCGCAGGTCGGTGAGCCGCGCCGGCGCCCGCTCCGGGGCGAAGTACTCCTTGGAATGGGGTTCGAAGGTGACCACGCAGGTGGCCACGCCCAGATCGGCCGCGCGCGCCTGGGCGCGCTCGAGCAGGCAGGCGTGGCCGCGGTGGACGCCGTCGAAGTTGCCGATGGTGGCGACACAGCCCCGGTGCTCGGGGCGCAGGTTGTGGATGCCGCGGATCAGCTGCATGGGCCTTGTCCGGAGGGAAGGCGGGCCGGGGAGAAAGGGGATTACTCTAGTGGCCGCCCGCACGGGCGTCAAAAAGCCGCGCCCGCAGCCAGCGCGGCGCGCGGCGCGCCTCCTCCACCCCCAGCAGCCAGGCGGCGCCGGCGTAGGCGCCGGCGGCAGCCGCCACCACGCCCGCCAGCCACAGCGCCCGCGTCCCCACCGCGGCGGCGTTCCAGGCCGCCGCCGGCGGCGACAGCCACCAGCCGGCCGCCGCCATTGCCGCCACCGCCCCGGCCACCCGCGCCAGATGGCCGGGCCAGCCCGGTTCGGCGGTGTACAGGCCGCGCCGGATCAGGCCGCGCAGCAGCAGACCGGCGTTGAGGAAGGCCGCCAGGCCGGTGGCCAGGGCCAGGCCGGCGTGGGCCAGCGGCACGATCAGCGCCAGGTTGAGCACGACGTTGGCGAGCAGCGCCCAGGCCGCGGCGCGCAGGGGCGTGTGGGTGTCCTGGCGGGCGTAGAAGGCGGGCGCCAGCACCTTCACCCCGATCATGCCCACCAGCCCCACGGCGTAGGCGGCCAGCGCCTGCTGGGTGAGGGCGGCCTGCTCGGCGGTGAAGGCGCCGTACTGGAACAGCGACACCAGGATGGGCCGGCCGAGCAGGATCAGGGCCACCGACGCCGGCAGGCCGATGGTGACGATCAGGCGCAGGGCGCGGTCCAGGGTGCGGCTGAAGGCGGCGTCCTCGCCGCGCCCGGCCAGGCCGGACAGGGTCGGCAGGATGGCGGTGCCCAGGGCGATGCCGAAGATGCCCATGGGGAACTGCACCAGCCGGTCGGCGTAGTACAGGAAGGAGACGCTGCCCTCGGCCAGGAAGGTGGCCAGCACCGTGTCGATGAGGATGGACACCTGGACCACACTCACCGCCAGCACGCTCGGCCCCATAAGCCGCACGATGCGGCGCACGCCGGGGTGACCGGGCCGGAAGCGCGGCCGTACCGCCAGTCCCAGGCGCCTGAGGAACGGCCACTGGAAGACGAGCTGCAGCGCGCCGCCGGCGAACACGCCCCAGGCCAGGGCCTCGATGGGCCGCTCGAAGGCGGGCGCCCACCACAGGGCGGCGGCGATCATGGCCACGTTCAGCAGCACCGGGGTGAAGGCCGGGGCGGCGAAGCGCGCAAAGGTGTTGAGCGCCGCCCCGGCCATGGCCACCAGCGAGATGAACAGCAGGTAGGGGAAGGTGACGCGCAGCAGGTCGGCGGCCAGGGCCAGCTTGGCCGGGTCGTCGCCCCAGCCCATGCCGAACACCGCCACCAGCAGGGGCGCCCCGACCACGCCCAGGACCGTCACCGCGGCCACCACCGCCAGCAGCACCCCGCTCACCGCCGCCAGCAGCTGCTGCAGCTCCGTGGCCGAGCGCTGCTCCCGGTACTCGGTGAACACCGGGACGAAGGCGGGGGCGAAGGCGCCCTCGGCGAACAGCCGGCGGAAGAAGTTGGGCAGCTTGAAGGCCACGAAGAAGGCGTCGGTGGCCATGCCGGCGCCGAACACCCGCGCCACCACCATGTCCCGGACGAAGCCCAGGATCCGCGAGATCAGGGTCATGGCGCCGATGGTGGCGGTCGAGCGGAACAGGCCGGCGGCCAAAGGCGGACTCCCTGGCGGCGGTGGGCAGGCTTTGACAGTCCCCGGCAAAGCGGGGGATAATACGCGTTTTCCCCGAGCCGGGGGAAACGCCCGATTCCAAGCGTTCGAGCCCCAAGCCCGCGGGCTCGACTGTCCAAGGAGGTAGCGAGGTGGCGAATACGCCTCAAGCCCGCAAGCGCGTTCTGCAAAACGAGAAGCGCCGTCTGCGCAACAAGCATCAGAAGAGCCGCATGCGCTCCGCCATCAAGCAGGTG
Organism: Gammaproteobacteria bacterium; assembly: GCA_035267605.1. Taxonomy (GTDB): domain Bacteria; phylum Pseudomonadota; class Gammaproteobacteria; order Thiohalorhabdales; family Thiohalorhabdaceae; genus Thiohalorhabdus. The sequence continues at coordinate 12,039 of DATFLO010000217.1, forward strand.
GAGAGCGCCGTGGAGTCCGGCGACAAGCAGGCCGCCGAGGCAGCCCTGAAGCCGGCGGTCAAGACCATTGACCACACCGCCAGCAAGGGCGCGATCCACAAGAATGCCGCCGCGCGCACGGTGAGCCGCCTGACCCGCAAGGTCCAGCAGCTCTAGACGGCTTTCCGCCCGGCCTGTCCCTTTGAGGGGCCGGGCGGCGACGCCTCCTTGGCCGCCCCGCCACTAAACCCGGCACCTCAGGTGCCCGCTCCTCCCGTCGGAGGCAGGTTTAGTAGCGGGGCGCGCTTTTGCGTCCTCCCCCTGCCTCCGGGCCCCGCCCTACCCTACACCACCGCCAGATCGTCGCGGTGGATCAGCTCCTCCGTGTCCAGGTAGCCCAGGATCTCGGCGATGCGCGACGACGGCTCACCGGCGATGCGCCGGATCTCGGCGGCGGCGTAGCTCACCAGGCCGCGGCAGACCTCGCGGCCGTCGGGGTCGATGCAGGCCACCACCTCGCCGCGCTGGAAGCCGCCCTCCACCGACACCACCCCCACCGGCAGCAGCGAGCGCCCCTGCTCGCGGATGACGCGGGCGGCGCCGGCGTCCACGTGGATGCGCCCCTTCACCTGCAGCTGGTTGGCCAGCCACTGTTTGCGCGCCACCAGGGCGTCGCGGCCGGGATGCAGGAAGGTGCCCACCGCCTCGCCGCGGGCCAGGCGCAGCAGCACGTCCGCCTCCTGGCCCGAGGCGATGACCGTGGCCGTTCCCGAGCGCGCCGCGCGCTGGGCGGCCAGCACCTTGGTGCGCATGCCGCCGGTGCCCACCTTGGAGCCGGCGCCCCCGGCCGCCGCCAGCAGCGCCGGATCGCCGGCCTCGCCCTCGCTCACCAGGCCGGCGTGGGGATCCAGCCGGGGGTCGGCCTCGAACAGCCCCCGGGAGTCGGTGAGGATCACCAGCATATCGGCCTCGGTGAGGTTGGCCACCAGGGCGGCCAGGGTGTCGTTGTCGCCGAAGCGGATCTCCTCGGTGACCACCGTGTCGTTCTCGTTGACCACCGGGATCACGTCGAGGCCGATAAGGGCGCGCAGGGTGTTGCGGGCGTTGAGGTAGCGGCGCCGGTCGGAGAGGTCGTCGTGGGTCAGCAGCACCTGGGCGCTCAGCAGGCCGTGGGCGGTGAAGCGCTCCTCGTAGGCCTCCACCAGCCCGCTCTGCCCCACCGCCGCCGCGGCCTGCAGATCATGGATGGCGCTGGGGCGCTCCCCCCAGCCGAGCCGACCCATGCCGGCGG
>DATFLO010000218.1:0-3047 GCA_035267605.1 Gammaproteobacteria bacterium
GCCAGGGCCAGACCTTCGACGGCCAGACCCCGGACGTGCCCATGACCCTGTGGGACGTGCACGCCGCCTACGAGCGCGGCAACTGGCGGCTGCGGGCGCTGTACACCCAGGCCACCCTCGACGACACCCTGGCGGTGAACCGGGAGCTGACCGCCGGCAACGGCATCGGCGACGGCGAGGCCATCGCCGAGAAGCTCACCGGCTGGTACGTGGAGGCGGGCTACGACATAATGCCGGCCCTCGGCGGCCCGGCCGAGCAGTCCCTGTACCCGTGGGTGCGCTACAGCGCCCTGGACACCCAGGCCTCCCTGGCCTCCGGCGTCAAGAATGCCGGCTTTACCAAGGATCCCGCCAACGACCGCACGGTGACCGAGGTGGGGCTGCACTACATGCCGCACCCGCAGGTGGTGGTGAAGGCCGAGTACCGCGACTGGTCGAGCGAGGCCGATGCCGCCTCGGCCAACAACCAGGATGAGTACGTGGTGGGACTGGGCTACCAGTTCTAGGCCACCCTTCCCTCTGGAGGCACGACGCGCCCGGGATCCGTCCCGGGCGCGTCCCTATGCGGGGACCAACCATGCGACACACCCGCCTCATCGCCGCTGTCCTGCTCCTCGCCGCCGCCCTCCCAGCCCTGGGCGGCGGCGAGGAGCAGGCCGTTCAACAAGCCTTCCCGCAGGCGGCCCGGCTGGACAAGACCACCCTGTTCCTGGACGCCGCCGAGCAGGAGCGCACCGCCGAGCTCGCCCGGGCCCCGGTGGATTCCGGCCTGTTCAACGTCTACCGGGCGCTCGGCCCCGACGGCCGCCTGCTGGGCTACGCCTTCATCGACTCGCGCACCGTGCGCACCAAGCCGGCCACCTTCCTGGTGGCCCTGGGCCCCGACGGCCGGGTGCGCGAGGTGCGCGTGCTGGGCTGGGGCGAGCCCGGCGAGTACCGGCCGGGGGAACGCTGGCTGGGACAGTTCCGTGACCGTGGCCTGGACGGGGAGCTGCGCCTGGGCGCCGGCGTCCAGGCCATGAGCGGCGCCTCCTTCACGTCGCGCACCCTGACCGACGGCGTGCGCCGCATCCTGGCCATCTACAAGCTCAAGCTGGCGGCAAGGGACTGATCGCGAATGCGCTTTACCATCACCGGCGAGCAGCGCAAGAACTCCTACCTGCGCACCGTTATCTACCTGTTCCTGGCCTACGTCTTTCTGCACTGGATCAGCAACGGCGCCATGTTCTTCCACAGCATGGGCCTGAGCTACGACGCGGTGGTTCATCACTACCTGGGCAACCCCGAGCAGTTCCGCAAGCCGCGCAGCTACGCCAGCATGCTCGAGGTGGCGCACGTCCACCTGTTCGCCATGGGCATCCTGGTGCTGACCCTGGTCCACCTCATGCTGTTCGCACCGCTGTCCACCCGGGCCAAGCACTTCGGCGTGTGGGCACCGTTCCTGCTGGCCGTTGGCAACGAGGGCGCCGGCTGGCTGGTGCGCTTCGCCGACCCCGCCTTCGCCTACCTCAAGCTGGCCACCTTCCTGGGCCTGGAGCTGAGCCTGCTGTGGGTCATGGCGGTGACGCTGCTGTCCATGCTCACCAACCGCCGCGACGGCTACCGCTTCAACACCTCTTCCAGATAGAACGCCAAGGCGCCAAGTGAAGGCAAAAGGCAATTCGATCCTTGGGTAGAAGCTCCTTTAGTAGCGGCCTTCAGGCCGCGATGCCTTTGGCCCAACAATCAACCACTCCCGGCGTGGACGCTGCTCCTACGGACGGCAGGGGTACAGGCCCCTTAGGCCGCTCTTGGCGTCTTGGCGCCTTGGCGTTCCCGCCCGCCTAGCTCCGCATCTTGTAGCCGGTGTGCAGCAGCCACAGGGCCAGCAGCGACAGGATCGCCAGAAAGCCCAGCACGAAGCTGAAGCTGAAGGCCATGGACACGTCCGAGTGGCCGATGAAGCCGGCGCGGAAGCCGTCGATCATGTAGAAGAACGGATTCAGATGGGAGACGCCGCGCCAGAAGGCGGGCAGGTCGTTGATGGAGTAGAACACCCCGGACAGGAAGGACAGGGGCACCACGAAGAAGTTGGTGAAGGCGGCGATCTGGTCGAACTTCTCGGCCCAGATGCCGGCGATGACGCCGAAGGCGCCCATTACCGAGCTGGCCAGGAAGGCGAACAGCAGGATCGCACCCAGGTGATTGAGGCTCAGGTCCACGAAGAACAGCGCCACGATGTAGACGCTGATGCCCACCAGCACCCCGCGGATGGCGGCGGCCAGCACGAACGCCAGGTAGAACTCCAGGGTCGACAGCGGCGGCAGCAGGATGAAGATGACGTTGCCGGTGACCTTGGACTGGATCAGCGACGAGGAGCTGTTGGCGAAGGCGTTCTGGATGATGGACATCATCATCAGGCCGGGCACCAGGAACTCGGTGTAGCCCACCCCGGGGTAGACGTTGACCCGGTCCTCCAGCACGTAGCTGAAGATCAGCAGGTACAAAAGGGTGGTGATCATGGGCGAGAACACGGTCTGCACGCCCACCTTCCAGAAGCGCATGACCTCCTTCTTGAGGAGGGTGTAGAAGCCGATCGTATTGAAAGTCATGACTTACTTCACCTCCTCGGGGGCCAGCTGCTCACCGGTCAGGTCCAGGAAGATGTCCTCCAGGCTCGGGCTGCGGGTCTGCAGGTCGGTGACCACCACCCCGGCCTCCTGCAGCCGGTTGAGCAGGGCCACCGGCGAGTGCTCATCCTTGTTGAACTGCAGCCGCACGTTGGCGCCGTCGCGCTCGACCAGGAACGGCGCCACGCTCTCCGGCAGCTCGGCGTCGGGATCCTCCAGCACCACCTCCAGCGAGCGCCGGGTGTCGCGGTTGAGCAGGGCGTCCTTGGTGTCCAGGGCCTGCACCTCGCCGTGGTGGATGATGGCGATGCGGTCGCACAGCTCCTCGGCCTCCTCCAGGTAGTGGGTGGTGAGCACCACGGTCATGCCCTCGTCGTTGAGGCGCTTGGCGAACTCCCAGAGGCTGCGGCGCAGCTCCACGTCCACCCCGGCGGTGGG
>DATFLO010000219.1:0-2622 GCA_035267605.1 Gammaproteobacteria bacterium
GTGGTGGTCTTGCCCGAGCCGGTGGGACCGGTGACCAGGAAGATGCCGTAGGGGGCGCGGATGAGGTCCCTGAAGCGGTCCTGGACATCGCCGGGCATGCCGATCTGCTCCAGGGTCAGGGGGCCCTGCTCCTTCTCCAGGATGCGCATGACCACCCGCTCGCCGTACTGGGTGGGCAGGGTCGACACGCGCACATCCACCGTGCGCCCGGCCAGGCGCAGGCTGATGCGCCCGTCCTGGGGCACCCGGCGCTCGGCGATGTTGAGCCGGGCCATGACCTTGACGCGGGCGGCCAGCCGGCCGGAGATGGCGCGCGGCGGCTCCACCAGGTCGCGCAGGATCCCGTCCACCCGGTAGCGGATGACCGTGCGCGACTCGAAGGGCTCGATGTGGACATCGGAGGCGCCCTCCTCGATGGCCTGCGTCATCACCGCATTGAGCAGACGGATGAGGGGGGCGTCGTCCTGGCTGTCGAGCAGGTCGGCCGACTCCGGCAGGGCGGCCGAGGCCGCTTCCAGGTCCACCGCCTCGCCCAGGTCCTCAACGGCGTCGGCGGCCGCGCCGGTGCGCTCGAAAGCGCGCTGCAGGGCGCGATTGAAGGCCTCCTCGGGGATGACCACCGGCCGGAAATCGGGACCGAGCTCGGCCTGCAGCTCGAGCACGGTGTCCCAGGCCACGTCCGGGCGCACCCAGACCACGCTGCGGCCCTCCTCCCGGAAGGCGGGGAGCACGCCCATTCGGCGCGCCTGGCCGAAGCCGAGGGTGCCGGCCAGATGGGGATCGATGCGGGATACCTCGGGATCGGTCTGGAGCTCCCAGCCCAGCTGGCGCGCCCGCTCCCCGGCCCAGGCAGCGGGGCTGAGCGTGCCGCGCTCGATGAGGACGCGCGCCGCCGCCACCGGATCGCCGCTGTGGGCCTCCAGGGTCTCCTGCCATTCCTCCGGGGAGACGGTGGCCGGCGGCGGCACGCTCATTGCCCGGCGTCCTCCCCGGTCTTCTCCCCGGAATCCCCGCCGCCGGGGATGATGCGGTCCCACTTCTCCAGCGGCGGCGGCTTGTCCCCGCTCCCCTGCGGGGCCTGCGCGTCGCGCAGTTTGTCGATGAACTGGTACTTGCTGCGGGTGGGCTTGTCCATGTCGGCGGGCCCGCGGATGATTCGCGGCCGCAGGAAGATCATCAGGTTGGTCTTGGAATGGCTGACGCTCTGGTAGCGGAACAGGGCGCCGAGCAGCGGGATTCGTCCGAGCAGGGGGACCTGCTGCTCGTTGGTCTTGGTCTGGTCCTGGATCAGGCCGCCGAGCACCACCATGCGCTTGTTCTCCGCCACTACCGTGGTCTCCAGGGAGCGCTTGTTGGTGACGATATCCTGGGCCTGGCCCTGCTGGGTGACGCTCGAGACCTCCTGGTAGATCTTCATCTTGATGGCGCTGCCCTCGGTGATCTGGGGGGTGATCCGCAGGGTCAGGCCGACGTCCTTGCGCTCGATGGTCTGGAACGGGTTGTTGACCGACGAGCCCGAGTTGGTGGAGGAGTAGGAGCCGGTGACGAAGGGCACGTTCTGCCCCACCACGATCTCCGCCTCCTCGTTGTCCATGGTCAGCAGGTTGGGCGTCGACAGCACGTTGGTGTCGTTGGCCGATTCCAGCGCCCGCACCAGCCCGGCCATGTTCAGGATCTTGGTGCCGTCGGGCAGGGTCAGGACGCCGTCGACGTAACCCACGCTGAGCCCGGCGCCCAAGCCGAGGGGATTCTGGGCGGCGCCCTGGATGCTGTCGCCGACGGTGAAGCTGGTACCGCCGATTACGCCGCGGTTGCTCCCCTTGAGGCCGCCGGCGGCCTGCCACTGGATGCCGAACTCGCGCGCCTTGTCGGTGGAGACCTCGGCGATCAGGGCCTCCACGTAGACCTGCAGCCGGCGCACGTCGAGCTTGTCCACCACCTGCTTGATGGTGCGGAAATCGGACTTGGAGGCCCGCACCACCAGGGCGTTGGTCTGGGCGTCGGCCTTGATGGTGACCTCGCCGACGGTGCCGCCCCCGCCGTCCTTGCCGCCGGTCTTGCTGCTCTCCACCGTGCTCTGCAGCACATCTACCAGGTTCTCGGCGTCGGCGTTCTTGAGGTAGATGACGTGGGTGTTGCCGGTGGAGCCGGTGGGCGAGTCCAGGTCCTTGGCCAGGGCCTTGATCTCCTTGCGCGTGCCCACATCGGCCCGCAGGATCAGGCTGTTGGTGCGGGGGTCGGCCATGACCTGGACGCCGCTACCGGGCTGCTGCTGGTTGCCCCCCTGCTGCTTCTGGTAGAGGCGCCCGAGCATGTCGGCCATCTCCTTGGCCGAGGCGTTGGCCAGGGGCACCACCTCCACCTCCCCGGTTTCGGTGGGCCGGTCCAGGCGCTTGATGATCCCCGCCAGCCGATCGACGTTGTCGGCGCGGTCGGTGATGATCAGGGCATCGGTGTCGGGATAGGCCACCAGGTGGCCGTACTGCGCCACCAGCGGCCGCAGGATGGGCACCATGCGCTGGGCGGATACGTGCTGCAGGCGCAGCACCCGCGTCACCATGGCGTCCCCCGACGCCTGCGGGCCCTTGCCGGCCACCGGGATGGGCCGCTGCTTGCCCTCCT
>DATFLO010000220.1:0-2825 GCA_035267605.1 Gammaproteobacteria bacterium
CAGCCCCAGCAGGGCGGCGCTGTCCTCGAACAGCACCACGAACAGGGTGGGGTCCTTGCCCTCGCGCACCGCCCGGAAGGAGCCCACCGGGCCCTTGGCGGCGCGGAACCCCTTCCAGGCGAACCACCAGGCGGCGCCCTCGGCGGCGATGGCGATGGCCAGCACCACGTAGTTGACCAGGGGGTCGCCCAGCTCCGCCGGATGGAACAGGTGGATGATGCCCTCGTAGAGGCTGACCCCGGCGCCCACGGCGAAGATGGACAGGGCCACCACGAACGACCAGAAGTAGATCTCCTTGCCGTGGCCGAAGGGGAAGCGGGCGTCGGCCGGGCGCCTGGCGCGCGCCAGGCCGAGCAGCATGAGCCCCTGGTTGCCGGTGTCCACCACCGAGTGGATGCCCTCGGCGAGCATGGCGCTGGAGCCGCTCACCGCCGCCGCGGCGAACTTGGTGACGGCGATCACCGCGTTCCCCGCCAGCGCGGCCACGATCACGGTCTTGGACTCGGCGGACATGGCGCTCCCGGTCGGCAAGGTTGGGCGCGGCTAGAAGGCCCCCAGCTCGGAGGCGGCGCTGCCGCTGCCGTAGTCGTTGAGGGCGAGCACCTGGGCGGTGTCGCCACGCTCCCAGCGGAATTTGACCACGCCGCCGGGCACGCGGTCGCTCAGGTACCAGTTGACGGTGCCGCCGCCCGGCTGGCCGGAGCGCAGGTGGTCCACGGTGAAGGTGCCGGCGGGCACGGTGACGTCCTCCACGCCCAACTTGAGGCCCTGGTAGCTCTCCTGGGTGAGCGTGCGCTGGCTGTCCACCACCCAGCGGCGCGAGTCCTGCTCGGTGACCGGCACCTCCTGCGGCTGCTCGCCGGGGTACTGCACGCGCAGGCGCAGGATGCGGCGGCCGGAAGCGTCGTCGGCCGCCGCCAGCAGGGCCTCCATGGTGAAGGTGTCGCCGTCGTTGTGGGTCTTCACCCGCCACCACTCGGCGCCGTCGTCGCGGCGCTTGAGCAGGGCCTTGCGGAACCAGTCCCCGGAGCCCATGCCGGAGGCCTCCCAGGCCACGTACTCGCCGGGCTCGAAGTCCTCGGTCGCCAGGTTGTAGCCGCCCTGGTAGAACAGGGCCTGGAACAGCGCCATGGTGTAGCCGTGGATGGCCGCCGGCGGCGGCGCGCCGCCGCTGGACGCCGGCGGCGGACCGGCCTGGGCGCGCGGCCCGGTGAGACCGAAGACGGCGGCGTCGGCCGCCCGGTCCACGGCGTCGTGGACGCCGCTGCAGGCGGACAGCAGGAGGGCCGCGGACAGCGCGGCGGCGAGACGCGGCGGTACCTTCCAGGACATGGCATTCCCCTTGGCGGTTCCCGGTGGCGGGCGCGACCCCCTTTCGCACCTGTGCCCGAACGTCGGACACTTGCGGGCAGTATAGGCAAGGCGTTCGCCGGGGGGAAGGCGGACCGGCTGGGCGCGTCCCCGCCACTGGGCTAGAATCCCCCCCGCCCGGGCCGCCTCCCCCACGCAGCGAGAGCAAGCCGTGCACGATCCCGTCCTGTTCGCCCTGTTCCTGATCTTCGTCGGCGCCGCCCTGGCCGCCACCGGCGCCCTGTACGCCCGCCAGTCCCTGCTGGTGGGCTACATCCTGCTGGGCATCCTGCTCGGCCCCTCGGCGCTGGGCTGGGTGGGCAGCCCGGACCTGATCAAGGAGGCGGCCTCGGTCGGGGTCATCTTCCTGCTGTTCCTGCTGGGCCTGAATCTGCATCCGCAGAAGCTGGTGCAGCTGTTCTCGGAGGTGACCGTGACCACCCTGGGCAGCTCGGCGGTGTTCGCCGCCTTCGGCTTCGCGGTGGGCTGGGCCTTCGGCTTCACCCTGGCGGAGAGCCTGGTGATCGGCGCCGCCACCATGTTCTCCAGCACCATCATCGGCCTCAAGCTGCTGCCGGCCACTGCCCTCCACCATCAGCACATCGGCGAGGTCGTCATCGGCGTGCTGCTGCTGCAGGACCTGCTGGCCATCGTCATCCTGATCGCCGTTCAGGGGCTGGGCGCGGGAACCGCCGGGGTGGGCACCGTGGCCTGGCTGGTGGTGGGGCTGCCGCTGCTGATCGCCGCCGCCTTCGTCGCCGAACGCTACCTGCTGCGGCCGCTGTGGCGGCGCTTCGACCGCGTCCAGGAGTACGTCTTCCTGACCGCCATCGGCTGGTGCCTGGGCATCGCCGAGCTGGCCAAGGTCATGGGCCTGTCCTACGAGATCGGCGCCTTCCTGGCCGGGGTGGCGGTGGCCAACAGCCCCATCGCCCGCTTCATCGCCGAGAGCCTGCGCCCGCTGCGCGACTTCTTCCTGGTTCTGTACTTCTTCGCCCTGGGGGCGGGGCTCAACCTGTTCGTGCTGGAGGATGTGCTGGTGCCGGGGCTGGTGCTGGCGGGCGGGGTGCTGGTGCTCAAGCCGGTGGTATTCCGCGTCCTGCTGGGGGTGGCCCGGGAGAAGCGGCCGCTGGCCGCGGAGGTGGGCTGGCGGCTGGGCCAGATGAGCGAATTCGCCCTGTTCATGGCCATGGTGGCGGTGGAAGGCGGCGTCATCGGCGAGCGCGCCTCCTACCTGCTGCAGTTCGCCACGGTGGCCACCTTCGTGGTGTCCTCCTACGCCATCGGCCTGCGCTATCCCTCGCCCATCGCCGGCACCGCGCGGCTGCGGCAGGACTAGCAGGCCGTTGAAAAACTGCTGCGGAGGCCATCTGCGGCGTTGCGCACTGCTCGCTCCTTCACCTATCCACTTGATATGCCTCAGTCGCTGCGCGGTGTGCGCCTTGCATATGGCCTCCTCGCGACGTTTTTCAACG
>DATFLO010000221.1:0-20324 GCA_035267605.1 Gammaproteobacteria bacterium
CATCAACCTCAGCACCGAGGTCTCCAACATCGATCCCACGGCCAGCTTCCAGACCCCGGGCGGCTTCAACATCCCGGGCCTGGCCACCCGCCGCGCCTCCTCCACCGTGGAGCTGGCCGACGGCGAGAGCTTCGCCCTCGCCGGGCTGATCAAGAACGAGAACCAGAACGTGGTGAAGAAGTTCCCCATCCTCGGGGACATCCCCATCCTGGGCGCCCTGTTCCGCAGCACGGACTTCCAGCAGAACAAGAGCGAGCTGGTGATCGTGGTCACCCCGCACCTGGTCAAGCCCACCCGGGCCGAGCGCCTGGAGCTGCCCACCGACGGCGTGGTGCCGCCCAACCGCTTCGACCAGTACCTGATGGGCCGGGTGCAGGGCCTGGCGCCCGAGGGACCCGCGCCCGAGGAGGACCAGCAGCCGCAGGGGGCGGACCAGGTTGAGGATCAGGCCGGCATGGAAGGCACCTACGGCCACCAGCTCTAAGGAAAGCGGACAATGACCAACAAGCTCAGCATCGCGATCTCCCTGTTCGGCTTGGCCCTGGCGGCCAACACCGCTATGGCCGGCTCCACCGGGGACGGCAGCCACGGCAGCGCGGTCCGGCACAACACCGAGGTGCAGACCCTGAACCCCGAGGCCGGCTCCAAGGAGCCCGAGGCCACCACCCTGGACGGCCCCAAGGCCGAGAACGTTATCGAGGACTACCGCAGCAAGCAGCAGAAGGCGGAGACCGAAGGCCTGATCGAGGGCATGGGCTCGGAGTGAACCGCCCCCGGAAGCCTGCCGGGGCCCACGCCCCGGCCCAGGAGGAACGCGGATGAACAGCCTCAGGCAGCGCGGGGCCATTCTGCCCATGACCGCCATCCTGATCGTGGTGCTGCTGGCCATGGTGGGGCTGGCCCTGGACTACGGGCGCATGGCGGTGTGGAAGGGACGCCTCCAGAACGCGGTGGACGGCGCGGCGCTGGCCGCCGCCACCGAGCTGGACGCCAGGAGCGACGCCATCGACCGGGCCGAGGCGGCGGCCAAGAACATGCTCAAGCCCCAGGGGGTCTCGCTGGAGGACGAGGATCTCGACATCACCTTCTACGAGACCATCGGCTCCGAGAACGACCCGGCCGGCTCCGGCAAGGTGGAGACCACCTCGCCCGCGGATGCCCACTACGTGCAGGTGGCGATCAACGAATGGCCGGTGAACCTGATCTTCATCCCCATCCTCAACCTGCTGCCGGGCGATCCCGTGGCCTCGCAGGAGGAGCTCAACGTCCGGGCCCTGGCGGGGCGGCATTTCTACATGTGCAACTACCCGCCCATGATGATCTGCAATCCGTACGAGGCCGAGGGCAAGTCCCTGACCCAGGCGGTGGAGGACGGCGACCTGAAGCCTGGCGACATGCTGATCCTGAAGTACCAGTCGGGCCAGAGCAGCTGGGGCCCTGGCGACTTCGCCTTCCTGCTGCCCTCGGACGAGGACGGCAACTTCGCCACCGGCGCCAAGTCCCTGGGCGAGTACCTCGCCAATCCCAACCGCCAGGGCTGCACCCCGCGCACGGTGCACACCCGCACCGGGTCGGTGCAGAGCTGGCCGGTATGGGGCTGGAACACCCGCTTCGACCTCTACAAGGGCTTTAGCGCCGGCGACTATCCGCCCGCCCCCGACGTCATGGAATACCCCTCCGATTCCGGATTCGTGACCGTCGGCGGCCTCTCCGACCGCTTCGGCAACGGCGACTGGCCGGCGGCGGACTACTGGGACGAATACCACAGCTACCACCAGGCCCTGCAGCCCAAGCCCGCGGGCTGGGACAGCTGGACCCGCAAGCAGGTGTACGACTGGGAGATCGGCCAGGGCTATCCGCCGTGCCGGCCCGAGGGCGAAGACGGGGTCGCCGGCACCGCCGACGACATCGACTGCCCGGTCCCCTCCCCGCCGGGCTCCGGCCTTCCGATCCGGGTCATGGAGGGCGATACCTACACCGACCCGGCGCCGACCCCCGAACGGCCCGACGACGTGCTCGACGGCCTGGCCGTTCCGGACCACCTGGATTTCAGCTCCGATCCGGCCTCGGTGCCCAAGCGTCGGGTGCTGTTCCTGGCCGCCATCGACTGCCAGGCCCAGAACATCCACGGCAGCATGGGCGCGGTGGCCGAGACCTTCGCCAAGTTCTTCGTCCTGCAGCGGGGCAAGCAGGGCGGCGGCGCCGGCGATATCGACTTCGTGGTCGAGTTCATGGGCCTGGCCACCGAGCAGGACCAGGACTATCACGTGGACGTGCAGCTCTATGAATAGGAGGCGCCGTCCAGCGGACTCCCGCGGCGCGGTCCTGGTGGAGCTGGCGCTGATCGTGCCGGTGCTGCTGCTGATCCTGTTCGGCCTAGTCGAGGTGGGGCGGGGGCTCTACCAGCAGCACATCCTGACCAAGGCGGTTGAGGCCGGGGCCCGCTACATGGGGCGCCAGCCCCAGCTGCTGGACACCGAGACCTGCGACCGCAGCGAGCCGGTCTGGAGCACGACGCTGCAGCGGGCCAAGAACGTGGTCGTATACGGCAGCCCCGGCGCGGGATCTGCCCCGCTACTGCCCAACATGAGCGTGACCGCAGTCACGGCGTCGCCACGCCTGCAGGAGGTGGCGGGCGTGGCCACCGAGGACCTCGCCGGCTATCCGTGCGTCATCCGGGTGGAGGCCACCGCCGCCTTCGACCCGGTCATCGCGCCGGACGATTTCCTGGGCCTGGGGAAGCTGGTCCTGAAGGGCACCGCGGAGGAACGCTACATTGGCGAATAGGCCCTTTGCCCGACTGAAAAGGCAAGCCGGCGAGGCCGGGGCGGCCACCGTCGAGCTGGCGGTGGGCCTGCTGGTGTTCCTCATGCTGATCCTGGGCGTGGTGGAGTTCGGCTACGCCCTGTTCGACTGGGCCCGGGTGGCCGAGGCCACGCGTGCGGGGGCGCGCACCGCCATCGTCAGCGATCCGGATACCGACCTGAGCAGCCTGTACACCGGCTGCGACGACCCCACGCCGCCGGCACCCGTGGAAGCCGAGCCCAGCGACCGGGTCTTCGCCACCATGCAGCGGATCTTCCCCCGCCTGGAGCGCGATCAGGTGCTGGTCACCTACGCCTGCTCGGGCACGGGGGCGGAGGAGCGGCCCCGTCCCATCCTGACCGTGACGGTGGAAACCCAGGGGGTGCTGCACACCCTGATCACCCCGCAGCTCCTGGGGCTGGATGGCACGTGGACGCTTCCGGCATTCTCGTCCACGCGGACCTCCGAGGATCTGGCAGGCTGACGGGGCCGCTGCCCCGGATTTCGGCCCCAACACCAGGACGTCAAAGGCATATGGCTATCGGGCTCAAAGTTCTCGCGCTGATGACCCACCAGACCACCGCCCGGGAGATCAAGGAAGCGCTCAACCGGGTGGAGGGCCTGCATCTCGACCTCAATATGGTGGGCGAGGACCGCCCCCTCCGCCACGTCGGGGTGGACACCCTGCCCGACGCCATCCTCATGGAGATCAACGGGCACAAGGAAGAGGACATCGAGGACGCGCGCGAGGTGGTCAACAAATTCGGCGACCGCGTCACCATCTTCGTCACCTACAGCCAGGGCGACATGGAGACCCTGCGCAAGCTCATGCGGGCCGGCGTGCGGGACGTGTTCCCCCAGCCCATCTCGCCCAACGAGCTGATCCTGGAGTTCACCGAGATCCTGTCGTCCAAGCGCGCGCGCTTGCGCGCGGCGGAAAAGCCCAAGGGCAGCGTGGTCGCCTTCCTGAACGCCAAGGGCGGCTCGGGCAGCACCACCGTAGCCACCAACGTGGCCTATCACCTGGCCGCCGACTACAACGCCAAGGTGGCGGTGCTCGACCTGGACATCCAGTTCGGGGACGTGGCCCTCGGCCTCAACCTGCAGGCGGAGCACACGATCATCGACGCCCTGCAGTCCCCGGAGCGCATCGACCCGGTCTTCCTCGACGCCCTCATGACCGAGCACAAAAGCGGTCTGGACGTGCTCGCCGCGCCGGCCTCCATCCAGGAGCTGGGGGGCTTCCCCGGCGACAGCGCCACCAGCATCGTGCACGCCGCCATCGAGAGCCACGACTTCGTGGTCATGGACGTGCCCCGGGTGTTCAACCCGTTCACCGTGACCGCCCTGTCCATGGCGGAGCCGGTGTACCTGGTCATCCAGGAGAACCTTGCCAACCTCCGGGATGCCCGCACCATCCTCAACGGCCTGCCGGTGTTCGGTGTGGGCTGGGATCGCTTCGAGCTGCTCCTGAACCGGGTGGGCGGGCCGCGCGCCAGCACCAGCGTGCGCGAAAAGGACATCCAGGAGTTCCTGAGCAAGCCCGTCTCGCAACGGGTCCGCAACGACTTCGAGGCGGCCAACAAGGCCCAGGACCAGGGCTATCCGGTCGCCGAGGTGAACCGGCACTCCCCCCTGGCCAAGGATCTCAAGGCATTGGCCGGCGCCTTGGTCCAAACCCGCGAAAGCAGCAAAACCGGGGATTCCGCCGAGGCCTCAAAGGGCCGCTGGTGGGATCGGTTCCGGCGATAACCAGGTAACGCGCCATGGCAGACGACCGCAACAACGAGCAAACCGCCAAGGACCAGGGCCGGGGCACCTCCCAGGTCCCCGACTACCAGGAGATGAAGGGCCGGATCCATCGCCGGCTGCTTGATCGGATGAACCTGGCCCTGATCGACCGCCTCGACCCCATCGAGGTCCGCAACCAGATCGGCGGCCTGGTGCGGGAGATCCTCAACGATGAGGAGACCCCGCTGAATTCGGCCGAGCGGGACCGGCTGGTGCTCGAGATCCAGAACGAGGTCCTCGGCCTCGGTCCCCTGGAGCCCCTGCTCGCCGACCCGACCATCTCGGACATCCTGGTCAACACCTACCGGACCGTGTACGTGGAGCGCTTCGGGCGGCTCGAGAAGGCAAGCGCCCGCTTCCAGAACGACGACCACCTGATGCGCATCATCGACAAGATCGTCAGCAGCGTCGGCCGCCGCATCGACGAGTCCTCGCCCATGGTGGACGCCCGCCTGGCCGACGGCTCCCGGGTCAACGCCGTGATCCCGCCGGTGGCGGTGGACGGCCCCATGCTGTCCATCCGCAAGTTCAGCGAGGATCCGCTGACCATGGACGACCTGGTCGGGCTCAAGACCCTGACCCCGGGCATGGCCCAGTTCCTGCGGGCGGCCGTGCGCGGCCGGGTCAATGTCCTGATCTCCGGCGGCACCGGCACCGGCAAGACCACCCTGCTCAACGCCATGTCCGGCGCCATCCCCGAGTGGGAGCGCATCGTCACCATCGAGGACTCGGCCGAGCTGCAGCTGCAGCAGCCGCACGTGGTGCGCATGGAGACGCGCCCGCCCAACATCGAGGGCCAGGGCGAGGTGGCCCAGCGCGACCTGGTGCGCAACGCCCTGCGCATGCGCCCCGACCGCATCGTCCTGGGCGAGGTGCGCGGCGCCGAGGCCCTGGACATGCTGCAGGCCATGAACACCGGCCACGAGGGCTCGATGACCACCATTCACGCCAACAGTGCGCGGGACTCCATGACCCGCCTCGAGCACATGGTGGGCATGACCGGCATCAGCATCCCGCCCAATGTGATCCGGCAGCAGATCTCCTCGGCGCTGCACATGGTGGTCCAGCTCGAGCGCCTGGTGGACGGCCGCCGCGTGGTCTCCAGCATCCAGGAGATCACCGGCATGGAGGAGGACGTGGTCAGCATGCAGGAGATCTTCTCCTTCGAGCAGCAGACCGTCACCGAGGAGGGCCGGGTCAAGGGCTACTTCCAGGCCAGCGGCATCCGGCCCCGGGTGGTGCAGCGGTTCAAGGAGCAGGGCATTCACATCGAGGAATCCCTGTTCGATTCCGAGCGCATTTACGAATAGGGCGCCCCATGAACGAGATGGTCCGCTTCTATGTCACCTCCCTGCTCGTCTTCCTGGCGGTGGTGCTGCTGATCGAGGGGGTCTACCTGTTCCTCCGCAGCCTTCAGTTCGAGGGCCGGTCACGGTTCGCCCGCCGCATCCAGACGCTTTCGGCGGGCGGCGAGCACGGCGAGCAGGTGGCCGACCTGACCAAGCGCGAGCAGTTCAGCCAGCTCCCCTGGCTCAACCAGCTGCTCACCTACGTGCCCCGGGTGCACAGCCTCGACCGGCTGCTGGTGCAAAGCGGCACCAACGTCTCCCTGTCGCGCTTCCTGCTCGGCGTGGTGGTGGCGGTGCTGGTGCTGACCGCGATCCTGATGGCGGGGGTGGGATGGCTGCTGGCGCCCTCCCTGCTGGTGGGCCTGCTGCTGGGCGCGGGGCTCCCCTTCCTGTGGCTGGTGCGCCAGGTGCACCACCGCCAGGCCCAGTTCGCCGAGGTGCTGCCCGACGCCCTGGACTTCCTGGCGCGCAGCCTGCGGGCGGGCAACCCCTTTTCCGCCTCCCTGCGGTCGGGGGGCCAGGAGCTGCCCGAGCCGGTGGCCAGCGAGTTCCGCACCACCTTCGAGGAGATCAACTTCGGCCTGGATCTGGAATCGGCCCTGCACAACCTCGGCACCCGCGTGGGCAGCCACGAGATCCGCTACTTCGTCACCGCGGTGGTCCTCCAGCGCGCCACCGGCGGCAACCTGGCCGATCTCCTCAACCGCCTGTCCGAGATCATCCGGGCACGGCGCACCACCTACCGGCAGGTGCAGATCAACGCGGCGGAGATGCGTCTGTCCGCCCGGGTCCTGATCGCCCTGCCCTTCCTGGTGGCCGGATTGATCAGCCTGGTCAACCCCACCTACATGGCGCCCCTGATCACCGAGCCCCTGGGCCGGATGCTCCTGGCCATCCAGCTCCTGCTGATCGTCATCGGCTACCTGATCATGCGCCGCATGGTGAACTTCCATATCTGAGGCTCGGGGGCGGCAATGGACAACCTTCTGGTAGAGATCTGGCAGAACCCGGGCTGGGCCTTCGCCTCCGCCCTGATCTTCGTAGCCGTGGTGCTGCTGGTGGAGGGCGCGGTTGCCCTCCTCCTCAACCGCCAGAGCATCACCCGCGAGCGCCTGCAGCGCATGCTCCATCCGGAACGGGCCAAGGCCGCCGCCGAGCCCGAAAGGGAGGGCGGCTTCCTGGTGCGGGTGACCCAGCCGGTGTCGCGGGTGATCACCCCGCGCCAGGACTGGCGCCAGTCCCGCATCCGCCGCAAGCTGGTGCACGCCGGCATCCGCGCACCCCGTTCCCTGGAGGTCTTCATGGGCCTCAAGGGGCTCCTGGCCCTGGGCCTGCCGCTGCTGTTCCTGCTGGGCGGCATCCTGCTGTTCGGCGTCTCCTTCGTGGCAGGCCAGCCCAGCGTCGGGGTCGGGGTGCTGGCGATGGCCCTGCTCGGCTTCTACCTCCCCGACCTGGTGGTCTGGCGGCGCCGGGTGAAGCGGCTGACCGCCTTCCGCGACGGCTTCGCCGACGCCATGGATATGCTGGTGGTGTGCGTGGAGGCCGGGCTGGGCCTGGACGCCGCGGTGCAGCGGGTGGGCCGGGAGCTGCAGTACAGCCACGCCGAGATCGCCGAGGAGTTCGCCATCGTCGGCTGGGAGCTGCGTGCCGGCAAGAGCCGCGAGGACGCCCTGCGCGGCCTGGCCGACCGCACCGCCATGGAGGAGGTGCGCTCCCTGGTGGGCATCCTCATCCAGTCCGAGCACTTCGGCACCGGCGTCGCCAAGGCCCTGCGGGAGAACGCCCAGGACCTGCGCACCATGCGCATCCAGGCGGCCCAGGAGAAGGCCGCCAAGCTGCCGGTGAAGATGCTGGTACCGGTGATCCTGTTCATCTTCCCGGCCCTGTTCCTGGTCATCCTGGGCCCCGCCTTCATCCGCATCTTCCGCGGCCTGACCGCGGTCGCCGGGGGCGGCTGAGCCCCCGCCCGCAACCCCAAATAGCCCGAGACCATCTCCCCCATGCCCATTGCACGCACCCGAGCCGGCCTCGCCGTCGCCGTCCTTGCCCTCCTCGTCCAGGGCTGCGCCACCAACCAGCCCCAGATGCCCGAGATTCGCTCGGTCCACCGCGGCACCGACGGCGACCCGTCGGTGAAGCCCGAGGACCTGAAGCTGTCGCCGGAGCAGCACATGGAACAGGGCCGGCAGGCCCTGCAGAAGCAGGAGTGGACGCGGGCCAGCCAGCACTTCCAGGAAGTGGTCAAGGACCAGCCCGACAACACCAAGGCCCTGCTCGGCCTTGGCCATGCCCTCAGCGGACAGGGGCGCCAGGGGCGCGCCGAGGAGGTCTTCGCCCGGGTGGTGCGACTGGACCCCGGGAATACCGAGGGCCTGGAGGGCCTCGGCCTGGCCCAGCTTCGCCGGCGCAAGCTGGATGAGGCCGGTGAGACCCTCCACGATCTCGCCGACAAGCACCCCGAGCGCTGGCGCGCCTGGAACGGTCTGGCCTTCATCCACGACCTCAACGGCGACTTCGAGCGCTCCGAGACCCTATACCGCAAGGCGCTCAAGGCCTCCCCGGGCAATCCGCAGATCCTGAGCAACTGGGGCTTCTCCAGGATCATGGCGGGGGATTTCCCGGCCGCCGAGCGGATCCTGCGCAAAGGCCTCGACCAGGGATCCCACTACCCGCCGCTGCGCAACAACCTGGGCATCGCCGTGGCCCGGCAGGGGCGCTACAAGGCCGCGGTCCGCATCCTGACCAAGGGCATGGGCCAGCCCCAGGCCCTCAACAACGTGGGCTACGTGGCCATGCTCCAGGGCGACTACCCCACCGCCCGGCGCTACTTCAAGCGGGCCCTGGCCGCCAGCCCCACCTACTACCCGCGGGCCGACCACAACCTGGACAAGCTCGAGGCCCTCCAGGACGGCGACGCGCAAGCCGAGGAGCCGACCAGGCGGGACCATGAGGCCCGCCAGATCACCATCTCCCAGACGCCGAACTAGCAATGGGCCGGCCGCGACCTGGAGGAAGGCCGATGTTCCGCCTGCGCAGGCTGCTGACCGGGGAATCCGGGGCCAGCATGATGGAGTACGCCGTGCTCATCGCCCTGATCGCCATCGCCCTGATGGCGGCCGTCCTGGTCTTCCGGAACGGCCTGCAGGGCCTGTACCAGCAAGCGGCGGACGAGGCGGCCAACGCCATTTCCGGCCCGCCTTCCGGCGGCGGCTAGTCCGGCGGGGCCTCCCCGGCGGAGCGCCCCACCCCGGCGGTCAGGACGAAGCGCATGGCGTCCTCGAAGGACATGTCCACCGGACGCACCCGATCCCGGGGCACCACCAGGGTGTGGCCGCCGATCTGGTAGCTCATGGGCACGTAGACCACCACCGCCTCCTCGCCCTCGGCGGTCAGGGCCGCCGGCGCCTGGTCCCGGGTCAGGAAGGCCAGGATGCGGGCCCCGCCGCGGAAGCGCAGCTCCACCACCTGCCGGAACTCCTCCTCGTCGGTGCTCGCGAAGTAGTGGGTGAAGTCCCGCAGCGCCCCGTAGATGGAGCGCACCACCGGCACCCGCCGGATGCTGGCCTCCAGCCAGGCCCACAGGCGCCGGGCCACCAGGGAGCTCATGAGCATGCCCACCGCCAGGATCACCACCACGCCCGCCCCCACTCCGAATCCCGGGGCGTAGTAGGCCGCCAGGGGGGTCAGCCGCACCAGCCCGGCCATGGCCGACTCCAGCGACACCGCCAGCCAGTAGACGAGATAGACGGTGATCAGGATCGGCGCCAGGGTGATCAGCCCGGTCAGGAAGGTCTTGGCGATTCGGGTCATGAGATGGCTCCTTGGCCGAACACCGCCGCCCCCTCCAGGGCGCGGTGGGCGATGACCGTCCCGGCGGCACTCCAGCCGAGCCGGGTCTGTCCGCCGGGGGTATGGTCGCGGCCGTGGACGAACTCCGGGAAGCTCCAGTCGCCGCCCTCCCCGGGCAGGGCGTTGGCGGCGTTGACCCCGTCCAGACAGCGGCCGGCTGCCTCCGAGCGTCCGCGCCGGGCCAGATCGGCGGCGTAGAAGCCGTTGACCATGGGCCACAGGCCACCGTTGTGGTACTCGTACGGCGCGTTCTTGAAGGAGAAGGAGAAGGTCATCTTGAGCTCTTCCCAGTCCCGGTCCTCGGGCGTGATCACCGGGTGGAAGGCCGGCACCAGGGCCGTCTGCGGGTCCTGGACCTGCCCCCCGACGTAGGCGTCCACCTCCTCGCGCTGAGGGTCGTCGGCCACATCCAGCAGCGAGGCCAGCACGTTGGCCAGGCAGTCGAAGCGGTAGCCGTAACCGCCGGGGGTGAAGAACGGCAGCCAGTAGCGCCCTCCGCACCGGTCCGCGGCCTGCATGGCCTTGTCGTAGATGACCCGGTGGTAGACGTCGTCGGGGATCTGACCGTCCTCGCCGGGGAACCAGTAGTTGTCCCGGATCAGGTGCTTGAGGCGGGCGATGCGCTCCTGCAGCCGGTGGTCACCGCCGCCGTGGACCGCCTGGTGGATGGCGGCCAGCTCGCGCTGCGCCTGCAGGTAGAGCAGCTGGTCGTGCAGCACGTAGCCGTGGTGCAGGTATTCGTCCGCCCAGTCGCCGGTCATGGGCACGTACAGCAGGCCGCGGCTGTTGAACTCCCAGGCGCCGAGCAGGAAGCGCACCCGCTCCAGCACCGGCACCACCCACTCCAGGAAGCCGCCGTCGCCGCTGATCCGGCCGTACTGGCCGCAGGCGATCACGAACCACAGATCGGCGTCCACCCGGCCGGCGGTTCCGCCGTAGCTGACCCGGCCGGTCTCCGCGTCCACGTTGCTCGGGATCTCGCCGTGCGGGCCCTGGTTCTCGGCCAGGGTCACCAGGCTCCGGCGGAGGGTCTCCACCAGCTCGTCATCGCCGCTCATCAGGGCCGCCAGGCCCATGACGCCGCTGTCGCGGGCCCACACCCGCTGGTAGTTGGCGCCGCTGCCCGGGCTGGCCACGAAGCCGTGGGGGCTGGCGCACTGGCGCAGGAGGTCCAGGGCACGGTGGTACGCCTGGTCGCGGTCGGGAGGGGCGGGGACGGAATCGGCCATTGGGGCTCCGGACGATTGGCTCGCTTCTGATCGGGATCATGGACCAGATGCCGCCGGCGGGGGAAGCTTGCCGGTAGGCGGACATTCCCCGCCGCCCCCGTTTCTGATAGGGAATTCGGACAGACCCGCAACCCGGACGCTTCATGACCCGCACCACGCGCCGCATCGTTCTCGCCGCCGCCGTCCTTGCCCTCGTCGGCGCAGCCATCTGGTACCTGAGCCGGACGGAGCCCATAGCCGTCCCCGTCGCCCCGGCCGCCCGCGGGGTGGTGGAGGAGACGGTGGCCAACACCCGCGCCGGCACGGTGGAGGCCAGCCGCCGGGCCAGGATCGCCCCGGACATCAGCGGTCAGGTGACGCGCCTGGCGGTGTCGGAAGGCGACCGGGTGGAAAAGGGGGCGATCTTGATGGAGCTGTGGAACACCGACCGGCGGGCCGAGCTGGAGCTGGCCCGGAGCCAGCGGCAGGCGGCGGAGGCCAAGGCCCAGCAGGCCTGCCAGGAGGCGGAGGCCGCGGCACGCGAGGCCCGGCGCCAGCTCCAGCTGCGCCAGAAGGACATGAGCTCCGAGGAGGCCGTGGACCAGGCGGTGACCAAGCGCGAGTCGGCACGCGCCAACTGCCGGGCCGCCCGTTCCCAGGTCAAGGTGACCGCCAGCCAGGTGGACGCCGCCCGGGCGCGCCTGGAGCGCACCATCCTGCGCGCGCCGTTCACCGGCACCGTGGCCGAGGTCAATGCCGAGCTCGGCGAGATCGTCACACCGTCGCCTCCAGGCATCCCCACGCCGCCGGCGGTGGACCTGATCGACACCGCCTGTCCCCACGTCAGCGCGCCCATCGACGAGGTCGACGCCCCCCAGGTCAAGGTCGGCATGCCCGCCCGCATCCACCTGGACGCCTATCCGGAACAAGCCTTCCCCGGCCGCGTCATGCGCGTCGCGCCGTACGTGCTGGAGGCGGAGAAGCAGGCCCGCACCGTGGAGGTAGAGGTGGCCTTCGACCACCCCGAGGGGATCGAGGGGCTCATGCCGGGCTACAGCGCCGACGCCGAGATCATCCTCGACCGCCGCGACGACACCCTCCACGTGCCCACCGAGGCCATCACCGAGGGCGACCGCGTCCTGGTGCTGGGGGACGACGGCCGCCTTCACCGCCGCCCGGTGAAAACCGGCCTGTCCAACTGGGAGCGCACCGAGATCACCGACGGCCTGGACGCCGGCGAGCGGGTGGTGCTTTCGCCCACCCGCGAGGGGGTGGCCGACGGCGTCCCGGCGGTGGCCGAGGCCGCGGAGGACGGGGAGTGATCCGGCTGGAGGGGATCGGCCGGGACTTCGTCATGGGCGACAGCGTGGTGCACGCCCTCGACGACGTCGACCTCGCCATCGAGGCCGGCGAGTACCTGTCGGTGATGGGCCCTTCCGGCTCCGGCAAGTCCACCCTGCTCAATATCCTGGGCCTGCTGGACACCCCCAGCCGCGGCCGCTACTTCCTGGGCGGGCAGGACACCACCACCCTGTCCGATGCCGAGCAAGCCGAGGTTCGCAGCGAGCGCATCGGCTTCGTCTTCCAGTTCTTCCACCTGGTGCCCCGGCTGACCGCGGCCGAGAACATCGACCTGCCGCTGCTCCTGGCGGGGCGGGCGCCGGAGGAGCGACGCGAGCGGGTGGCGGGAATCCTGACCGACATGGGCCTGTCGGACCGCGCCCACCACCGGCCGGACCAGCTCTCCGGCGGCCAGCGCCAGCGCGTGGCCATCGGCCGCGCCATCGCCATGGACCCGGACGTGATCCTGGCCGACGAGCCCACCGGCAACCTCGATCGCCACAGCGGCGAGGAGGTGGTGGGCATCCTCGAGGCCCTCAACCGCGACGCCGGCCTCACGCTGGTGGTGGTCACCCACGACCCGGAGCTGGGCGAGCGCCCGCCGCGGCGGGTGGGCATGCTCGACGGCCGCATCGAGAGCGACGACCGGCGGGAGGGCGGCGGCTGATGCGGTCCGCCGACGCCCTGCGCTTCGCCGCCGGCGCCCTGAGCGGGGCGCGGGTGCGCAGCTGGCTCATGCTGGCGGCCATGGCCGTGGGGGTGGCGGCGGTGGTGGTGCTCACCGGCCTGGGCGAGGGGGCGCGCCGCTACGTCTCCGGCGAGTTCGCC
Organism: Gammaproteobacteria bacterium; assembly: GCA_035267605.1. GTDB lineage: Bacteria > Pseudomonadota > Gammaproteobacteria > Thiohalorhabdales > Thiohalorhabdaceae > Thiohalorhabdus. The sequence goes on from DATFLO010000221.1 coordinate 13,172, forward strand.
GCCCTCGGCACCAACCTGCTGGTGGTCCTGCCCGGCCGCACCGAGACCGTGGGCGGCGCCCCGCCCATGACCGGCGAGACCGCCCGCGACCTGACCCTGGACGACGCCCTGGCGCTGCGGCGCAGCCCGGCGGTGACCCGGGTGGCGCCCATGGTGGTGGGCGAGGCGGTGGTGGCCCGTCCCGGGCGCTCCCGGGACACGGCGGTGCTGGGCTCCACCGCCGCCTTCCGCGAGGTGCGCCGCCTGGACCTGGAGCGCGGCCACTTCCTGCCCGCCGGCGACCCGCGCAGCGCCCGCCCGGTGTGCGTCATCGGCCGCACCATCAAGCACGAGCTGTTCGGGCCCGAGCCGGCCCTGGGTCAGTGGCTGCGGGTGGGCGACCGCCGCTTCCGCGTCATCGGCATCATCGCCCAGCAGGGCCAGCAGCTCGGGCTGGCCCTGGACGAGCTGGTGCTGATCCCGGTGAGCTCGGCCCAGGCCCTGTACAACACGCCGTCGCTGTTCCGCATCCTGGTGGAGGCCGCCCCGCACAGCAGCGTGGAGCGGGCCAAGGCCGAGGTGGAGCGCATCATGCGGCAGCGCCACGAGGGCGAGCTGGACGTCACGGTGATCACCCAGGACTCGGTCATGGCCGCCTTCGACCGCATCTTCACCGCCCTCACCCTGACCGTGGCCGGGATCGCCGCCATCAGTCTGGTGGTGGCGGGCATCCTGGTGATGAACGTCATGCTGGTGGCGGTCACCCAGCGCACCCGCGAGATCGGGCTGCTCAAGGCCCTGGGCGCGCCCGGGCCGCGCATCCAGCTGCTGTTCCTGACCGAGGCGGCCCTGCTGGCCCTGGCCGGCGGCCTGGCCGGGCTGGGCGTGGGCCTGGCCGGCAATCGCGCCATCGCCTGGCTCGTCCCGGCCCTGGACACCTGGCCGCCGGCCTGGGCCATGGCCGCCGGCCTGGGCACGGCGCTGGCCATCGGCGTGCTGTTCGCGGTCATCCCGGCCCGGCGCGCCGCCCGCCTCGACCCGGTGCAGGCCCTGGCGGGGCGATGAGATGAGGGCACGGCCATGTATCTGAGCGATTTCGTGCGGCTGGCGGGGGGCGCGGTGACCGCCCATCGCCTGCGCAGCTTCCTCACCGGCCTGGGCATCGCCGTGGGCATCGCCGCGGTGGTCCTGCTCACCTCCATCGGCGAGGGCATCCACCGCTTCGTGGTGGACGAGTTCACCCAGTTCGGCACCAACCTGGTGGCGGTCAACCCGGGCAAGGTGGGTACCCACGGCGCCTCCCTGGGCATCTTCGGCACCGTGCGCCCGCTCACCCTCGACGACGCCCGCGCCCTGGAGCGCGTTCCGGCCACCACCGCCGTCATGGGCGCGGTCCAGGGCAATGCCGAGGTGGAGGCGGTCAGCCGCTCGCGGCGAACCACGGTGCTCGGCGTGGGGCCGGAGACCCCCGAGATCTTCCGCTTCCCGGTGGCCCAGGGCCGCTTCCTCCCCGCCGACGACCCCGCCCGGCCGCGGGCCTTCGCCGTGCTCGGCGCCAAGCTGGCGCACGAGCTCTACGGCGCGCGCAGCCCCCTGGGCAGCCGCGTCCGGGTGGGCGGCCACCGCTTCCGGGTGATCGGGGTGATGGCCGCCAAGGGTCAGATACTGGGCTTCGACCTCGACGACACCGTCTACATCCCCACCGCCAAGGCCCTGGAGCTGTTCGACCGCGAGGGGCTGATGGAGATCGACGTCCTCTACGACCCGCGCGCCTCGGTGGACGAGGTGGCGGCCGGCATCCGCCGGGTGCTGGAGGAGCGCCACGGGCGCCAGGATTTCACCATCACCACCCAGCAGCAGATGCTGGAGACCCTGAGCTCGGTGCTCAACGTCCTGACCCTGGCGGTGGGCGCCCTCGGCGGCATCTCGCTGCTGGTGGGGGCGGTGGGCATCTTCACCATCATGACCATCGCGGTCAGCGAGCGCACCGGCGAGATCGGGCTGCTTCGGGCCCTGGGCGCCCGGCGCCGCCAGATCCTGGCGCTGTTTCTGGGCGAGGCCATCGTACTCGCCGCCCTCGGCGGCGGCGCCGGACTGCTCATCGGGGCCGGCGGCGCCTGGCTGCTGGGCTGGGCGGTGCCCGCCATCCCCGTCCACACGCCCTGGTCCTACGCCGTGGCGGCGGAGGGGCTGGCGGCGGCCGTGGGCCTGGCCGCCGGCGTCCTCCCGGCGCGGCGGGCGGCGCGCCTGGATCCGGTGACCGCCCTGCGCACCGAGTAACCCCTTGCCGGCGGCCCCGCGTGGCTCCCACACTCACGCGGGAGCCATGCACCAACGCCGCCAGGAGGCACCATGGGCCTCTCCAAGCCGCTGTTGGCCCGACTATCGGGCGGTCTCCTGCTGCTCCTGACCGCCCTCCCCGCCCCCGCCGCCGTTCCCGACCCCCCGCCCGTGGACGCTGGCGCCCTCTACATGATGGAGGCCCGCACCGGCCGGGTCCTGGCCAGCCGCCATGCCAACCGGCGCGAGCCCCCGGCCAGCCTGGCCAAGCTGATGACCGCCTTGCTGACCTTCGAGGCCCTGGGGGACGGCCGCCTGGCCATGACCGACCGCGTCCGCATCGGCAAGGACGTCTGGCGGATGGACGGCTCGCAGATGTTCCTTGAGGTGGGCGAGCGAGTGCCGGTGCACGAGCTTCTCACCGGCATGGTGGTGGCCGGGGCCAACGACGCGGCGCGGGCGCTGGCCCAGGACATCGGGGGCAGCCTGGACACTTTCGTCGATCTCATGAACCGGCGCGCCCGCCGCCTCGGCATGGACCACACCCGTTTCGCCAACGCCTCGGGCATGCCGGCGCCCGGCATGCATACCACCGCCCGCGACATGGCGATTCTGGCGCGCGCCCTGCGCCGGCGCTTTCCCGGGTACATGGGCGTGTTCGACCGCGAGCGGATCAGCCATAACGGCATCACCCAGCGCGCCGATGACCGGCTTCCGGGCGCCGATGGCCGGGCCCGGGGGCTGTTGACCGGCCACGTGGCCGGGGCAGGCTACCACTTGGCGGCCACCGCCGAGGGCGAGGGCACCGAGCTCATCGCGGTAGTGCTGGGCAGCCCCGACCCCCGGACACGACTGGCGGGGATGCAGGCCCTGCTGTCGTACGGCCTACGTTCCTACCGCACCGTCCGCCCCGTCGCGTTGGGCGAGGAGGTACGCTCGGTACGCGTCTGGGAGGGGCAGCGGGAGCACGTTCCGGTCACCCTGGCCTCGCCCCTGTGGCTGACCGTCCCCCGGCACCGGGCCCCCGATCTGGCAATAGAGGACGAGATGGACACCCCGGTCCGCGCCCCGGTTAAGACCGGCCAGACCCTCGGCTGGCTGCGGGTGTCCCTGGACGGGCGGAACCTGGCCCACCGCCCCCTGGTGGCAGCCTCGCCGGTGGCGGCCGGGGGATGGCTGACCTACCTGAGCGACGAGATCCGGCTGCAGTGGCGGGACTTCTGGCGCGAGCAACGCCGCTCCCTGCTTGCCGACGACCGGCAAGGCCGCGCCGGCGGGGGGCGGCCGCCCGGCTGACCCCTGCCCTCGCTTGCGCGGTTGTCCCGAACCGCGTTTTTCGGCAGGCTGTGGCCCTCTGGCCGGACGGGCCGTCCCCGTTCGGCAACGGCCGTCCCCCAACCACCGCAAGGCACGCATGCGCGCCACCCTGAGCGGGGCCGTCGCCGGGCTGCTTATCGCCCTGTTCTGGCTGGACCTCGGCCCCTTCCCCGTCCCCGGGCTGTCCCTCGACCTCGCCCCCCGCATCCCCGCCGCGCCGGAGGCCCGCACGGCGGCCGGAAACGCGACCGCCCCGCCCGGCGAAGGACCGTTCGCCTTCAGCGGCAGGGAGGCCGGCTGCCTGGCGCGCACGGTGTTCTTCGAGGCCCGCGACCAGTCGCTCAAGGGCCAGCTGAGCGTCGCCCTGGTGGCCCTGCACCGGGCCCGGGAAGGCCGCTATCCCGGCGACCTGTGCTCGGTGATCCACCAGGTGGCGGCGTTCTCCTGGTACTCCGACGGCAAGCCGGACGACCCGCGCGACTACCCCGGCCCGGCCAACCGCCGGGCCTGGCAGACCGCCCGCCAGCTGGTGGCCACGCTGCGGGCGAGCCGCCTGAACGACCCCACCGACGGCGCCGACCACTACCACGCCGCCTACGTCTCGCCGGAGTGGTCCAGCCACTTCGCGCAGACCGCGCGCATCGGCGACCACCTGTTCTACCGGGGCCGGCGCTGATGGGGCCCCGGGTAAGCGCCCACCACCTCCCCGACCACCTGGTGCAGCGCTCGGACGTCCGCCTCCTGGTCTCCGGCCGCTGGCTGCAGACCGACGCCGGCAAGGTCATGACCCGGCCGCGGCAGAGGCGCAGCGAGCTGCTGGCCGAGGGGCTCAGCCCGCGGGCCCGCTGGGCCCTGCGCCGGCGGCGGCTGGTGCTGTGGGCCCGCAGCGGCCGGCGCTTCGCTGCCGGAGGGACGGTCGGCATGGTCGCCGGCTGGACCCTGACCGCGCTGTGGGTCCTGGCCCACTAGTGTCCTGTCGCAGAAATTCGTTACATTTCTGAGCTTCCTGCGCCGGTTCGGAGCAAGGCGCGCCGACGAAAGCGTGGTGGCCCCACGTCGAGGAGGCGCAACGCCGCGCCGGGCCGGCGCAGGAGCTCCCTGCGGGCGAGCCGGGAGGGCGGACGGCGCGGCGTCGCCGAACCTTAACGGGCAGGGAGCCCGCCTGCGGCCCGGCTCCTTGCGGCGCCCGCCCTCCCGGCTCGCAGAAGTGCAACGAATCTCTGCGACAGGACACTAACCGTTTCGGCTCAGAACAGGTTGGAGAGGTCGGCACCCGATCCCTCGTTGGGGGCCCCGCCCCTCTTTCCTTTCGAGCCCCGCTGACGGGCGAGCGCCCCGCCGCCGGCCACCCGCGTGGGGGCGTTGCCCTCGCGGAACCACTCGAAGCGGGTGTCCCCGCTGCCCGCGGAAGCCAGCAGCCCGGTCTTGTCGTCGATGCGCACCCGGATCAGACCCGGCGGCCGCTGGAAGCGCTGGACCGGCTGGTCCGCCAGGGCGGCGTGCATGAAGCCCGCCCAGATGGGGCTGGCCGCGCGCGACCCGGTCTCGTGGACACCGAGGCTGCGGGGTCGGTCGAAGCCGACCCAGACCCCCGTCGCCAGCCCCGGGGTGAAGCCCATGAACCAGGCGTCGCGCTGGCGGTTGGCAGTGCCCGTCTTGCCCGCCACCGGCCGCTCCATACGCCGGTCCACCCGCCAGCCGGTGCCGTTTTCCACCACCCCCTTCATCAGGTCGGTCATCTGGAAGGCCACGTCCCGGCTCATGACCCGGGCGCCCAGCGCATCCGGTGCGAGTTGCAGGGACGGGACCGGGTGACGGCGGGCCAGGATGCGGCCGTCGCACGCCGCCACCCGCCGGATCAGGAACGGCTCCACGCGCCGGCCGCCGTTGGCGAAAGCGGCGTATCCGGCGGTCATGCGCAGGGGCGTCAGGCTCGCAGAGCCCAGGCCCAGCGACAGATTGTCCGGCAGCCGCGAGCTATCGAAGCCGAAGCGGGCGGCGAAGCGGCGGCCCTGCTCCAGGCCGATGCGCCGGAGCAGGCGCAGGGTCACCAGATTGCGCGAATGGACCAGCCCCGTGCGCAGGCGCGTCGGCCCGTGGAAGGTGTGGGAATAGTTCTCGGGGGTCCAGCGGGTCTCTTGCCGGGCGTCCTGGAATACCACCGGGGCATCGTTGATCAGGGTGGCCGGAGTCAGGCCCTGCTTGAGGGCGGCCGCGTAGAGGAAGGGCTTGAACGCCGAGCCCGGCTGGCGGCGCGCCCGCAGTGCGCGGTTGTAGTGGCTGCGCCGCGGATCGAAGGCCCCCACCAGCGCCCGCACGCCGCCGTTGGCAGGGTCCATGGCCACCAGGGCGCTCTCCACCCGCGGCCGCTGGGCCAGGGCCCAGCGATCCCGGGTCCGCCCCAGGTAGACCACATCCCCCGGCCGCAGAACGTCCCCGGGGCGCTCGGGCGCCGGCCCCCGCCGGCGCTGGCCCCGGAACGGACGGGCCCAGCGCACTCCCGCCCACGGTACCTGGATCCGGCGTCCGTCAGCCAGCAGGGCACGGGTGGCCCGGTTATCGGCGAAGCCCAGCACCAGCGCCGGCCGCAGCGGCCCGGGGGCGGGCAGCTCCTGCAGCCGCGCCCGGGCGGGGCCGGCGCCGGGCAGCTCGGCCAGGGGCCAGTGGTCCACGGGGCCGCGGAAGCCGTGGCGGCGGGTGAAGGCCAGCAGGCCCTTCTGCACCTGGTGCTGGGCCTTGCGCTGGAGGCCGTAATCGATGCTGGTGACCACCCGCAATCCGCCGGTGGCGGCGCGGTCCTGCCCGAAGCGGTCGACCACCCGCTTGCGCACGGCGCGTCTCACCATGGGCAGCGGCTGCGCCACGGGCGGGTGGTAGCGCGCGTGGACGGGCCGCTCCAGGGCGGCCAGGACCCGGTCGGGCTTCGCCCAGCCCTGGTCGAGCATCTGGTGCAGGACGTAGTCCCGGCGCTGGCGCGCCCGCTCGGGGTGGCGGGCCGGATTGAAGTAGGCCGGCCCCTTGGGCAAGGCCGCCAGGGTGGCGGACTCGGCCAGGGTCAGGTCCGCCAGGGGTTTGCCGTAGTAGGTGCGCGCGGCGGCGGCGACGCCGTAGGCGCCGCTGCCCAGGTAGATCTGATTGAGGTAGCGCTGCAGGATCTGGCGCTTGGACAGGGCGGCCTCGATCTCCAAGGCCAGCGCCGTCTCCCGCAGCTTGCGCGAGATGGTGCGCGCGTCGGTCAGCAGGAAGGTCCGGGCCACCTGCTGGGTGATGGTGCTGCCGCCCTGGACGAAGGCGCCGGCGCGGATATCCGCCATCAGGGCGCGCAGGATGCCGCCCGGGTCGATGCCGGGGTGATGGTAGAAGGAGGCATCCTCCGCGGCCAGAAAGGCGCGCCTCAGGCGCCGGGGGATGGCGTCCAGCGGCCGCACCAGCCGGTACTCCGGCCCGGACTGGCCGATCAGGCGGCCGTCCCGGCTGTAGATCCGCAGCGGTTGCGGCGGGTGGTACTCGGTGACGGTGGCGATGGAGGGGAGGCTGGCGAACAGCCACACCCCGAAACCGGCGGCGACCGCCGCCG
>DATFLO010000222.1:0-4170 GCA_035267605.1 Gammaproteobacteria bacterium
CACTCCACCAAAAGGACCGGGTTGCCTCCCCCCAGGTAGGCCGACTGCAGCAGCACCTGCGGGGAAACGCTCGCCAGGCTCCCGGGCTCGCGTGCATTCATCGCCGGCTCCCTCCGCTGCCGAATCCCCTCCCCAAAAGTCACAGTACGTCGGTCGGGTTTTGCCGTCCATGGGGTCGGCTGCCGGAGCCGCAACGGCCTCCCGTTTCCTCGCGAGGGGGCGCCAGAAGGCGATGGGGAGGGGGACCTCGCTAGCGGATGAGCCTGGCGAGGCGGCGGAACGGGTCGGTGCCGGCGCGCTGCAGCCACTCGAACAGGAGCGATTCCACATTGGTGACCGTCACCCCGAGGGCGCGCACGCGGTCGAGGGCATTGGCCCGGTGCTCGGGGCGGCGGGAGCACACCCCGTCCGCCACCACGAACGGCGTGAAGCCGGCCTCGAGCAGCTCCACGGCGGTCTGTAGGACGCACACGTGGGCCTCCATGCCGGCGATCACCACCTGCTCGCGGCCGGTGCCGGCCAGGGCGTCGGTGAACGCCTGCTCACCGCAGCAGGAGAAGCTGTCCTTGGTGATGACGGCGGCATCGTCCGGGAAGTGACCGCTCACCTCGGGCAGGGTCCGCCCCAGCCCCTTGGGGTACTGCTCGGTGGCCACCACCGGCACGGACAGCTCGCCGGCGGCGGTCAGCAGGACCCGGACGGTCTCCAGCACCTCGCGGCGGGCGTCCGGGGCCATGGCCGGGGCCAGCTTGTCCTGGATATCGACGATGACGAGGGCGGAGTCGGCGGCGCGGGCGAGGGTCATGGGGCCTCCGGCGGGGCTGTGGGCGGGCGGCCAATGGTACCCGAATCCCGGGAGCGCCGCCCAACCCCTGCCGGCGGGCCCGACCTAGCCCTGCAGGCTCTCCCCCATGTGGCCGCAATACTGCTCCAGGTGGGCGGGGATGTCGTCCGGGCACTCGCCGCAGTCGCGGTTGCCCGGCACGGCGTAGTCGATGAACTTCGGGTACGGCAGGTCCAGGTTGTTCATGATCTCGATGAACGCTTCCTTGGACTTGCCGGATCCCAAACGCGGATTGCGCCCCTTCTCCTGGGCGATGGAGGACACCCGCCGGCCGTGGTAGTCGTGCGCCGGGAACACCAGGGTGTCCTCGGGCAGGGTGAACAGCCGCCCGGTGACGCTCTCGTAGAGGGTGGCGGGGTCGCCGTTCTGGAAGTCGGTGCGGCCGCAGCCGTCGATCATCAGGGCATCGCCGGTGAGCACCCGGTCGGCCACGGCGTAGGCGAGGTGGTTGTCGGTGTGGCCGGGGGTATGGATGGGGCGGAGCTCGATGTCGTCCACCGCGAACGGCTTGCCGTCCTCGATGGCGGCCTCGGTGCACGGCAGGCCGTCCAGGGCCGGGCCGGCGATGCGGCTGCCCGCCTCCTGCTTGAGCATCTTGGCCGAGGTGATGTGATCGGCGTGGATGTGGGTCTCCACGGTGTAGGCCAGGGAAAGGCCCAGCTCCTTGACCATTTCCAGGTCGCGCTGCCAGGTGGGCAGCACCGGGTCGACGAGCACGGCGCGGCCAGTCTCCTCGCTGCCGATCAGGTAGGTGTAGGTGCTGGAGATCTCTTCGAACAGCTGGCGGAAGATCATGGATCTCCTTCCTGAATTGGGTTTTTCGGGGCTCGCATGGGCTGAGGCCGTCGCCGGCCCCCATTGGTTCCCGGACCGGGCCCGCTCCCGAATCCGGCGAACCCCCGGCGCTAGACGCGGCCGCGGCTGTGCCCCGCCGCGATGCCGCCGGCGATCAGGTGGGCCGCCCGCAGCGGCTCGGGGATGTTGCCGTGCCAGGCCCAGAGGTGCACGGCCGCCTCCGCGGCCTCCCGTGACAGGCCGGCGCGCTGCACGTGGACCCCGGCCACCGGCTCCATGGCCCCGGTGCGGCGAATGGTGCGCCACTTGCGCCCGCCGCCGGGCAGGCCTTCGAGGGCCCGTTCGATGGCGGCCAGGTCCGGAGCGCGGCGGGCCACGATCAGCACCGGCAGGTTCAGGGCGTGGTGAAGCAGGCGCGCGTCCACCACGTTGAACCCGGCAAGCGCGATGCCCTGCAGGAAGACCAGCTTGAGCTGGGGATAGAAGCGGGAGGTGGCCACCAGGCGGATGAGCTCGGCGGTGGCGTCGACCCCGTCGCGCCCGACCGCGCCCGACACCACCCCGTCCAGGCGCTCGCCGGCGAACACCGCCCCGACGATCCGCACCGGCGCCGAGGAGCCCCGCTCGAAGGGGGCATCGTCGAAGCCGACGGCATGGCTGAAGGGGGATGCGGGCATGGCGACCCTTCGTGTTGGCGGGCCCGGGGCGGGGGGAGGGGGCCGGGGTGAGGGGGACCTTGAGCAAGGGCTATTGCCGGGGGCGAGGCACCCCTGGGCAAACCGCCCCTCATGTGCAACCCCCGTGAGGGGAGAGGGAACAAGGCTGGGGCTTTTAGTGGGCCTCTTCCCAATTGGCGCCGCTGCCGATCTCCACCGCCAGGGGCACCTCCAGCTCGGCCACGCCGTCGGTCATCAGCCCGGGCAGGTCGGCTTGCAGGCGATCCAGCTCCCCGGGCGGGCACTCGAACACCAGTTCGTCATGCACCTGCATGAGCATGCGGGCTCCCAGGCCCGCCCCGGTCAGCCAGGCGTCCACGTTGAGCATGGCCTGCTTGATGATGTCGGCCGCGGTGCCCTGCAGCGGGGCGTTGATGGCCTGGCGCTCGGCGGCGGCGCGCAGGCCCGGGTTGCGGGCGGCGATGTCGGGAATGTAGAGGCGCCGGCCGCGCAGGGTCTCCACGTATCCATTCTCGCGCACCTGCTCGCGGGCCCGCTCCATGTAGGCCCGCACCCCGGGGTAGCGCTCGAAGTAGGCGTCGATGTAGGCCTGGGCCTCGTTGTTGCCGATCTCCAGCTGGCGCGCCAGGCCCCAGGCGGACATGCCGTAGATCAGGCCGAAGTTGATGGTCTTGGCGGCGCGCCGGGCGGCCGGGGAGACCTCGCCCGCGCCGCCGGCGCCGAACACCTCGGCGGCGGTGGCCGCGTGGATGTCCTCGCCCGCCTCGAAGGCCCGGCGCAGGCGCTCGTCGCCGGACAGATGCGCCATCAGGCGCAGCTCGATCTGGGAGTAGTCGGCCGCCACCATGGTCCAGCCCTCGGCGGGCACGAACGCCTTGCGGATGCGCCGGCCCTGCTCGCTGCGCACCGGGATGTTCTGCAGGTTGGGGTCGGCCGAGGACAGCCGCCCGGTGGCGGTATTGGCCTGGTGGTAGCTGGTGTGGACGCGGCCGGTGTCGGGGTTGACCAGCCTGGGCAGGGCGTCGGTGTAGGTGGACTTGAGCTTGGCCAGGCCGCGGTACTCCAGGATGCGAGCCGGCAAGGGGTAGTCCTCGGCCAGCTGGGACAGCACGTCTTCCGCGGTGCTGGGCGCCCCCTTGGGGGTGCGCTTGGTCACCGGCAGGCCCTGCTCGTCGAACAGCACCTCCTGGATCTGCTTGGGCGAGTTGAGGTTGAACTCGCGCCCGGCGATGGCGTAGGCCTGCTCCTGGGCCGTTTCCATCTCCCCGGCCAGCTCGTCGGAGAGCTCGGCCAGCAGGTCCAGGTCCAGCCGCACCCCGGTGCGCTCGATGCGCGCCAGGATGGGCATGAGCGGCAGCTCGAGCTGGCGGTAGAGGGCCTCCAGGGCCGGCTCGGCGGCCAGCGCCGGGGCCAGGTCCGCATACAGGGCCAGGGTGATCTCGGCGTCCTCGCCGGCGTAGGCCACCGCATCGCTTACCGCCACCCGGTCGAAGGTCACCTGCTTGGCGCCCTTGCCGGCGATGTCGGTGTACTTGGTGGTGGCCCGCCCCAGGCGCTCGCTGGCCAGGGTGTCCATGTCGTGGTTGTGGCGGGTGGGGTTGAGGACGTAGCTCATGAGCATGGTGTCCTCGAAGGGCCCGGCCACCTCCCAGCCGGCGCCGTGCAGCACCGACAGGTCGTATTTCAGGTTCTGGCCGATCTTGACCGCCTCGCCGGTCAGCGCCGGGGCCAGGCCCTCGCGCACCGCCTCCAGCGCGAGCTGCTGGTCGCTGCCGTCGCCGCTGTGGCCCACCGGCACGTAGTAGGCGGTATCCGCCGCCGCGGCAAAGGACAGCCCCACCAGCTCGGCGCGCA
>DATFLO010000223.1:0-4817 GCA_035267605.1 Gammaproteobacteria bacterium
CGCGACGGCCGCCGAGGTCCCCGCCACGCCGGTCCTCATCGCCGCCGCCCCCGAGCCCTTCCTCGGTGCCGCGCCCGATCCCCGGCCCCCGGCCGCATCGCCCTACCTGACCACCCGCCGCCTCCGCCTCTGAACCGCACCGCGTGCCGTAACGGCCGGCGTTGACGCGCCGGCCTGCCTGCGTCGTTACGCGATGTCGTTTGCGCAGAGGAGCGCACCGTGCGGTTGATCCCTGTACTGATTCTGCTGGTCGGGGCCGTGCCCGCCCCCGTGTGGGCCCAGGCCGCGCCCACGGCCGGCACCCTGACCCTGGAGCGGGCGGAAGCCCGCTCCCTGGCCAGCCATCCCTCCCTGGACGAGCTGGCGGCGCGCATCCGCGCCGCCGAGGCGCGCGCCACCGCCGCCGGCCAGCTGCCCGACCCCAGGCTGTCGGTGGGCGCGGCCAACGTCCCGGTGGACACCTTCGACCTGGAACAGGAGCCCATGACCCAGCTCCAGGTGGGCCTGTCCCAGGACTTCCCCGCCCCCGGCACCCTCGACCTCAAGGCGAAGCGGGAGGCCCAGCAGGGCACCGCCTACCGCGCCCGCCTCGCCGACACCCGCGCCGAGCTGGTGCGGCGGGTGCGCCTGGCCTGGCTGGAGCGCTTCTACGTCGACCGCGCCCTGGACGAGGTGGCCGACAACCTCGACCTGTTCGAGGAGCTGCTGGCCATCGCCCGCTCCCAGTACCGCGTGGGCAAGGGCCTGCAGCAGGCGGTGCTGCTCGCCCAGCTGGAGCGCGACAAGCTGCTCGACCGCCGCGCCTCGCTCCGTCGCCGCCGCGCCGACGCCGACAGCCGCCTGGGCGAGCTGCTGGCGGTGGACTGGCGCCCGGCGCGCAGCCGCCGCGCCTTCGGCCGGGTGGCGCAGGGCGCGGTCGGGCCGCACGGCTTCGAGCTGCCCGACAACCTCCCCGAGCTGCCCGAGCCGCCGCCCCCGCAGCGGCTGGCCGACGACCTCGAGCGCCACCCCCGCCTGCGCGCCGTGGCCGCGCAGATCGACCGGCGCGGCACCGCCGTAGCCCTGGCCGAGAAGGACTACTACCCGGACATGGGTGTGGACCTGGCCTACGGTTACCGCCCGGGCAGCGCCCCCAACGGCGAGCCCTGGGCCGACTTCGCCAGCGTCAAGTTCCGCATGAGCCTGCCGCTGTTCACCGGCAAGCGGCAGGACAAGCGGCTGGCCGCCGCCCTCGACGAGAAGGACGCCCTGCAACGCAAGCTGCGGCGCACCCGCCTGGCCCTGGAGCGCCGGGCGCGCAGCCAGTGGGCCGCCCTGCGCGCCGCGCACGAGCGCGCCGACCTCTACGACGACTCCATCCTCCCGGAGAGCGAGCAGACCGTGGAGGCCTCGGTGGCCGCCTACACCACCGGCCGCCTGGACTTCCTCAACCTGGTGCGCGCCCGCATCCAGGACCTGGAGCACCAGCTCACCCGCTGGCGCCTGCGCGTGGACGCCGAGCAGGCCAAGGCCGAGCTGCTGTACCTGGCCGCCGGGGAGGGGGAGCGATGAGCCCGAATGAGCGAACGGCCGGCCGTCATCGCGTCCCGAAGCCGCGAGCGCAGCGAAGCGGGCCCCTGGAGAGGGGCGGCGCCGTTGAGGCGGAGCCCGTTGCGGGAGATTGCCGCGTCCCGCCCCTAAGCCTGCCCGGGGAGCGGGCTGGGGCCCAACTGGGTGGAGGCTTAGGGGCGGGACTCGCAATGACGGCGGGGGGAGAAGCGGCCGCCCCCGCCGCCGTTGGCCGTCGTCGCGAGCGAAGCGCGGCGACCTCCGTAGCGGAGCCCGTTCCGGGAGATTGCCCCGGGCCCTTGCGGGCCTTCGCAATGACGGCCTTTCCGCACCCGGCCTCCGCACCGAATAACCGCACCACCGAAGGATCCGGCCCATGACCCCCGCCGCCAAGACGACCCTCGCTGCCGTCCTCGGCCTCGCCGTGGGCGGACTCGGCCTCTATGCCGTCGCCGCCTGGCAACCGGGCTGGCTGGGCCTGGGCATGGACATGGCCGGCCAGCAGGCCGACGCCGGCAAGGCCGGCGACAAGAAGGAGAAGGACCGCGAGGTGCTGTACTGGGTGGCGCCCATGGACGACTCCTACCGCCGCGACGAGCCCGGCAAGTCGCCCATGGGCATGGACCTGGTGCCGGTCTACGCCGACGAGGCGGCCTCCAAGCCCGGCGCGGTGAACATCGACCCGGCGGTGGTCAGCCAGCTGGGGGTGGAGACCGCCACCGCCGAGCGGCGCACCCTGTCGCGCACCCTCCGCACGGTGGGCTCGGTCACCTACGACGAGCGCAAGGTCAGCCACATCCACACCCGCGTCGAGGGCTGGGTGGAGAAGCTCTACGTCGACGCCGAGGGCGACCGCGTGGAGGTGGACGACCCCATCCTGGAGATCTACTCGCCGGAGCTGGTCACCGCCCAGCAGGAGTACCTCATCGCCCGGCGCCGCCAGAAGCGCCTGGGCAGCTCCGGCACGCCCATGAGCGACATGGTGCAGCAGGCGCGCGAGCGGCTGCTGTTCTACGGCGTCAGCCCCAGAGAGATCGAGCGCCTGGAGCGCACCGGCGAGCTGCAGCGCACCGTCCTGCTGCGCGCGCCGCACGCCGGCGTGGTCACCGAGCTCGGCGTGCGCGAGGGCATGCGCGTGACCCCGGACCGCAACCTCTACACCGTGGCCGACCTGTCCACGGTCTGGGTCCAGGCCGACGTCTACGCCTACCAGGCGGAGTGGGTGGCCGCCGGCGACCCGGTGACCCTGACCCTGCCTTTCTACCCGGGCCGCGAGTGGACCGGCAAGGTGGACTACGTCTACCCCTACCTGGACCCCAAGACGCGCACGGTCCACGCCCGCCTGGTGTTCAAGAATCCCGACGGCACCCTCAAGCCCAACATGTTCGCCACCGCCGTGATCGAGGCCGACCCGCGCAAGGACGTGGTGGCGGTGCCGCGCCAGGCGGTCATCCGCACCGGCCAGCGCACGGTGGTGGTGACCGCCCTGGGCAAGGGCCACTTCCGCCCGGTGGCCGTGGAGACCGGCGTGGAATCCGGCGACTGGGTGGAGATCACCAAGGGCCTGAAGGCAGGCACCGACGTGGTCACCAGCGGCCAGTTCCTGCTCGACGCCGAGTCCGACTTCGACGCCTCCATGGAGCGCATGGATGCCGACACGGAGAAGAAAGGGCAGGGCGGGTCCATGGAGGGCATGGACATGGACGGCAAGGGCTCGTCCGGCTCGGGCTCCATGGAAGGCATGGATGGGCCGAAGCAGGACGGAAGCTCCGGGTCCATGGAGGGCGCGGACCCCGCCGACGGGCAGAAGGGCGGCGACGCGGGCGGTTCGGGATCCATGGAGGGCATGGACATGCCCGACCAGTCCCGTGCCCCTGCCGGGCCTCCGGTAGGAGCGGCGGCCCCCGCCGCGACCCCCCGGGACCCGGCCGCAATCGCGGCGGGGACCGCCGCTCCTACAACGGCCACGGCCCGGCCGTACCCAGGCCGTCGTCGCGAGCGAAGCGCGGCGACCTCCGGAGCGGAGCCCGTTTCGGGAGATTGCCACGGGCCCTTGCGGGCCCTCGCAATGACGGCGGGGGAAGAGGCGGCCGGCCCCGCCGCCGTTGACCGTCGTCGGGAGCCGAAGCCGCGAGCGCAGCGAAGCGGGCCCCTGGAGAGGGGCTGCGTCGTTAAGGCGGAGTCTGTTCCGGGAGATTGCAGCGTCCCGCCCCTAAGCCTGCCCGGGGCGCGGGCTGGGGCCCAACTGGGTGGAGGCTTAGGGGCGGGACTCGCAATGACGGCGGGGGGAGAGGCGGCCGGCCCCGCCGCCGTTGGCCGTCGTCGCGAGCGAAGCGCGGCGACCTCCGGAGCGGAGCCCGTTTCGGGAGATTGCCACGGGCCCTTGCGGGCCCTCGCAATGACGGCGGGGGGAGAGGCGGCCGGCGCCGCCGCCGTTGACCGTCGTCGGGAGCCGAAGCCGCGAGCGCAGCGAAGCGGGCCCCTGGAGAGGGGCTGCGTCGTTAAGGCGGAGTCTGTTCTGGGAGATTGCCACGGGCCCTTGCGGGCCCTCGCAATGACGGCGGGGGAAGAGGCAGCTGGCCCCGGCTACCTTGGCCGTCGTCGCGAGCGAAGCGTGGCGACCTCCGGAGCGGAGCCCGTTTCGGCAGATTGCCACGGGCCCTTGCGGGCCCTCGCGATGACGGCGCTGGAAGGGGCCTTCCCGGGCGATAGCCATGCGGAGAGCCGGGCATGATCCGCCGCGTCATCGAGTGGTCCCTGGCCAACCGCTTTTTGGTCATCGTCGGCGCCATCATCCTCACCGGCTGGGGCATCTTTGCGGCCCAGCGCACGCCGCTGGATGCCATCCCCGACCTGAGTGATGTCCAGGTCATCATCAAGACCGAATACCCCGGCCAGGCGCCGCAGGTGGTGGAGGACCAGGTCACCTACCCGCTGACCACCACCATGCTCTCGGTGCCGGGCACCAAGGCCGTGCGCGGCTACTCGTTCTTCGGCGACTCCTACGTCTACGTCGTGTTCGAGGACGGCACCGACATGTACTGGGCCCGCTCGCGGGTGCTGGAGTACCTCAACGAGGCGGCCTCGGAGCTGCCCGAGGGGGTCCAGCCCTCCCTGGGCCCGGATGCGACGTCGGTGGGCTGGGTCTACGAGTACGCCCTGGTGGACCGCAGCGGCGAGCACTCCCTGGCCGACCTGCGCTCCATCCAGGACTGGTTCCTCAGCTACGAGCTGCAGACGGTGGAGGGCGTGTCCGAGGTGGCCTCGGT
>DATFLO010000224.1:0-6397 GCA_035267605.1 Gammaproteobacteria bacterium
GAGGTGCTTCTCCAGGGAGCCGGCGTTCACGCCCACCCGGATAGGAATGCCGTTGTGCTTGGCGGCATCCACCACCGCGGCCACCCGGTCGCGCTTGCCGATGTTGCCCGGGTTGATGCGCAGGCAGTCCACGCCCATGTCCGCCACCTTGAGGGCGATGCGGTAGTCGAAGTGGATATCCGCGATCAGCGCCACGTCGGGCACCCGGGCGCGGATCTTGCCAAAGGCCTCCGCCGCGTCCTTGTCGGGCACGGAAACCCGGACGATGTCGGCACCGGCCCCGACTACCTGCTCGATCTGGCCGACCGTGGCTTCCACGTCGCAGGTATTGGTGTTGGTCATGGTCTGCACCGCGATGGGCGCATCCCCGCCGATGGGCACCGAGCCGACATGGATCTGCCGCGTCTTGCGGCGATGGATCCCCCACATAGCGTCAAGCTCCCTTGTCCGGGCGATCCGGACTATTTGGCACTGGAACGACGGATTTCGATTGTCCGGGGCGCGCCGGCCGCCTCCGCGGTCAGGGGGTTCCGGCGCCGTCCGCCGCGGCGGCCGCCCCGCCGGACCCGGGCTCCTCCGCCTGCCCCGTGGCGGCGGCGCTGCTTTCCCCATCCCCGGAGGGGGCGGGCGCCGAACCGGCTTGCCCCGACGTCTGCTGTTCGGCGAGCGAGGCGGGGGGCGCCACCTCCGACTCGGGGATGGTGCGGGTATCGGCATCCACATTCAGTCGCACCACCTGCCCCGGCGCGCCCAGGGGCCGGATGGGCTTGTCCTCGAAATAGAGCTGGACGGCGGCCGCATTGCCTGCTTTCACCTGGAAGGGCGGCTTGCCGTACAGCCGCAGGTCCCGCCCTTCCGGGATCAGCCGGCGCAGGAGCACCTGGCCGCGGTCATCGGCGACCTCCAGCCAGGACTTGGCCCAGGTATGCACCCGCAGGGTCTGGAGGTCCTCGGGCATGGCCGGCTGCCGGGGCTGTTCGCTCCCCGGCAGCCTGGCCAGGGCCGAATCGTCCAGACCGGGTCCGGAAAGGGTCGGCCCCTGCGGGCGGGCGGCGCCTTCCGCCGAGCCGGACCCGGCGGCGGCCGTCGCCGAGCGCGTGGGGGCGGTAGCGCTCGCCCCCCCGCCGGCGGGCTCCCCGCCTGCGGAGGCGGCATCTCCGCCTGCGGAGGCGACTTCTCCGGAAGGCGCGCCCCCGTCGGCCTCGCCGCCCGCAGGCCGGGCGCTTTCCCCGGCCGCGGCGGGCCCGCCCCCGGCGGCCGTCTGCGCGCCCGCCTGGCCGGACCGCGAGGCCGTCTGCTCGGGCATGGCCGGACCCCGGCTCTCGCCCACCAGCCACACGGTGACCACGCTGACCACCACCAGCAGGGCCAGGCTGATCCAGACCACCCGCCACGGGTGCTCGATCAGGGGCTTCTCAGGCTCCGGGATCAGGGGCGTGTCGTTCTCTTCGGCGGGGCCACCGCCGGCCGGACGCTGCTCCACCTGCGCCGCCACCTCCTCCGGGGCCAGCCCCACCGCCGCGGCATAGTTCCGGAAATAGCCGCGCACGTAGGCTTGACCGGGCAGCCGGCTGTAGTCCTCGGCCTCCAGGGCCTCGACCTGCTCGACGGTGAGGCGGAGCGCCTCGGCCATGTCCTCGCGGCTGCGCCCCATGGCCTCGCGAGCCCGCCGCAGGCGCTCACCCGGCCCGACGCCCTCGACCTGTTCCTGATCCTCCGCCATGCGCTCTCCTTCCCCCCATTTCGCTTGCGCGACGCCCGCTCAGGAGCCCCGCGACCCTTCCAGCTGCTGCATCATCCGGCGCGCACGCTGGCCGGCGGGGCTGTCCGGGGCGATGTCCGCAACCTTGTCCAGATGCTTGCGCGCGGCCTCCTTGTCCCCCGCCGCCATGGCCATCTCCGCCGCCAGCAGGTGCCCCTGGACGTTCTTGGGCTCGCGGCTGAGCACCTGGATCACCTGGTCCCGGGCCTCGTCGGACCGCCCCTGGTCGCGCAGCAGGCGGGCCAGGGCCAGGCGCGCGCGGGTATAGTTGGACCGCAGGCGCAGGGCGGTGCGCAGCATGTCCTCGGCCTTGCCGGGCTGGTCCTGGCGCCGGGCCAGCCAGCCGAGGTTGAAGTAGGCATTCTCGGGGTTGCTGTAGAGGGGGTTCGCCAGGGCCTTCTCGAACTGCTGGTGGGCCCGGTCGTACTCCCCCAGCTGGGCCAGGAAGACGCCGTAGTTGTTGCGCACCTGCGGATCCTTGGGATCCAGGTCCACGGCCTCCTGGAAGGCGCGCTCGGCCTTGTCGTCGAAGCCCAGCTGCTGGTAGGTCAGCCCCAGGGCGTTGTAGACCCGGGCGTCGTCGCCGCGCAGGGACTTGGCCTTCTCGAGCTTGCGCAGGGCCTCGCGGGGCTTGCCCTGCTGCAGGTAGGCAACGCCGAGCTTCAGGTAGATGCGGCTGCGGCTCTGGTCGCTGTGCTCTTGGTCCTTGGGCGAGGGGTTGCTGGCGCAGGCGCTCACCAGGAAGGCGGCGACCGCCGCGGCGAGGACGGCCCTCAAGCGCCGGCGGCGGATCATGTCCGCTGCCCCGCATCGGCCTGCCGCGCCTGTCCCTGGAGCTGGCCGCAGGCGGCGTCGATGTCCTCGCCGCGCGGGGTGCGGGTCACCGCCACCATGCCCTCCCCCAGCAGGATGTCGCGGAAGCGGTCGATGGCGCCCTGGGACGACCGCCGGAACTCTGCCTGGGGGAAGGGATTGAAGGGAATCAGGTTGACCTTGGCGGGGATGCCGCGCAGCAGCTCGGCCATGCGGTGCGCCTCCTGCGGCGAGTCGTTGACGCCGTCGAGCATGACGTACTCGAAGGTGATGCGCCGGCCGCTGGGCAGCGGGTAGGCCCGGCAGGCCGCCATCAGCCGCTCCAGGGGATAGGTGGCATTGATGGGCACGATGCGGTCGCGCACCTCGTCGCTCACCCCGTGCAGGGAGATGGCCAGGTTGACCGGGGTATCGGCGCCCAGCTGCTCGATCCTGGGCACCACCCCCACGGTGGACACGGTGATCCGGCGCCGGGACAGCCCAAAGGCCAGATCGTCCATGAGCAGGTGGATGGTGCGCAGGACCGCGTCGTAGTTGAGCAGCGGCTCGCCCATGCCCATGAACACGATGTTGGTCAGCCGCTCGCCCACCTCGGCACGGGCATGGCGGACCTGGGCGATGATCTCGGAGGCCGCCAGATTGCGCTGGAAGCCGCCGTAGCCGGTAGCGCAGAACTTGCAGTCGAGCGGGCAGCCGGCCTGGGAGGAGATGCACAGGGTGCCCCGCTCGTCTTCGGGGATGAACACCGTCTCCACCGCGTTGCCGTCGCTCAGGCCCAGCAGCCACTTGACGGTGCCGTCCGCGGAGCGCTGCTCGGAGAGCACCTCCGGCTCGGTCAGCGCCACGCCCTCGGCCAGCTTGGCGCGCAGCCCCTTGGACAGGTCGGTCATGGCGTCGAAGTCCGACACCCCGCGCTGGTGCAGCCACTGCAGCAGCTGCTTGGCCCGGAACGGCTTCTCGCCGATGCCGGCGAAAAAGGCCTCCAGGCCGGCGCGATCCAGCCCCAGGATGTCCGCGGGGCCTTCCGGCTGCGCGCGCCGCGAGCGGCGCGGGGTTTGGACCTCGGTAACGCTCATGCGCGCTCGAAGATCTCCAGCTGATCGAAGAAGAAGGCGGTCTCGGCCGCTGCGGTCTCCGGGCTGTCCGAGCCGTGCACCGCATTGGCGTCGATGGTGGTGGCGAAGTCGGCGCGGATGGTGCCGGCCTCGGCCTCGGCCGGGTTGGTGGCACCCATGAGCTCGCGGTTGCGGGCGATGGCATTGTCGCCCTCGAGGATGGAGACCACCACCGGGCCGGAGATCATGAACGCCACCAGATCGTCGTAGAACGGCTTGTCGGCATGGACGGCGTAGAAGGCCCTGGCCTGGTCGCGGGTCAGCTGGACCATCTTCATGGCCTTGACGCGCAGGCCGTTGCTCTCGAAGCGGGACAGGATGGTGCCGATGGCGTCCTTGCCCACGGCGTCCGGCTTGATGATGGAAAGGGTCTGCTCGATGGCCATGCCTGCTCCGTTGATTGACGCTTCACCCCCGGCCGCGCCGGGGGTTCGAAAAGGAATTCGGGGCGATACGAAAGGCGCCAAGACTACCCCATCGCGGGGCGGTTTGGCCAATCCGGAAAGGGGCCTCAGCCATCCGCCACCAGGGCCCCGCCCACCACCCGCGTGGGGGTGACGGTCACCAGCTCGCCGGCCTCCGCCAGGGCCGCGGGCAGCCGCACCGGCAGGTAGTCGGCGCCGCGTCCCGGGACCCAGCCCGGGCGGTCGCCCCCGCCCTCCTCCACCAGCACCCGCCGGGGGACCCCGACGGCGCGCGCCAGGACCCGGTCGCGGATGCCCTCGCCCAGCTCGCGCATGCGGGCGGCGCGGGCCTTGCGCTCGGCGGGGTGGACCTGCTTGTGCTCGGGGATGCGGCCGCCGGGGGTCTCGGGACGCGGGGAGAACGGGAAGACGTGGGGGTAGGCGATCTCCAGCTCGTCCACCAGGGCCAGGGCGTTGTCGAAGGCTTCTTCGGTCTCGGTGGGGAAGCCCACCAGCACGTCCGCCGACAGCACCAGGTCCGGGGCCGCGGCGCGCAGGGCGGCCATGCGCTCGCGCACCAGCTCCGGGCCGTAGCGGCGCTTCATCTGCTTGAGCACCTTGGCGTCGCCGTGCTGCAGGGACAGGTGCACCTGGGGGCAGAGCTTGGGCTCGCGGCGGAACAGGTCGATCAGCTCGTCAGTGATGTGGCTGGGATCGAGCGAGGACAGGCGCAGGCGGAAGTCGCCCTCGCGCTCGGCCATGGCAACGAGCAGCCCGGCCAGGTCGGCGGCGCCGTCCAGGTCGGCGCCGTAGGAGCCCACGTCCACGCCGGTGACCACGAACTCGCGGGTGCCCACCTGCGCCCAGCGGTCCACCTGGCGCACCACGTGACGCACGGGCACGGAGCGGCTGCCGCCCCGCACGGTGGAGATGATGCAGAAGGTGCAGGACTGGTCGCAGCCCTGCTGCACCTGGAGGAAGCCCCGGGTGCGCGACTCGAAGCGGGTCAGAAGGCCCTCGGGCACGGCGCTGGCCTCGAACGGATCCCCCACCATCACCTGGGGCAGCCCGCCGGCCTCCAGGTCGGGGATCAGGCCATGGACGTCCACCTTCTCGCCGTTGCCGAGCACCAGGTCCACGCCGGGGATGGCGGCCACGGCCTCGGGGTCGCGCTGGGCGTAGCAGCCCGCCACCACCATGAAGGCCTCGGGATTGCGGCGCAGGGCGCGGCGCACCAGCTGGCGGGCCTGCCGGTCGGCCTCATTGGTGACGGTGCAGGTGTTCACCAGGTAGAGGTCGGCCTGCTCCTCGAAGGGCACCAGCTCGTAGTCCGCCCCTTGCAGGGCCTGGCGGATGGCCTCGGTCTCGAACTGGTTGACCTTGCAGCCCATGGTGGAGGTGGCCACGCGGCGCACGCGGCCGCCCTTGGCCCGCGGACTGCCCACCCCTTCGGTGGCCGAAGGCATGAAGGTGAGCGGGGCGGTCTCGCCGCTCACGCCGCGGTCTCCGCGATCCAGCCGCCGCCGAGCACCTCGTCGCCGCTGTAGAAGGCGGCCACCTGCCCTGGGGTCACTGCCCGCATGGGCTCGGCGAAGGTCACCCGGGCCCGGCCGCCGTCCAGAGGCTCCACTCGAGCGGTCACCGGCTGCCCTGCGTAGCGGACCTTCACCGCCGCCTCCATCCCCTCTGCCGGCAGGGGCTCTCCGAACCAGTTGAGGTCCGCCACCTCCATGGCGGACTGATAGACTTCGTCGGCCTCGCCCACCACCACGCGGTTGGCCGCCGTGTCCACCTCCACCACGTACATGGGCCGGCCCGCCGCCAAATGCAGGCCGCGGCGCTGGCCCACCGTGTAGTAGGCGGCGCCCTTGTGCTCACCCAGGGCATTACCGACGCGGTCCACGATCTCCCCCGGCTCCAGGCCCGGCCCGGCGCCCTGCTGAGCCACGAACTCGGCGGCGGAGCGCGACACGAAGCAGATGTCCTGGCTCTCCGGCTTGTCGGCGGTGATCAGGTCGTAGCGGGCGGCGAGCTCGCGCACCTGGTTTTTGTCGTAGCCCCCCACCGGGAACAGGATGGAATCCAGCTCGGCGGCAGGGGTCACGGCGAGGAAGTAGGACTGGTCCTTGTCCCGGTCGCGGCCGGTGAGCAGCCGGGCCCGGCCGCCGCCGTGCTCGATGCGGGCGTAATGGCCCGTGGCCAGGTGGTCGGCGCCCAGGTCGCGGGCCTGCTGGAGGAGGCGGTCGAACTTGATGAACTGATTGCAGCGGGCGCAGGGGTTGGGGGTGCGCCCGGCCAGGTAT
>DATFLO010000225.1:0-3485 GCA_035267605.1 Gammaproteobacteria bacterium
GGAAGCGCCCTGCGGCGGCTCCCCGGCCCCTGGCTCGATCGAGCCCCAGAAAATCACCCGTACCCTGCCGCGTCCAAAAGCGGGCGGGAGCCTGCGGCTCCCGCGGACAAATGCGTGGCTCGGGCCCGCTACGGGGAAAGGGGTTACGGGAAAGGGGTCAAACCTTGACATGACAGTTCAAGGTGCCTTTTCTTCGCCACGAGTCGGCCGCTGGGTGTCAGGCCCGGGGGGATTCTCTCCGGCTGTTTTTCCCCATTGGTTCGCAATCGCCAAGCCTTCCCGGTAAAATCACGCCCTTCCCGAACACGTAAACGAAACCCGCCCCGCTACTAAATCCCTTTCCCATGAGTGCTAGCATCCGGCGGGGGGAAAGATTTAGTAGCGGGGCGGGCACCGGATATTCGGCATTCAACGGGGTAGCGACCATGGCGGACTTCAAGATTGCACCGAGCATCCTCTCGGCCGACTTCGCCAACCTGGGTGAGGAGGTCAAGGCCGTGGAGCGGGCCGGGGCGGACTACTGCCACTTCGACGTGATGGACAACCATTACGTGCCCAACCTGACCATCGGCCCCATGGTCGCCGAGGCGCTCAAGCCGGTGACCGGCATGACCCTGGATTGCCACCTGATGATCGAGCCGGTGGACCCCATCGTCCCCGAGTTCGCCAAGGCCGGCGCCGATATCATCACCTTCCACCCGGAGGCGTCGCGCCACCCGCACCGCACCGTCCAGCTGATCAAGGACCAGGGCTGCAAGGCCGGGCTGTCGCTGAACCCGGGCACGCCGCTGGAGTGGCTGGACTACCTACTCGAGGAGATCGACCTGGTGCTGGTGATGTCGGTGAACCCCGGCTTCGGCGGCCAGGCCTTCATCGAGTCCTCCATGGACAAGATCCGGGCCATCCGCAAGCGCATCGACGACGCCGGGGTCAACGTCGAACTCGAGGTGGACGGCGGGATCAAAGCGGACAATGTGGCGCGCGTGGCGGAGGCCGGTGCCGACGTGTTCGTCTCCGGCTCCGGGGTGTTCAAGGCCGACGACTACGACGCCCGCATCAAGGAATTCCGCGACGCCCTGGCCACGGTAAAGCGCTGATGAGCCGACCGAGCAACGCCGCCTCCGGGGAGGGCCTGCCCATGCAGGCCCTCCTGCTGGACCTGGACGGCACCATCCTGGACACCGCCCGCGACCTGATGACCGCCACCAACCGGACCCTGGCCGAGATGGGCCGGGACCCGGTGGACGAGGGCCAGGTGCGCGCGTGGATCGGCGACGGCGTGCGCGCCCTGGTGCGCAGCGCCCTGGAGGCCACCGGCGGCTGCGACGACGGCACCCTGGACCAGGCCCACGAGCGCTTCATGGTCCACTACGGCGACTGCTTCGCCGACGACAGCCACCCCTTCCCCGGCGTTGTCGAGGTGCTGGAGAAGGCGCGCGCCGCCGGGGTGCCGGCGGCGGTGATCACCAACAAGGCGGGCGCCTTCACCGAGCCCCTGCTGGAGGCCACCGGTCTGCGCCCCTACCTGGCGGTGGTGGTGTCGGGCGATACGGTGAGCCGCAAGAAGCCGGACCCCGAGCCGGTGCGCCACGCCCTGGAGCAGCTCGAGGCCGAGCCCGGGCGCTCGGTGATGGTGGGCGACTCGCGCAACGACGTGAATGCCGGTCTGGCCGCCGGCTGTCGCGTGGTGTGCGTGACCTACGGCTACAACCGGGGCGAGGACGTCTACAGCCTGGGGGCCGACCGCGTGGTGGAGGCCTTCGGCGACGTGTGGGAGTGCGTCGTGCCGGAGGGGAGCCTGGCGGGCAGCGCCTGAGCCGGGGGGAACGAGCCGCCATGTACGCGCCCAGCCGGGATGAATTCCGCGACTATGCCGCCCGGGGATACGACCGCATCCCCGTGGTGCGCGAGGTGCTGTCGGATCTGGAGACCCCGGTGTCGGCCTTCCTCAAGCTGGCGGCGGGGCCCCGCTCCTTCCTGCTGGAGTCGGTGGAGGGCGGCGAGAAGTGGGGCCGCTACTCCATCCTCGGCCTGCCGGCGCGCGAGTGGATTACCCTGCGCGGCGGCGCCTTCACCCGCTACCTGGACGGCGAGGCGGTGGAGGCGTCCGAGCCGGATGCGCCGCTGGACCGGGTGCGCGAGTGGGTGCGCGCCGCGCGCACGGCCCCCGTCCACGGGCTGCCGCCCTTCGCCGGCGGCGCCGTGGGCTACTTCGGCTACGACGCCGTGCGCTACATGGAGGCCATCCCGGACACCAACCCCGATCCGCTGGGGATGCCGGATGCCTTCCTCATGCGCACCGAGCAGCTGCTGGTGTTCGACAACCTCAGCGGCAAGCTGCAGCTGATCCAGCCGGCCGAGCCGGGCGCCGACCCCGACGCCGCCTTCGGCGAGGCCTGCGAGCGCATCGACGCCTCGGTGGCGGCGCTGCGCCGCTCCCTGCCCGAGCGCACCGTCCCCGAGCCGGTGACCCTGTCCGAGGACGACTTCCACCACCACACCGCGCGCGCCGATTTCGAGGCCGGGGTGGAGCGGGCCAGGGAGTACATCCGCGCCGGCGACATCATGCAGGTGGTGCTGTCGCAGCGCTTCTCGGTGCCGTTCCCGGCGCCGCCCTTCGACGTCTACCGGGCCCTGCGCACGCTCAATCCCAGCCCCTACATGTACTACCTGGACACCGGCGAGGCGCAGATCGTTGGCAGCTCGCCGGAGATCCTGGCGCGGTTGGAGGGCGGCCGGGTGACCGTGCGCCCCATCGCCGGCACCCGGCGGCGCGGCCGCTCCGAGGAGGAGGATCGCCACCTGGCCGAGGAGCTGCTGGCGGACCCCAAGGAGCGCGCCGAGCACCTCATGCTGCTCGACCTGGCGCGCAACGACGTGGGCCGCACCGCGGTCACCGGCACGGTGGCGGTGGACCACCCGTTCGCCATCGAGCGCTACTCCCACGTCATGCACATGGTGTCCAACGTGGTCGGCCACCTGCGCCCGGAGCTGGACGCCTTCGACGTGCTGCGCGCCGCCCACCCCGCCGGCACCCTGTCGGGGGCGCCCAAGGTGCGGGCCATGGCGATCATCGACGAGCTCGAGCCCCTGCGCCGCGGCGTCTACGCCGGGGCCATCGGCCACATCGGGCCCGACTGCGCGCACATGGACACCGCCATCGCCATCCGCACCGCGGTGATCAAGGACGGCTGGTTCCACATCCAGAGCGGCGCCGGCATCGTCGCCGACTCGGACCCGGCCAGCGAGTACGAGGAAACCATGTCCAAAGGCCGCGCCCTGTTCCGGGCGGCGGCCATGGCGGCCCAGGGCCTGGAGGGTCCGGCATGATTCTCATGATCGACAACTACGACAGCTTCACCTACAACCTGGTGCAGTACCTGGGCGAGCTGGGCGCGGAGGTGGTCGTCCACCGCAACGACGCCATCGCCGTGGACGACATCGCCGGGCTAAACCCGGCCGGCATTGTGCTCTCGCCGGGGCCG
>DATFLO010000226.1:0-3848 GCA_035267605.1 Gammaproteobacteria bacterium
GCCGCCTGCCTGTGGGAAACTAGCAAACCTGCGGCCCCTTGGGAAGCCGAGGGGCACCGACCCGACCGGACCCGAGCCGCCATGAGCCGATCGCCGAACCGCCCCGGACCCCTCGCCGACGCCCTGGAGGAGCTGCTCAACCGCCAGGGCCTGGACAGCGGTCTGGCCGACCTGGCCGCCCTCGGCCGCGCCTGGCGGCAGGCGGCCGGGCCGCGCTGGGCCGGGTGCAGCCGGGTCCTCGGCTGGCGCGGCGAGGAGCTGGTGGTGGCGGTGACCGGGCCGGCCGCCGCCAGCCGGCTCCGCTTCGAGGCGGACGCCATCGGCGAGCGCCTGCGCCACGCGGGATGGGCAAGCGTAAAGGGCATCCGCGCGCGCGTGCAACCGCACCAGGAGCGCGCCGCCCAGCCCCGGCACCGGCGCTACAGCCGGCAGGCGGCGGACGCCGCGGCGCGCGGCGCGCAGGAGGTGACCGACCCGGACCTGCGGGCTGCCCTGCAGCGCCTGGCCGGCCACCTGGGGGAGCCCCCGGGCGGCGACTAGGCCAGTGCGGATTACCCCAGGGCCAACAGACGCGCGCCGAACATCAGGCCCAGCCGGGCCAGCACCAGGACCAGCAGGACCTGGGCGATGCGCAGGCTCCAGCGCAGATAGAGGCGGTCGCGGCTGAGCACCCACATCAGCAGGCCGGCCAGGATCCCGAGACCGGTCAGGGCCAGGGCGGCGCGCAGCAGGAGCACGGGGGAGGGGGTACGGGGCTAGTAGGAGGGGATGGGGTCGCAGTAGGGCCGGGGCTCGATGGCGCTTTCCTCGCGCTCCACGTACTCCCAGGCCTCGGCGTCGGCGATCAGTGCGCGCAGCAGCTGGTTGTTGAGGGCGTGCCCGGACTTGCAGCCGCGGAAAAGCCCCAGCACCGGGTGGCCGAGCAGGTACAGGTCGCCGATGGAGTCGAGCACCTTGTGGCGCACGAACTCGTCGTGGTAGCGCAGCCCCTCCTCGTTCAGCACCCGGTGGTCGTCCACCACCACCGCGTTGTCCAGGTTGCCGCCCAGGGCCACGCCCTGCTCCTGCAGCCACTCCACGTCGCGGTAGAAGCCGAAGGTGCGGGCCCGGCTCACCTCGCGCGTGAAGGCGGTCTCGGAGAAGTCCACCGTGACCCGGTTGTTGTCCTTCATGAGCGGGTGGTCGAAGTCGATGGTGAACTGGATGCGCAGGCAGTCGGCGGGCTCGAAGCTCACCCAGCGGTCGCCGTCGCTGACCTCCATGCGCTTCTTGATGCGGATGAAGCGCTTGGGGGCCTCGAGCTCGCGCACCCCGGCGCACTGCAACAGGAACACGAAGGGCGCGGCGGAGCCGTCCATGATCGGCACCTCGGC
The DNA here is from genome assembly GCA_035267605.1 of Gammaproteobacteria bacterium. Classification (GTDB taxonomy): domain Bacteria; phylum Pseudomonadota; class Gammaproteobacteria; order Thiohalorhabdales; family Thiohalorhabdaceae; genus Thiohalorhabdus. Next base: position 1,374 of record DATFLO010000226.1, read on the forward strand.
CCCGTCCAGGTCGACGTAGGCATTGTCGATGCCGAGGCCGGCGAAGGCCGCCATGAGGTGCTCGACGGTGGCCACGCGGATGCCGTTGACGCCCAGGGTGGTGCACAGCGTGGTGTCCACCACGTTCTCCACCCAGGCGGGGATCTCGGGGCGCTCGGGCAGGTCGGCCCGGCGGAAGATGATGCCGGTGTCCTCGGGCGCGGGGTGGAGGGTGATGGCCACCTTCTCCCCGGAGTGGAGCCCGATGCCGGCCCCCTGGATGGAGTTACGCAATGTCCGCTGAGCGACCATGAGGCCTCGCCTGGTTTGCGGGGTGCCGGTGGCAGTCGGGCCGGAGCCCCGGCCCGCCATGGGCGGCCAGCCGGGGGACCGGGCCGGGCGTCCGCCGGACCCGTAAGTCGGAGTTAGCGTATCCTAACGCACTTCCGGCAACAAGGAAACGCGGCCCCCTAGTCCGCCTGCTTGCGCAGGAAGGCCGGGATGTCCAGGTCGTCCTGGTCCACGCCGCCCTCCTCCGCCTCGCGCTGCCGGCGCAGGTAGGTAGGGGTATCCAGGGTCTCGCCGGTCTCCTTGCGGGCCCGCGGGGGTGCCGACTGCGCGGCCTGGGGGCGCGACTTCTGCCTCTTGGCCTCGCCCAGGCCGGTGGCCACCACGGTCACCCGCAGCTCGTCGGAGAGCTCGGGGTCGAGCACCGTGCCCATGACCACGTTGGCGTCCTCCGAGGCGAACTCGCGCATGAGGTTGCCGACCGCCTCGAACTCGCTGATGGCCATATCCATGCCGGCGGTGACGTTGACCAGCACGCCCTTGGCCCCGGACAGATCCATGTCCTCCAGCAGCGGGCTGGAGATGGCGTGGTTGGCCGCCTCCTCGGCGCGGTCGTCGCCGCTGGCCGCCGACGAGCCCATGACCGCCATGCCCATCTCCGACATGACCGTGCGCACGTCGGCGAAGTCCACGTTGATCAGGCCCGGGCGGGTGATCAGCTCGGAGATCCCCTGCACCGCGCCCAGCAGCACGTCGTCGGCGCGCTTGAAGGCGTCCAGCAGGCTCGCCTTGCGCCCCATCACCGCCAGCAGCTTCTCGTTGGGAATGGTGATGACCGAGTCGACGTGCTTGGACAGTGCGTCGATGCCGGCCTCGGCCTGCTGCTGGCGCTTCTTGCCCTCGAACTCGAAGGGCTTGGTGACCACCGCCACCGTCAGGATGCCCTGCTCCTTGGCCTCCTGGGCGAAGATGGCGGCGGCGCCGGTGCCCGTGCCGCCGCCCATGCCGGCGGTGATGAACACCATGTCGGAGCCCGCCTGCACCTCGCGGATGCGGTCGCGGTCCTCCTCCGCCGCCTGCCGGCCGATCTCCGGCGAGGCGCCGGCGCCCAGGCCCTTGGTGATGTTGGCGCCGAGCTGGATCTTGTTCTCGACATTGACCCGCCGCAGCGCCTGGGCATCGGTGTTGGCGACGATGAATTCCACCCCGTCGAGGTTCGAGGCGACCATGTTGGCGATGGCGTTGCCGCCGCCGCCACCCACCCCGATCACCTTGATGGTGGCGTTGTCCTGCCCCGTCGTATCTGCCAGTTCAAACATGGCGTTTCCTCCTCGCCTTTCTTCTCCCCTCATGGCCCTCCCCCTGCGGGGAGAGAACGGCACGTGCCTGGGGGCTCGGCAACCCTCAGAAGTTCTCGCGGAACCAGGCCCGCATGCGTTTCACGAGCGATTTCCAGCCGGGCCCGGTCCACTCGCCGACGCCCGGCGCCTTGCCGTGGCGCAGGCCGAACAGCACCAGCCCCACCCCGGTGGCGTACATGGGATTGCGGACCACGTCGTTGAGCCCGCCCACCCCTTCCGGCACCCCGATGCGCACGGGGGCGTGGAAGATCTCCTCGGCCAGCTCCTGCATGCCCTCGGTCTGGCTGGAGCCGCCCGTGAGCACGATGCCCGAGGCGACCACCTCCTCCAGACCGGAGCGGCGCAGCTCCTCCTGCACCAGCCCGTACAGCTCCTCCACCCGCGGCTGGATGATCTCGGCCAGGGTCTGGCGCGCCAGCTTGCGCGGCTCGCGGCCGCCCACCGAGGGCACGTCGATCTCCTCGTCCTCCTTGATCAGGTCGGTCAGCGCGCAGCCGTAGTTCTGCTTGATCTCCTCCGCCGCCCAGGTGGGCGTGCGCAGGGCGAAGGCGATGTCGTTGGTGATCTGGTCGCCGCCCACCGGCAGCACCGCAGTGTGGCGCAGGCTGCCCTGAGTATAAACGGCGATGTCGGAGGTGCCGCCGCCGATGTCCACCATGCACACGCCCAGCTCGCGCTCGTCCTCGGACAGCACCGACTCGGCCGAGGCCACCTGCTCCAGGACCACGTCGTTGACCTCGAGCTCGCAGCGGCGCACGCACTTGATGATGTTCTGCACCGCCGACACCGCGCCGGTGATGACGTGGATCTTGGCCTCCAGGCGCACCCCCGACATGCCGATGGGCTC
>DATFLO010000227.1:0-2341 GCA_035267605.1 Gammaproteobacteria bacterium
GCCAGCGCCATCTCATGCATGGGCTACCTCCACCCGGTAGCCGACGCAGGGATCGACGGCCTCCACCAGCAATTCCGCCGCCTCCCGGGCGTCCTCTTCAGCCACCGCCGGCGCCCCGCGCAGCCCCCGGGCCAGGCAGCCATCGGGATGGAAGTTCCACTCGGTGGGGGCCAGGATGCGGTAGTCGGCGAGGCGGTCGCCGTCCAGGAGCAGCCGGTGCACCAGCAGGCCGCGGGCGGCCTCCACCGTGGCCAGGCCCACCCCCGGGCGCGGCGCCGCCGCCCCGGCGGCACCCGCCGGGCCCTCGGCGGCCAGTCGCCGCAGGGTGGCGGGCGCCCCGGCCAGCTCCGCCAGCCGCGCCACGCTGCGGGTCAGCACGCCGCAACCGAAGGCCTCGCGGGCGGCGGCAACCGGCGGGGCCTCCCAGGCCCGCGCCAGGGGCCCGGTCTCGCGCGGACGGCCCCGCCATTGCGGGCGGGCGGCGAATCCGGCGCCGTCCGCCCCGCCCAGCGCCTCCTCCAGCTCGGCGAGTGCGAGCGCGGGCAGCGGATCCGCCGGCGCCGCGCCCAGCCGCGCCCGGCCCGTGTCCAGCAGGTGCCGCAGGAAGGCCGGCCCCGGCGCGGCCCCGGCGCGGGCGAATGCATCCAGATCCGCCGCCGTGCCCAGGTCCAGGAAGGCCTCCGGGCGGGCCCCCAGCACGGCCTCCCCCAGCAGGGTTTCCAGCTCGTCGGCGACCGTCTCCCAGCCGCCTGCCGCTTGGGCCGCCGCCGTTGGCCGGCCGGCCTCCGGGAAGGCCGCCGCCTCCATCAGGCCGGGCAGGCGGCGGCCCCGGACAACGGCCTCGGGCTCGGGCCCCCGCCCCAGCCACCGCGACCAGCCGAGCAGGATCCGGGTGATGTGCTCGCGGGCCGTCTCCGCCTGCAGCACGGCCTCGCGGGCGGCCCGGGTGGCTGCCGAGGGCGCCCGCCCCTGGGCCGTCTCCAGGGCCGCAGCGGCGGCCAGCCCCTGGGCGTGGCCGCAAACGGCGAACAGGCGGCGGGCCATGCCGGGGGCCTCGGCCGCGGGCTTGCCGGCGAGCACGCGCACCGCCTGCAGGGGGCGCCGCGACACCACCGCCACCGCGCGTACCGCCCCTCCGCCCAGGGTCAGGCGGACGGTGATCCCGCCTTCCGGGTCGACGGCGGCCTCCGGTCGCTGGGCCTGTGGCATGGGGCGGTGTTCCATCCGCGGCTGGGGGTAGGCTTTTTGTCCGAATACCACGGATTCTGGCCCGACCGAAGGCGGCGCGCCATGAGCCCGATCAATCCGCACGGGATTCCCGCGCCTGGAGCGGACCTTGGCGACGGGGCCGGTGCCGGTGGGACAATGCCCTCCCTTCACGGTACCCCCCGGAGCCCCGTTCGTGAACATCCTGCTGGCGGAACCCTTCTTCGGCGGCTCGCACGCCGCCTGGGCCCGAGGGCTCCAGGCCCGCTCCCGCCACCGCATCGAGCTGCTCACCCTCCCGGACCGCAGCTGGAAGTGGCGCATGCACGGCGGCGCCCTGACCCTGGCGCGCCAGTTCCTGGCCTCCGACTTCCGGCCCGACCTCATCCTGGCCAGCGACATGCTGGACCTGACCACCTTCCTGGCCCTGACCCGGGAGCGCACCGCCGGCGTGCCGACGGTCCTTTACTTCCACGAGAACCAGCTGGCCTACCCGTGGTCGCCCAACGACCCTGATGCCAGCAACGGCCGCGACCGCCACTACGGCTTCATCAACCTGGCCAGCGCGGCCGCCGCCGACGCCGTGTGGTTCAACTCGGCCCACAACCGCGACACCTTCCTCGCCGGCTGCACCGACCTGCTCGGGCGCATGCGGGACTTCCGCGAGCTGGAGCGGGTGGAGGAGCTGGCGGGGCGGGCCGAGGTCATGCCGCTGGGTCTGGACCTGGCCGCCCTCGACCGCCACCGGCCTGAGCGCCACCGGGACGGGCCGCCGCTGGTCCTGTGGAACCACCGCTGGGAGCACGACAAGGATCCGGAGGCCTTCTTCGCGGCCCTGTTCGCCCTGGCCGAGCGCGGCGTGGACTTCGAGGTCGCGGTGCTTGGCCAGGCCTTCCGCAGCTACCCGCCGGTGTTCGACCAGGCCCGGGAGCGCCTGGGCGACCGCATCGTCCGCTTCGGCTTCGCCGAGGACCCCGCCGACTACGCCGCCTGGCTGTGGGCGGCCGACGTGCTCCCGGTGACCTCGCGCCACGACTTCTTCGGCATCAGCGTGGTCGAGGCCGCCTACTGCGCCACCCGGCCGCTGCTGCCCGATCGCCTGGCCTACCCCGAGCTGATCCCGGAGGCGTGGCAG
>DATFLO010000228.1:0-14048 GCA_035267605.1 Gammaproteobacteria bacterium
TGTTCGGCTATTCCCCCGCCGAGCTGGCCGGCGGGACCACCCGCGTCCTCCATCCCGGCGAGGACCAGTTCCAGGCCTTCGGAGAGCGCAGCGAGGCCACCATGCTCTCCCCGCGGAATCTGTACCACGCCCACCTGTGGATGCAGCGCCGCGACGGCTCGGCCTTCCCCAGCGAGAACCTGGTGCACCTGATCACGGACGATGAGGGCCGCCCCTTCGCCGGCCTGAGCGTCGTCCGCGACCTGAGCGAGGCCGGCCAGGGCCAGGTGCCGCCGGAGGAGTTCGGGGCCTCGGGCATGCAGGGAATCTCCGGCCATCTCCCCGGGGCGGTCTTCCAGCGGGTCCGCACCGCGGACGGCGAGATCCGCAACACCTACCTGGCGGGCGATCTGGTGCGGACCCTGGCCCCGGAGGCCGCCGGCGGGGTCGATCCCGGCCGGCTGTTCGAGTGCCTGCATCCGGCGGATCGGCCCATCGTCGAGACGGAGCTGAAGCACGCCGGACGGCGCCTGGCCACGGTGGAGCTGGATGCGCGCCTGCTGCCCCCCGGGGGCGATCTGGTGTGGCTGCGGATCCTGGCCCAGCCCCACCGGCTGGACGACGGCTCCACCGTTTGGGACGGCTGCGCCCTGGACATCACCCGGGAGCGCGAGGCCCAGGAGCTGGCGCGCTACCTGGCCAGCCACGACGCCCTCACCGGCCTGCCCAACCGCATCGAGTTCGTCGAGGCCCTGGGGCGGCTCCTTGGGGAGGCCGACTCCGATCGCGACCGCCTGGCCGTCGCCCACCTGGATGTCCACCGCATGATGGCGCTGAACGAGGCCCGCGGCGCGGCCATGGGGGACGAGGTGCTGTGCCAGGCGGCCCACCGCCTGGAGCAGGTTCTGGGGCCGGGGGAGATGGCGGGCCGGGCCTACAGCGACGTGTTCCTGGCCATGCTCCGGGTGCCGCCGGGCGAGGCGGGGTCGGCCGAGGCCCTGGCGCGCCTGCAGGCGGTGTTCCGCGAGCCGTTCGTGCTCTCCGGCGGCGAGACCGTGACCCTGGATATGAGCCTGGGGATCGCCCTGTTCCCCGACAACGGCGATGCGGCGGAGCTGCTCATCGGCGAGTCCAACACCGCGCTGGACCGGGCCAAGCGGCAGCCGGAGCTGTCCTATGCCTTCTACCAGGAGGACCTCGGCGCCCGCCTCCAGGGGCGCTTCACCCGCGAGCAGGCCCTGCGCGAGGCGATCGACGGCGGCATCCTGGAGCCCTTTTACCAGCCCCAGGTCTCCCTCGCCGACGGCTCCCTGATCGGGTTCGAGGCGCTGGTGCGCTGGCCGGAGGGGGACGCTCCCGTCCCGCCGGGGGAGTTCGTGCCGCTGGCCGAGGAGGTAGGGCTGATCGGGTCCCTGGAGACCCTGGTCCTGGCCCGCGTGGCCGGGCAGGTCACGGCCTGGGCGGGGGAGGGGCTGACGGTGCCGGTGGTGGCGGTGAACACCTCCGCCAAGCAGCTCCATCAGGGAGGCTTCGCCAACCGCTTCCGCCGGAGCCTGGAGGCCGCCGGCGCCGAGCCCGGGCGCATCGGGCTGGAGATCACCGAGTCCAGCCTGCTCGAGGACTTCGAGGCCACGCGCGCCGCCCTGGAGGACCTCGCCGGGCGCGGCGTGAAGCTGGCCATCGACGACTTCGGCACCGGCTTCTCCTCGCTCAGCCGGCTGGTCCACCTGCCGCTGCACATGCTCAAGATCGACCGCAGCTTCGTCCGGGCCATCGAGAGCGACGCGCGCCAGCGCTCCATCATCGAGGGCCTCATCCCCATGGCCCAGGCCCTGGGGATGGCGGTGATGGCCGAGGGCGTGGAGACCCGGGCGCAGGCCGACTGGCTCCGCAGCCGGGGCTGCGACGGTGCCCAGGGCTTCCTCTACGGCCCGGCCCTGCCGGCCGCGGAGGCCCGGGCCTGGCTCACTCCCTCGGGCTGATCACTCCCGAGGACCCAGGCGCAGCTCGGTCACCGACGCCACCCCCTCGCCGCCGCCGATCTCCGGCACCAGGTAGAGCTCCAGCATCCCCACCCCGGACAGGTCCACGGTCAGCTCCTCCACCTCGCGGCGCGCCCCGGCGTTGAAGTTCCACTGCTGGCGCACGATCTGGCGGGGCTCGTCGTCGGGTTTCGGGGCCCAGCCCAAAAACAGCTCCTGGGTGCGCTCGCGCTCGGGCTCCTCGCAGACCACCCGCACCCGACCCAGCTGCTGGGGCCGGTCGAACACCAGGCGCAGGGTCTGCGGTCCCGGCTGAGCGGCGCGCCAGCCTCGGCCGTCGCCGGCCACCAGGGCGCCCTCCACGGGATGCTCCGGGTCCTCGGAGGTCACCTCGGCCACCGCCAGGGCCTCCAGGTCCAGCCAGGGGCCCGTCCCCGATTCCCCGGGGGTGGGCCCGCTTCCCACGATGCGCTTCCTCATCACGCCCTCCTGGCGGTTCGTCGGTTGCTGCCGGCCCTAGCCCGCCCGGCTGAGGACCATGAACTGGTACGGCGCCATCACCAGCTCCTGGGTGGCGGTCAGGGTGCGGCCGGCGTAGAGGTCCACCATGGTCTTGCGCATGCCCATCTGGCGCAGCCGGCGGGCCTCCAGGCGCTGCTCGTGCTCGGAGAAGCTGGCCAGCACCAGCACGCTGGCGGCGTCGTTGAAGCGGAAGTAGCCGAAGACGTGGCGGTTGCCGGTGGCCACGAAGTCGGTCTCGGCGTTGGTGAAGGCCGGGTTCTGCTGGCGCAGCTGGATCAGGCGCAGGATGCCCTGGTAGACCCGGCCGGCGACGGTGGCCGCATCGTGACGCTCCTCGGCGCGGTCCCAGTCGAAGGGGGCGCGGTGCAGCCAGCGGGTGTCCCCGGCCTTGGCGGGATCGCCGTCGTAGCCGTAGCCGTTTCCCATGGCGATCTCGTCGCCCATGTAGATCAGGGGGATGCCGCCGATGGTGGCGATCACCCCGTGCAGCAGCAGGATGCGGCCGATGGCCAGCTCCCGCTCGGCCTCGTCGCCCTCCTCGCGCGCCTTCTCCACTCCCGCCAGGCTGGCCAGGGTGCCGGAGATGCGGGCGATCCCGGTGTCGCGCTCGGTCTGGAAGGCCTGGCCGCGGGCGAAGCTGCCCTTGAAACGGCCGGTGTAGAACTCGGTCAAAAAGCGCCGGTGCGCGGTGGGGTCGTAGCCGGCGGCGGCGATGTCCTCGTCGGCGAAGGCCCAGCCGATGTCGTCGTGGCAGCGCACGTAGTTGACCCAGGCGCAGCCCTCGGCCAGGTGGAAGCTGCGGCGCATGGCGGTGTCCAGCGGGGTCACGTCGCGCGTGGCCAGGGCGTCCCACAGCAGCGCCATCAGCTGCGGGTTGTAGGAAAGCGGACACTCCTCCACGCCGATGTACTTGCGCACCTCCTCGGGATGCACGATGGCCTCCGACTTGAACACCATGGCCGGGGCCACCACCGCCGCCAGGGCATTGAAGGCCTGAATGATCCAATGGGCCTCGGGCTGGTTCTGGGAGTTGGTGCCCAGCCGCTTCCAGATGAAGGCCACCGCGTCCAGGCGGGCCACCTCCACCCCCTGGTTGGCCAGGAACAGCATCTCCTCGAGCATGCGGTTGAACACCGCCGGGTTGCCGTAGTTCAGGTCCCACTGGAAGGTGTGGAAGGTGGTCCAGACCCACCGCTTGAGGCGCGGCACGTAGGTGAAGGCGCCCGGATGATCGTCGGTGAACACCTCCGGCATGGTGCGCTCGTAGGCGTCCGGCCACTCGCGGTCCGGGAAGATGCGGTAGTAGCCGGCGGCCTCGCGGTCGCCGGCCAGGGCGCGGCGGGCCCACTCGTGCTCGTCGGCGGTGTGGTTGAAGACGAAATCCAGGCACAGCGAGATGCCGTGGTGGCGCAGCTCGGTGGCCAGCTCGGCGAGCTCGGCCATGGTGCCCAGGTCCTCGCGCACCTCGCGGTAGCTGGCCACCGCGTAGCCGCCGTCGTTGTCCCCGGACGGCACCCGGAACAACGGCATCAGGTGCAGGTAGGTGATGCCCAGCTCGGACAGGTAGGGGATGCGCTCGCGCAGGGTGGCCAGGTCGCCGGCGAACAGGTCGGCGTAGAAGGTGGCCCCCACCATGCGCTGCGAGCGGTACCAGGTGGGATCGGCCTCGCGCAGCCCGTCGAGGGCGCGCAGCTCGTCCGGGCGATCCAGCCACATGGCCACTGCCGAGGCCAGGATGGCCTCGAGGTGATAGAAGAAGTCGTACTGGTCGCCGTAGAGGGCGTGCAGCAGCCGGAACAGTCGGGGGAAGTGGCGCTCCAGCCGCTCCCGCAGGACCTCCCACTCGGCCGGGTCCGCGCGCTCCCGATAGCGCTCCTCGATGCGCGGCATCAGCCGCCGGAACGAGGAGCGGGTGGCCTCGTCCAGCCATTCCTCCTGGTAGTCCCCGGGACGGGACTGCTTCATGGCGGGTAATCCTCTGGCGGGAGAAGGGGGCGGCGATGAAACGGCCCGTATCCGGATGGACCGCGTGTCCGGATCGGGGTTTCCGCCTCCCCCTCCCACCATAGGGTGCGGGGATCCGGGAAGGAAGCCCGAGCCGTAAAACCGTTCATACGATAAATAGGGTTTCCGGCCCGCCGGGGAGGTCAGAGGTGCCCGCTGCGCTTGATGTCCAGGTACTGGTTGATCACCGCGCCGGGCAGCTCGGAGGGTGTCACGTCGAGGGCGAAGGCGCCCGAGCGCCGGATCCGGTCGTGCACGTGGTCGCGGCGGTTGAGGAAGTCGGCCGCCGCGGCGTAGCGCAGGGCCTGCTCGGGGCCGTTGACGGGTGCGTCCAGGACCGAGTCCAGGAGCTCCTCCCGCAGGTTGGCGACCAAAACCAGGTGGTTCCGCCCCAGCAGGCGGGTGGCCAGCAGGAGCTCGTCGCTGTCCTCGTCGCGGATATTGGTCAGGAAAACCAGCAGGGCCCGCTTGCGCTGCCGGCGGGCCAGCTCCCGGCCGGCGGTGACGAAGTCCGAGCCGTGTGCGGTGGGCTCCAGGTCGTAGAGGCGGTTCAGCAACCGGTTCAGGGTCGCCATGCCTTTGGCCGGCGCCGCCCAGCGCCGCGGACCGCCGACGGTCAGGAAGCCCACTGCGTCCCCCTGGCGGAGGGCGACGTAGCCGAGCAGGAGGAGGGCGTTGAGGGTCAGGTCGAAGTGGCTGCGCCCTCCCTCCTCGCTCCGCATGCGGCGCCCGCAGTCGAGCACGAAGACCACCTGCTGGTCCTGCTCGTCCTGGTATTCGCGGGCGATCAGTTTGTCGTGGCGGGCGGAGGCCTTCCAATCGACCTGGCGGAGGCTGTCGCCTTCGCGGTATTCGCGCAGCTGGTGGAACTCCAGGCCCTGACCGCGCCGCTGGCGCTGGCGGATGCCCAGCTGGGCCAGGGCATCGTCGCTGGCCAGGAGGGCGTATTTCACGGTCTCGGCGTAATCGGGAAAGACCCGCACGGCCTGGGGCTCGCCGACCCGGAGGTGGCGCCGCCACAGGCGCAGGCGGGAGCGCAGCCGCACCTCCACCGGGCCGAAATGGAGCTCACCGCGCCGGGTGGGGCGCAACCGGTACCGCAGGCGCGCCGGCCGCTCAGGGGGCAGCTCCAGGGCCGCCGGCTGATGGGCCACCTCGGCGTCGGCGGGGTGGTGGTCGTGGATCAGCAGGGCATAGGGACGCTGCCCCCGGTTGTGCAGGTGCAGATCCACCGGGATCCAGGCGCCCAGCGCCAGATTGGCGGGGAGCCGACGGACCGCCTCGGGGCCCGTTTCGCCCCGGACGCCGAGGCCGTCGGCGACAAGCAGCGCGGCCACGGCGACGCCGGTACCGGCCCACAGGTTCCCGGCGCCGGTCCAGAACGCGGCGGCCAGGCCCAGGCCCAGCCAGGCGCCGAGGAGGACCAGCGCGGGGCCGGCGGGCCTCATGTGCGCGGTGCCTCCACCTCGTCCAGCACCTGCGCCAGGACATCGTCGGTGGTGAGTCCCTCGATCTCCAGATCGGCGCCGAGCTGGATGCGGTGACGCAGCACCGGCCGGGCCAGCGCCTTGATATCGTCGGGAACCACGAAATCGCGGCCCTCCAGGAGGGCGCGGGCACGCGCGCAGCGCACCAGGGCGATGGCGCCGCGCGGTCCGGTGCCGTAGTAGATGCCCGGCCAGTCACGGCTGGCACGGGCGATGCGCACGGCGTAGTCCACCACCCGGTCGTCGGTGTCCACGGCCGCCGCGGCCCGCTGCAGCCCCAGGACATCGCCGGCCGCGAGGACCGGGGACACTTCCTCCAGGTTCAGCTGTTCCCCCACCTGGCCGCGGGTGACCCGGCGCACGATCCGGGATTCCTCGCCGGCCTCCGGATAGGCGATGCGCACCTTGATCAGGAAACGGTCCAGCTGGGCCTCGGGCAGGGGGTAGGTGCCTTCCTGCTCGATGGGGTTCTGGGTGGCCAGGACCATGAACGGCGGCTCCACGGCCATGGCCTGGTCCTCGATGGTCACCTGCTGCTCCTGCATGACCTCCAGCAGGGCGGATTGGGTCTTGGCGGGGGCGCGGTTGATCTCGTCGGCCAGCAGGAAGTTGCAGAACACCGGCCCCCGGCGGATGCGGAAGGTACCCGTGTCGCGGTCGTACAGGGCGTGGCCGGTAATGTCACTGGGCATGAGGTCCGGGGTGAACTGGATGCGGGCGTAATCGGCGGAGACCGCCCGGGCGAGCGCGCGGGCCAGGAGGGTCTTGCCCAGCCCGGGAACGCCCTCCACCAGCACGTGGCCGGCGGCCACCAGCGCCGTCAGGGCCTCGGTCACCGCCTGCTCCTGACCGACGAAGGCCGCCCCGACGGCCTCCCGCAGCCTGCGGGCGCCCTCGGCGGCCGCCCGGGTGTCCGCCGGGGGCGGAGAAGTGTCCTCGTTCATAGGCGTTTTTCCAGTTCTTGCAGGGTTTGAATCACGGTCACCAGCTCGCGCTCCGAGCGTGGGGTCTCGGCCATGGCCGCAGCCACCTCGGCCTCGGCCAGGCCGGTATGGTCGGCCAGCCAGGCCGCCCGGCGCTGGGCAGCCCATTGCCGCCACTGGGGGATGCGGCGCTCGAGGCGCGCATCGAGGCGCTCCCGGATCGGGTCGGCCAGGTCGGACAGGGGCCCCTGCCGAACGGTGAAGCCGGCGACCGCATCCAGGTGCTCCGCCAGGCTGCGCCGGGGCCGGCGCGGGCTGGGCAGGGGCGGGCCGAAACGGTTGTAGGCCGCCCACAGGGCGAACAGCAGCAGCACGGCTGCGCTGGCGGCCGCCTCCGGGGCGCGTCGCCAGATCAGGGTGGCCAGCCCCGGGATGTCGGTGCGCCGAAGGATCCAGACCCTGCCGGGGCCGGTCAGGGTCATGAGGCGCCCGAGGAGGAAGGCGTGGTCCCCCTCGTCGATGGCGCGGTTGCGCCACGGCCGGGTGCCGGTCACCACGGTAAGGCGGCCCTTGCCCACCGGGTAGGTCAGCAGATGGCGGCCGCAAGGGCCGCTCAGGTGGCCGTCCGCCAGGCCGGAGTCGTCGCGCAGGTAGAAGCGCGGCCGGAAGTCAGCTCGCAGTCCTGCCGGGACACCGGGCAGATTCGCGGTGGCCCGATCGGTGCCGCTGCAGAGGCCGGCCCGCCGGCCGTGGGTGAACTGGCGCACGCCGTAGGCATCCAGGAAGGGGTCGCCGCTGGTGTTGCGGTCTTCGTCCCACAGGCGGTTGGCCACCGTCAGGAGATGGCCGCCGGCGGCCATCCAGGCGTCCAGGGCCCGGCGCTGGGAGTCCGACAGGGCGCCGCGGTCGGCCAGGAACAGGACGCCGGCGGGCGGCGGCAGATCCTCCAGCAGGCCCCGGCCGCGGCGCGTCTCGGTGTCCAGCCCGGCGCGCTGCAGGAAGCGCTCGGCAGCCAGGAAGCGGTTCTGGCGAGCCGCCAGGGAGGGCCCGGAGCGCCCGGTTCGCTCCACCGGCTGGAACAGGATCAGGAAGGCGACCGCCAGCACCGCGGCCAGGCCGAGGCTGAAAAGGCCGATCCGGGCGCGGTCGCTGAGCCTCATTTCCCCGCTCCGAACGCCGCCGCCCAGTCCCTGCACAGGGCCTCAACGCAATCCGCCTCCGGGGCGCGGTGGCCGTAGGCCAGCTCCTGCCAGGCGCCGGTCAGGTCGGCGAACAGGCGGCGGCCGTCGTCGCCGAGGACGGACCGGGCGCGCTGCAGGCATTCGCCCTCGGTGGCGCCCGCCGGGATGGCCACCTCGAAGCGTTCGATTAGGCGGGCGATGCTGGCGCGGTAGAGCAGGCTCAAGGCCTCCCGGGTGCGCCCCTGCCGGCACAGGGCGCGGGCGGCGCCGGCAACGTCGGTGGGCAGGGACTGCGGCGTCACGGTGAGGCCGAACAGCACCTGCGGGCCGGCGCCGTCCGGTCCCCCCTGGCGTCGCGGTGGCCGGACCCGCCGCAGACGGCGCCCCAGGGCCACCATCAGGGCCGCAACCGCCGCCCCGGCCAGCAGCCACAGGAGGCCTTCTCCGCCCATGGCCAGCAGCCGGCCGAGAGCCGCGAGCCAGTCCGGATGGCCGCCCCCCGCGTCGTTCCCGGACCGGAAGCGCGGCTCCCAGACGGTGCGGGTCTCCTCCTGTCCGAAGTCGTCGTCGGCCAGGACCTCGTCGATGGCCCGGGAGGCGGCCTTGCGCTCGGTCAGGGCCGCTCCCGGCGCGGGGGCGGCGAGGACCGGCGCGTGCCGGCCGGACAGGCCGACCATGGCCGCCAGCACCAGGACCGCCGCGATCCGGGCGGAGCCGGTGGTCAGCCGCCGGCGGATGCGGCGGAAGGCCAGCTCGGTGTCCCAGGCCTCCAGCGCCACGCGCCGGTTGAGGTAGAGGGTGAAGCCGCCCGCCACATAGAAGGGCGCCGTGGCGCCCATCACCAGGAACAGCAGGAGGTTGTCGGCGGCGAGCAGGGCGCCCGACGGCTGGCGCAGGCGGCTCAGCAGGTCGGGGGCCAGGTGCTCGGGCACCAGGGACCAGGCGGCCACCAGCAGGGACAGGTAGAGCACCGCCTCGAAATGGGCAAAGACCACGGTCAGCCAGGAGGCCGTGCTCTGGTTGCGCTCCAGGATATCCAGGCGCCGCCGCCGGGCCCTCCCGTGCAGCCCCTCGAGGAGGGCCACCGGCGCGGCGAAGGAGCGGTGGGGGCGGAGTCGTCCCCAGGTCAGATCGGCCAGCAGCTCGCGTCCCAGGAAGCGCCCCGGATGCCGCGTCATTGCGGGAAGCCGCGGCGGATCCCCGAAAAAGGCGCGGCCCAGGAAATGGAGGGGGGCCTTCTCGTACAGGGGCTTGAGCCACCACAGCACCACCCCGGCCACAACGAGGTGGTTCCACAGCAGCAGGTGCGTCAGGACCAGCGCCGGCAGGGCCGTCAGCAGCCAGGCTGCGGTCAGCCGCGGCCACCAGCGTCGCGCCAGGAGCATGCCGAGGTCCACCGATTCCGCCGGCGTCCGCGGCCGGAGCACGGTCTCGATGCGCTCAAGGTCCATCCCGGCCCCTCCCGGCCAGGGTGAAGTAGCCTGCCACCAGGAGCCACAGCCCGGCGGCCACGCCCAGCTTGATCCCGCCGGGGATGTCGCCGCGGGAGGACCAGAAGGCCTCGACGAAGGCGGCCAGCAGAAACAGCAGGGCGGCACCCACGATCAGGGTGACCGACGCCGCGGCGGTGGCCCGCAGGGCGCCCAGGCGCCCTCGCCGCCCGGGCGCGTAGAGCGCCCGGGCCAGCTGCAGACCGGCGGTTCCGGAGAGCAGGATGGCGGTGAACTCGAAGGCCCCGTGGCCGGCCACGAAGGGCCAGAAGGTGGCGCTGAAGCCGAGCCGCGTCAGGTGCCCGGCCACGGCCCCGAGGAAGAGGCCGTTGAACAGCAGGGCGGTCACGGTGCCCAGGCCGAAGAGCAGGCCGCCGGCGAAGGTGCGGAAGCCGATGCCGGTGTTGTTGCGGATGTAGAAGCCGAACATCAAAAAATCGGAAGCCGACTGCCGGTCCTCGCCCCGCCCCAGGTGGTGGTTGGCGGGGTCGTACATGCTCTCCATCCGCGAGACCTGCGACTCGTTCAGGAGGCTATAGACCAGCTCGCCGTGGGCGTAGCAGGCGGCCCCCATGACCGCTGCGGGCAGGAACAGCAGGACCGCCGCCAGCACCAGGAGCCGCCATTCGGCGCGCAGGGTCAGCGGCAGCTCCGCGCCCAGGAAGTGCTGCAGCCGGGGCAGCCAGCGCCGGCGGGTGCGGTACAGGTGCTGGTGGCCGCGCACGACCAGCTGGCGCAGGTAGGCCACCAGGGCCGGGCTGTAGTGGCGGTCGGTGGCCAGGGCCAGATGCTGGCAGGCGCGCCGGTACAGGGCCGGCAGAGCGGCCGGGTCGGCGTCGCGGGAGCGGTCCTCCAGCGCGACCAGCTGCTCCTCGAGGGCGGACCACTCGGCGCGGTGGCGCTGCTCGAACTGCTGCTGCTTCATTGCCCCTCGCCCCCGCCGGTCAGCCCCGCCCCCTGGTACCAGCGGGCGTATTCCTGCAGGCGGGTGGCGCCGTCCCCGCCTTGGTCGGGGAGGAGCGGATCCAGCAGCTCTGCGAGCTCCGCCTGCCTCCCGGGCGATAGTTCCGGGGCGCGCTCGGCGAAGGCGAGCAGGGCCTGCTGCTCGGCCAGGTCGAGCGCCACCGGCGGCGCCTTCGCCGGCCCGGCGGGGGCGGCCGGGGCCGCAGGCTCCCGGGCCCGGTAGACCACCAGGGTGCCCGCGGCGACGTCCCCCAGCCGCTGGAAGCGAGGGCTGAAGGCCATGACGGTCAGCCCCAGGCCGTAGAGCACGGGCGCGAAGTCCACCGCCCGCAGGAGGTTGCGCAGCAGGGCGGCACGCCACTCCAGGGGCGCGCCGTTGTCCTGCAGGACGTAGATGCCCTTGGCCTTCTTGCCGGGGGTGGCGCCGCCGCGGGCGAGCTCGAAGTAAAAGGGGTAGAGCCACTCCACCAGGAACACCAGCACCGCGGCCAGGCCCATGCCGAAGGCCCCCAGGTAGGCCAGCAGGCCGACGGCCCCCAAGTAGCCCAGAACCCGCAGCATGAGGTCGTAGACCCAGGCCTGGGCCCGGACGAAGGGCCCCGCCAGACGCAGCTGCAGGTCCACCCCCTCGGGGGTCTCGCAGCGGGCGGTGGTGTCGAGCATGCCGGGCCCCGGCCGGTCAGGCGGGCTCCGGGCCCAGGAAGATGTCCGCGTGGGCGGTGTAGATGGTCAGGGTTATGAGCGGCGCCAGTACCAGGAGGGCCAGGAGGTAGGCGAGGAGGCCGACGACCGGGTGCAGCACGCTCAGCAGGCCCACCACGACGGCCACCCCGATGCCGATGCCGATCAGGACCAGTCCGAGAACCAGGAACGGCAGGACATTGCGCAGGCAGGCGGTGAAGCTCATGCGCAGCGCCGCCAGCAGGTCGACCCCGTGGATGGCCACCAGGGCCGGGGCGAACAGCGTGGCCATCACGAACGGCAGGTTGAGGGCCATGCCGCCCAGCGTGGCGAGGGGCATGACCTGGAAGATGCGCTCGGCCTGTTGCGGATCCATCTCGCCCGCCTCCATGCCGGGGCCGATGCCCATGGCGTACAGGGTCCCGAAGACCACCGCCACGTACACCACGACCCCCAGCAGGGCCACCACGCCCACCCCGGCGAGCCCGCCGAAATGGTAGCGGAAGCCGTCAATCAAAGTGCCGACGGGCGAGGAACCGGTGGTGGCGATGCGATGGGCGGCCAGCATGAAGCCGCCGAAGAAGATGGGCATGGCGACGCTGGCGGCCAGATTCAGCAGCGGGATCAGGGCCAGGGCGAACATGAGCAGGCCGGTGACCAGGAGCATGGCCACCCAGGTGCCCCAGCTCGAGCGGAACAGCGTCACCGACCGTCCGAGCCAGGCGGCCCCGCGCCTCGCCCGGACCCGCTGCGGCTCCTGCACGTCCCCGGCGAAGGCGCCGGGCTCTGCCTCCAGCGCCGCTTCGGGCGCCTGATAGGGATTTTCGCTCATGTCCGGCTCCCCTTTGGTTCCCGGTGTTACCCCTGCGCCAGCTGGGGGATGACGATCGCGGCGACGATGCCCAGGATCGGTACGCCGATGGCCAATGTGGCCACCAGGTAGACGCCGAAGGTGTTGGGGGGCGGCTCCAGACCGAAGCGGTTCTCCTCCCCATGGCCGGGGATGATCGCGAAGATCAGGGTGACCAGCGGGATCACCGCCAGCGCCGACCACCAGCCGGAGGCGCTGAAATCATGCACCCGCTGGATGGTCAGCAGGATCGAGATCCACAGGCTGGCGATCCCGGAGGCAATGGTGACGGCCGCAACGGGAACCTCCATCCCGGCAAGGGCGGCGGTGATGGCGGAGCTGACCAGATTGATGAGGAAGGTTAGGCCGAAGACGTAGGCGAGATAGCGGAGCCGGTTGAGCCGGCCCTCGGCGGAGAAGACCCGTACCTCCCCGTACGGGCCCCCGCCCTCGGCGACCAGTCGCCCCTGCGGCGCGGCGTAGGGATTGGAATCGTCGCCCATGGCGCCCCCCTTTCGGTTGTTTGCCCGTGGCCCCGTCGTGCTTCGACGACAGGCCCAGGGACAACCTTGCCAGAAGCCGGGGGGATTTGCACCAGTCCGGATCCTCGCGGGCT
Source organism: Gammaproteobacteria bacterium (assembly GCA_035267605.1). Taxonomy (GTDB): domain Bacteria; phylum Pseudomonadota; class Gammaproteobacteria; order Thiohalorhabdales; family Thiohalorhabdaceae; genus Thiohalorhabdus. The sequence continues at coordinate 12,679 of DATFLO010000228.1, forward strand.
CCGGACCGGCCTGTCCGGCCCGGGAGACCGCCCTCAGGGGAGCCCGGGGCGGCCGGGGGCGCGGGAAGGGTCGGCGGAGGGGAGTCCCCCTTTTTCAGTCGTGGAACACCAGGCGGTGGCCCTGGCCGTCCACGTCCACCCGGGAGTGGCCGGTGGCGGCCTTGGCCAGCTTCTCCATGCCTTCCAGACCCGGGTGGCCGCCCAGCTGGCGCAGGGTCACGCCCGGGTCGCAGTTCCAGAGGAGACCGCTGTCGTCGCGCTGACAGCCCGCGGCGCCCTCGTCGATGGTGAGGTCGGCGTCGGCCGGGAGGTTGACCACCAGCGGCTCGTCGCGCATGAGCTGGGCCTTGGCGCGGTTGAGCGTCTTGGGGTCGCTCCAGTCGGCGGTGGGCATGTTGGTGGTATCGCGCATGGTCGGATCTCCCTTTTCGGTCCTTTCGGAATTGGACAATCCGGTGGCGGCGATGGTCCCCGCCGGATGACCCCGGGAAGCGATCGCGCGCCGTCCGGACCTGGCCTGGGTCGGGACGGCGGCAGGCGGACCCATCGCGGGCTCAGCAGTGTCCTCTGGCGGCTGCCGGACAGGAACTAGCCGGGCGCGAACAGCCGCAGCGCCAGCTCGCCGGCCTCGGCCAGCCACAGCTGGCGCTGATCCATGGTGCTTCCGGCCACCGGCCGGAAGGTGCGCCGGTGGACTGTCTCCACCCCGGAGAAGGTGAACACGCAGTCGCGCCAGATGCCGTCGAGGGGGTCGCCGTACACCGCCCGCTCGCGCTCGGACGGGGTGTCGGAGGTATTGAGCACCAGGGCCGCCTCGCCGGTGAGCAGCCCCTCGGGGATGCCGCTGCCGTCGTCGCCGGACGGGAAGCGAAAGGTCACTTCCTCGCGGAACACCTTGTCCAAATAGCCCTTGAGGATGGCCGGCGGCTGGCCGTACCAGTTGGGGTGGACCACCACGTAGCCGCGCGCCGCCAGCAGTTCCTGCTGGTAGCGCTCGGTGAGCTCGTCCGGTTCCGGGTCGAAGGCCAGCACCGGGTAGAAGCCGTCGCGGTAGAGGTCGTGGATGCGGACGTGGACGCCCGCCTCCTCGAGGGCGGCGGCGACGCTGCGGGCGATGGCGGCGTTGAAGCTCTGCGGCCGCGGGTGGGCGTAGATCAGCAGGATATCGGCCACGGGGCCCCCCTCCGGAATCCCCAGAGGACCAGCGTACTCCGTTGCTGCAGCCGGGGCCAGGGCCTCCGGCCCGGCCGCCTAGCGTCGCCGATGGTGCGAGCGCGCAGCCAGGCCCGCCGGCTTGTCGGCGATCCAGCGTACGAAGCGGGCGATCTCCGGGTGGGCCAGCAAAGCCTCGCGGCTGTTGTAGGCGTGGG
>DATFLO010000229.1:0-25339 GCA_035267605.1 Gammaproteobacteria bacterium
CTCGGCGCGGGGGCCCACGGCAAGCTCACCACCCCCGAGGGCATCCTGCGCACCCGCAACTACGCCGGCCCGGACGCCTACCTGGCGCGCGCCGCCGAGGGCGCGGCCACCGCCGAGGCGGCCTTCCTCGACTGCGCCGACGCCGCGGGCGAGCTCGCCCTCAACGCCCTGCGCCTGCGCGACGGCATCGACCTCGGCCGCTTCGGCGAGCGCACCGGGCTTAGCCCGGAGATCCTCGCCGAGCCCCGCCGCCGCGCCGAGGCCCTCGGCCTGCTGGAGCCGGACCCGCAGCGGCTGGCGCCGACCGCGCGCGGCCGCAGCTTCCTCGACGACCTGGTGGGGCTGTTCCTGCCGGGCTGAGGCGGCCGCCTACCCCTCGCCGTTCACGCGATAGTGCAGGTCGTACACCTCGTGGCCGCGCACCTCGCCGCGCGCCTCGAACTTGGTCAGCGGCCGGTCGGGACAGCGCGGCGCCCAGGCACCGGGGCCATGGACATTGGCGAAATCGGGATGGGCCTCGAGCTCGGCCACCATCCACTCGGCGTAGTCGGCCCAGTCGGTGGCCAGGAACAGGTCGGCGCCGGGTCGCATGCGCCCGGCCAGCAGGCTCAGGAACGGCGCCTGGATCAGGCGGCGCTTGTGGTGGCGGGCCTTGGGCCAGGGGTCGGGGAAGAACACGTAGGCCGCGTCCAGGCTGGCGGGCGCCAGGCGCTCCGCAAGGAAGGCCACGGCGTCGTCCTTGACCACGCGCAGGTTGGTCAGCGGCTCGGCCTCCAGGCGCAGCAGCAGCTTGCCGATGCCGGGGGCGAACACGTCGATGCCCAGCCAGTCCCACCCGGCATGGCGGCGTGCCAGGTCCATCACCGCCTCGCCGCCGCCGATGCCGATCTCCACGGCCAGCGGCGCGCGCCGGCCGAACAGGCGCTCGGGATCCACCACGGCGGGTTCTTCGGGAACGGCGTAGACCGGCAGCAGCTCCTCCAGCGCCCGGCGTTGGGCCCTGGTCAGGCGACCCGTGCGCAGGGCGAAGCTGCGGATGCGGCGGCGGGGATCGTCCGGGGCCGGAGGGGCCCCGGCATGGGAGTCGGCGGGGGACGTCATGGGCGCTCACCGGTGCCTGGGAAAGCGGCCCAGCCTAGCAGAGGCGGCCCCCGCCGCTAACCGCTCCCGTCCTCGGCCAGGCTGGCGGCCACCCCCGCCGCCAGGTCGGCGAAGCGCGGCCCCCAGCCCAGCTCCCGCACCGCCCGATCGCTGCGGCAGCGGCGCGACTCGGCCAGGAACGACAGGCGCATGGCGGAGAGCTCGCGCTCGGCGTCCGCGGGCGACAGCGGCGGCGGCAGCTCCAGCCCGAGGGCCGCGGCCGTCGCCGCCGCCAGCGCGCCCTGGGCATGCTCCCCGCCGTCGCAGGCGTTGTAGATCCGGTTGGGCCACCCCCGCGCCAGGGCGCGGCCGATCAGGGCCACCAGGTCGTCCACATGGATGGCGTTGGTGTAGCGGACCTCGGGCCAGGCCACGCGCGCGGCGGTGCCCGCCCGTACCGCCTCCGCCGGCAGCCGGCCCGGCCCGTAGATGCCGGCCACCCGCAGGATGCTCACCGTGCAGCGGCCCTCCCGCCCCAGCCGGCGCCAGCGGCCCTCCGCGTCCAGGCGGCGGCGGGCCCGGTCGGTGCGGGGGGCGGGGGCTGCGGTCTCGTCCACCCAGGCGCCGCCCCGATCGCCGTAGACCCCGGTCGTGCTAAGATACACCGCCCGCCGCGGGCCGCGCCCCGCCGGGAGCCCGGCCAGGGCGGCGGTCAGGCGCGCGCTGCGCGGGTCGGCGGTCCCCGCCCGCGGCGGCGGACAGGCGGCCACCAGCCCATGGGCGGCGGCCAGCACGCCGAGCCCGGCGCCGCTGTCCAGGTCCAGACGGAAGGCCCGCGCGCCCTCGGGGAGCCGACCCCGGAGCGTCTCGGGATGGCGGCTCCCGGCCAGCACCGGATGCCCGGCGGCGGCCAGGAGCCGCGCCAGGCGCAGGCCCACGTAGCCGCAGCCGGCGATGGCCACGGCGGGACGGCGGGGGGCGGCAGGTGCCATAATAGTCAACCGGTTCGGTCGGGTACCGGCCCGCGGCGGGCCGCCCGATCATCCATTCAAGCGGAAACGACTCCCAGCGAAAAGGCGAACGGCTGCGATGGCGTATACGGTCAAGCTGAAGCCCAGCGGCAAGCAGTTCCCGGTGGAGACGGGCCAGAAGATCCTCGACGCCGCCCTCCACCACGGCGTCAATCTCCCGTACGGCTGCCGCAACGGCGCCTGCGGCGACTGCAAGGGCAAGGTGCTCGCCGGGCAGGTGGACTACGGCGTCTATCAGCCCACCGCCATGAGCGAGGAGGAGCGTGCCCAGGGCCACGCCCTGCTGTGCCAGTCCACGCCGCTGTCCGACCTGGTGCTCGAGGCCACCGAGCTCGACGACGCCCGCCAGATGGAGGTGCGCCGCCTGCCCTGCCGGGTGCACGACTTCCGCAAGCTGACCCACGACATCATGGAGGTGCGGCTCAAGCTGCCGGCCGCCGAGCGCCTGCAGTTCCTCGCCGGACAGTACATCGAGGTGATCCTCAAGGACGGCCGCCGGCGAGCCTTCTCCATTGCCAACACGCCGTTCGACGATGAGCTCCTGACCGTCCACATCCGCTACGTCCCCGGCGGCGAGTTCACCGAGCACGTGTTCGAGGGCCTCAAGCCCAAGGAGATCTGGAACTTCGAGGGGCCCCTGGGCCAGTTCTACCTGCGCGACAACGACGCCCCCGCCCTTCTGGTGGCCGGCGGCACCGGTCTGGGGCCCATCAAGGCCATCCTCGAGACGGCCTTCGAGGAAGGCGTTGGGCGCGATTTCCACCTGTTCTTCGGGGTGCGGGCGCAGCGCGACCTCTACCTCACCGAGACCCTCGACCGCTGGCAGGCCGAGCACCCCAACTTCCGCTGGACGCCCGCGCTGTCCGACCCGGCCCCGGAGGACAGCGACTGGAGCGGCGACACCGGTTTCCTGCACGAGGTCATCGGACGCTACTACGACGACCTGTCGGGCCATGAGGCCTACCTGGCCGGGCCGCCGCCCATGGTCGACGCGGTCACACCCCGGCTGCAGGAACTGGGCCTGACCCGCGACCACCTCTTCTCCGACGCCTTCACCTACTCCACGGAATAACCGCCGGCCTCCGAGCCGGGCAGAGCCGGGGCCCGCTCGCCGCCGAGGGCGGCCAGGCCGCGCTGGCAGCAGGCCAGGGCCTGGTCAGGCTGCTCGCGCTGGCGGTAGAGGTGGGCCAGGCGCAGGAGGATGTCCGCCGGCAGGTCCGGCTGGGCCGAGGCCTCCGCCAGGTACTGGTCGGCCTTGCCCCAGAACTGGGCGCTGATGGCCAGCTGCGCGAGCACCGTGAGCAGGTGCGGGTCGCGCGGGTGGTGGCTGCGCCAGCGCTCCAGCCGCTGCAGCAGATCCTGAGACGAGCCCGTGGCCTCGGGCAGGGCCAGGAACAGGTCCACCAGCGCGCCCCGCCACTGCCGGCGCAGGCCGTGCTCGATGGCCTTCTGGGCCTCGTCGGCGCGGTCCCGGGTCAGCAGGTAGCGGACCCACGAGCCCGCCACCGCCGGATCGGCGCGCTGATCACGGTCGGCCTCCTTCCACAGGCGCTCCACCGTCCCGCCGTCGCCGGCGAGACGGGCCGCCTCCATGCAGCGGGCGCGCGCCACCAGCTCCTCCCGGGAAGCCGCCTCGGCGGCCACCGCCCCGGCCTTGCGCGCCCGCGGCAGCAGGCGCAGCAGCGCCTCCCAGTCCTCCACCCGCCGGTACAGGTCCAACAGCCGCTTCAGCAGGCGGGGATTGTCGCCGTCGCGGTGCTCCAGCTCGGACAGCAGGGCCAGGGCGTGCTCGGCCCGGTCGGCGTCCATCTCGATCTCGGCGCGCAGGAGGGTCACCGCCGGCTCGTCGCCGGGGTGCTCGCGCTGGGCCTGGTCCAGGTACTCCTCGGCCTCGGCGCTGGCCCCGGCCAGATGGGCGGCCCGCGCCGCCTGCAGGTAGAAGGCGGCCGGCGCGTCGGCCAGGCGCGCGCCGCGGGCCAACTGGCGCTGGGCGCGGCCGGCGTCGCCCCCCTCCAGGGCGAGCAGGCCCTGCTCGAGCATCTCCAGGCTGCGCTGCTGGCGGCGCTGGCGGCGGGCCTCGGCCAGCCGGGCCGGCGTGTGCCAGGCGGCGGTGAGCAGCGACCACAGCTCCCAGCCGACGGCCCACACCAGGACCAGGATGATCAGACCGAAGGCGGCCGTGGTCTCCAGGGTCCAGTCCCCCACCTGCACCAGGACGTAGCCCGGCCCCTCGCCGAACAGGGTGACCACGGCGGCGGCGGCCGCCAGGACCAGGAGGATCTTGATGAGCGGGCGCATCAGCTGCCCCGCTCCTGGCGCACCCGGCGGAACACCTTCAGGGGCTTGTCGAGACTCGGCAGGTCGGGCGCGATGGTCCGGCCCTCCAGATCCTTGAGGGCGGACAGCATGCCGGCGACCTCGTCGCTGTCGGCATCGAAGAAGCGGTTCACCCAGTCGCGCGCCGCGGTCAGTGACTGGCGGTAGATCCGCGGCTCGTCCTCCAGCAGGGCCAGGCGCGCCGCCTGCAGGTTGAGCACCAGGTTATGGCGCAGGAAGGCGGCCTTGTCCGGCGGCAGCAGGGGCTCGATGTCCTCGCCGGAGCGGCGCAGCCGCACCAGGCCCTTGATGTCGGACCAGAACTCGGCGAGGGCCGCCTTGACCCGGTTCCACATTCCCTTGGGCGGGGCCTCCTCGCCGCCTGCCTCCGCCTTCTCCGGGCCGCCGGAGAAGGCGGGGGGCTGCTGGCGTTTGAGCGGCAGGTCGAGGGCGGCGTCACCGAGGCTGGCCAGCCGGAATGCGATGCCCGGAACGTCCGGGGCGGGAACCTGCTCCAGACGCGTCATAGCATCCTGAACCGCCTTGCGAACATCCAGCCAGGCCGGGTCCTTGAGCTCGCGCAGCATGCGGTCGGCCTCGGACAGGGCGGCGTAGGCGGCCTTGGGGTCGTGCTCCAGCCGCTCCACGCGGTCGGCGGCGACCAGCAGGGATTCCAGGCGCTCCAGTCGCCAGTAGGTGGGGCCGCCCTCGATGCGGGCGTAGAGGTCCTGGGTGGCCTGGCGCAGGGAATCGGACTCCTTGGCCAGGCGGTCGGCACGCTCGCCCAGCTTGTCCTGGCCCTTGCGCAGGGCCGACAGCTCGTCGCGCAGGCCGCCCAGGGCCTGCTGCGCCTGGCGGCCCTGATCGCCGACGGCAGCCAGGCGCTCGTTCATGCGCTCCAGGCGGTGATCCAGCCGCCAGTAGGCGTAGCCGCCGGCCCCGGCGGCGCCCAGGGCCGCCAGCAGGGCCAGGCCCCCGAGCCAGGCCCCGGCCCGCCTGGGGCGCGGGGGCTTCCCCGCGGCGGACGCCTGCGCGGCCTCCGCCTGCTCGCCGGCCTCCGCCGCCTCGGCAGCCTCTTCCGGGGCCTCGCCCCCGGCGGCCTCCTCCGCCGCCGGGACCTCCTCCTCGGCGGGGCCGCGGCCCCCGTTTTCCTTGTCCTCGGCCATAGTGCCCTCGCTCGCTCCCTGGCGGGCCGGCTCAGGCGCCTTCCCGCAGCCAGCGGGCGGCGTCGAGCGCGTGATAGGTCAGGATGAGGTCGGCCCCGGCGCGCTTGAACCCGGTGAGGGTCTCCAGGACCACCTCCCGCTCGTCGATCCAGCCCCGCTCGGCGGCCGCCTTGATCATGCTGTACTCGCCGGAGACATTGTAGACCGCAACCGGCAGCTCGGTGGCCTGGCGCAGGCGCAGGACCACGTCCATGAAGGCCAGTCCCGGCTTGACCATGACCACGTCGGCGCCCTCGGCCTCGTCCAGCTCTGCCTCGCGCAGGGCCTCGCGGCCGTTGGCCGGGTCCATCTGGTAGCCGCGCCGGTCGCCCTCGGCCGGCGCGCTCTCGGCGGCGTCGCGGAAGGGCCCGTAGTAGGCGCTGGCGTACTTGGCGCTGTAGGCCATCACCGGCAGCTCGCTGTAACCGGCGCCGTCCAGGGCGCTGCGGATGGCGTCCACCATGCCGTCCATCATGCCCGACGGCGCCACCATGTCGGCGCCCGCCTCCGCATAGCTGACCACCGCGCGCTGCAGGTTGTCGAGGGTGGCGTCGTTGTCCACCACCCCGTCCGGACGCAGGATGCCGCAATGGCCGTGGTCGGTGTACTCGCAGAAGCAGGCGTCGATGATCACGTACAGCTCCGGCACCGCCGCCTTGAGGGCGCGCACCGCCTGCTGGATCACGCCCTGCTCGTTCCAGGCCTCGGTACCCTCGGCGTCCTTGTCCGCCGGGATGCCGAACAGGATGACCCCGCCCAGGCCGGCCTCGGAGGCCTGGCGCCCGGCCTCGGCCACCTGATCCGGAGGCAGCTGGAACACCCCGGGCATGGAGGGCACCGCCTGGGCCATCGACTCCCCCTCCTTGACGAACAGCGGCAGGATCAGGTCCTCGGGGCGCAGGTGGTGCTCCCGGACCATGGCCCGGATGGCGCCGTTGCGGCGCAGGCGGCGAGGACGGTAGCGCATGGTTCAGCGGCCCTCCCTGGGGCGGTGGTGTGGCTTCGCGGGGCAGACGTGCTCGGCGAGCGCCCGCAGCAGGCCCTCGTCGCTGGCCTCCGGCGCCACCACCGGCGCGGGCAAGCCCCGCTCGGTGACGGCGGAGGCGGTGACCGGGCTGATCACCACCAGCGGCAGCCGGGCCAGGGCCGCGCGGGCGTCCCCGTCGAGCACGGCGAGCAGGTTGGTGAAGGTGTCCGGGCTGGTGAACACGGCGGTGTCGAGACGCCCCTCGGCCAGCGCCGCGCGCACCGGCGCCGGGTCCGCCTGCGGCGGCCGCCGGGCGTAGACCGGCAGGCGAAGCACCTCGGCGCCGCGCTCGGCCAGGGTCTCCGGCAGCAGCTCGCGCCCGCCCTCGCCGCGCACCAGCAGGATGCCACGGCCCGAGACCCGCTCGGCGGCCATCTCCGGCAGCGCCAGCAAGGACTCGGAGCGGTAGTCCGGGGGCGTGAGCACCGTCCGGCCGCTGGCCTCCTCCAGGGCGCCGGCGGTCTTGGCGCCGATGGCCGCGTAGCCGGGGCGCCGCGGCCAGGCCAGACCCGCATCGGCGAGGCGGTCGGCGAAGCCGCTAACGGCGTTGGTGCTGGCGAACAGCAGCCAGGCGAAGTCCTCCAGGCGGCCGGCCGCCTCCTGCCACGGGGCCTCGTCATCGGGCGGTCCGATGACGATGGTGGGGAAGGCGAGCGGCTCGCCGCCGCGCGCCCGGATGGCGTCGAGCAGCGCTCCGCTCTGATGGGCCGGGCGGGTGACCAGGATGCGGCAACCGCCCCACCCCCCCTCCCCGCCGGCCTCAGACACGACCGCGCATCCGCTCCAGGATGGCCTCCGCGCCGGCCGCCAGCAGGCGCCGGGCCAGCTCCTCGCCGAGGGCCTCGGCCTCGGCGGCCGGGCCGTTCACCTCGTCCTCGATCAGGCGCGAGCCGTCGGGCTCGCCCACCAGTCCGCGCAGCCGCAGACGGTCTCCCTCGAGCTCGGCGTAGCCGCCCATGGGCACCTCGCAGCCGCCCTGCATGCGCCGGTTGAGGGCCCACTCGGCACGGGTGCGCACGGCGGTGTCGGGGTCCTCGATGGCGCGCATGCGCTCTTCGGTGGCGGTATCCCCGGCGCGCGCCTCGATGCCGATGGTGCCCTGGCCCATGGCCGGGAGGCTGTCTGCGGGATCGAGCAGGGTGGTGATGCGCTCGGCCCAGCCCAGCCGGCGCAGTCCGGCCGCTGCCAGCACGATGGCATGGTACTGGCCCTCGTCCAGCTTGCGCAGGCGGGTGTCCACATTGCCGCGGATCTCGGCCACCTCCAGCTCGGGGAAGCGGGCCATGAGCTGGCAGCGCCGCCGCAGGCTGGAGGTGCCGATGCGCGCCCCGGCGGGCATGTCGCGGGGATGCTCGTAGGCGTTGGCGATGAAGCCGTCGCGCGGATCCTCGCGCTTGCACACCACCGGCAGGTGCAGGCCGTCGGGCAGGGTTACCGGCACATCCTTCATGGAGTGGACGGCGATGTCGATCTCGTCGCCCAGCAGGGCCTCCTCGATCTCCTTGACGAAGGCCCCCTTGCCGCCCATCTCCAGCAGCGAGCGGTCCTGGACCCGGTCACCGGTGGTGGTGATGGTGACCAGCTCGGCGGTCAGCCCGGGATGGGCCGCCTCCAGCAGGCCCTTGACGTGGTTGGCCTGCCACAGGGCCAGCTGGCTGCCGCGGGTGCCGATGCGGATGCGGTCGGCGCTCAAAGCCGCTCCTTCTGGGCCGGGCCCTCGCGCAAACCGGGCCGGCGCTGGTTGGGGGGACGCCGGGCGCCTGCAGGCGCCCGGCGGACCGGTTATGTTGGTCAATTCGGGGGCGGAAATCAAATCCGCCCGGCCCCGCAAACCATTCCGGGCCGCCGGGGTCTGAGGGGGGACCATTGAACCCGAACGGGTATTCGGTTACCGTCAAGGGTCCGTTTCGGGAGGGGCTGAATCCTTATGAAGCGCCTGATTCTTCTGCTTTCGCTGGCCGCCGCCAGCGGCGCGGCCGCCGCCGAGGTGCCCACCGCCACCAATCTGGCCGAGCTGGGGCGCCAGGCCGGGCGGCAGGGCAAGCCGCTGGTGGTGTTCTTCTACCAGGACGAATGCCACTACTGCGAGACGGTGCGCACGCAGTACCTGGAGCCCATGACCCACAACGCCGACTACACCGGGCGCATTATCCTGCGCAAGATCGATACCCGCGGCGACCGGATCATGACCGACTTCAGCGGCGAGAAGCTGTCCCAGCAGCGCTTCGCCCACCGCCAGAAGAAGACCTTCACCCCCACCATCGCCTTCTACGGCCCCGACGGCGAGCAGCTGGTCAAGCCCCTGGTCGGCCTCAAGGGCGGCCGCGACTACTACGGCCACTACCTCGACAAGGACATCAGGGCCGCCGAGACGGCCCTCCAGGAGCTGCAGTGAGGCCCGACGCCGCGGGCGTTTGACGCCCCATACGCCAGGCCGTAACCTTGGACGCAGGCTCGGTCCCGCCGCCCCGGCGGGCCGCCGTCACGGCCCCATGCTCCGCTCGCCGGAGGCGCCCTGCCCGCCCATGTCCCGTTCGGCTCTCCGCCTGCTCACGTACAACATCCAGGTTGCCATCGGCTCGCGCCGCTACCGTCACTACGTGAGCCACGGCTGGAAGTACGTGATGCCCCACGGCCAGACCCTGCACAACCTCGACCGCATCGCCGGGGTCATCCACGATTTCGACATCGTCGGCCTGCAGGAGGCCGACGGCGGCAGCTTCCGCACCGCCTTCGTCGACCAGGCCCGCTACCTCGCCGCCAGCGCCGGCTTCCGCTTCTGCGAGAGCATGATCACCCGCGACTTCGGCCGCTTCGCCCGGCACACCAACTCCCTGCTGAGCCGCCTGCCGGTGCAGGCCATCCACGAGCACCGCCTGCCGGGGGCCATGGACGGCCGGGGCGTGCTCGAGGCGCGCTTCAACCTCGACGGCCGCCCCCTGACCCTGTTCGTCACCCACCTCGCCCTGCGCCAGCGCACCCGCATGCGCCAGACGGGCTACCTCGCCCAGCTGGTGCGGGCGGCCGGGCCGTCGGTGGTCATGGGCGACTTCAACGCCCGGCCCGGCTCGCGCGAGATCGCGCTGCTGTGCGAGCGCTCCGGCCTGCACCTGTCCACCCGCCCGGCCCACGCCACCCTGCCCAGCTGGCGGCCGCGGGTGGCGGTGGACCACATCCTGGCCACCCCCGAGCTCACCCTGGAGGGCTACGGCCCCATCCCCGAGCTGCTCTCCGACCACCTGCCGGTCCAGGCCACCGTGCGCTGGGCCTCCACCGGGGACGACGACCTCGACGCCGCCGACGAGGCCGGCACCGCCGAAGCCGAGATCACCTAGCCCGGCCTTTCCCTCCCGGCGCCCATGCAGCCGCCGGCCATCTCTTTTACAATGGCGGGCTTTCCCCGGAGCGCCTCCGGGGAAGCGCATTCGTTCGTTTTCCCGGCACGACCGGCGAAGGAGAGCCCACGGTGACGACGGACAACCCCCAGACCGAGACCCGCGCCTTCGAGACCGAGGTGCAGCAGCTGTTGCACCTGATGGTGCACGCGCTCTACTCGCACCGCGACGTCTTCCTGCGCGAGCTGATCTCCAACGCCTCCGATGCCATCGACAAGCTGCATTTCGAGGGCCTCAAGAACGAGGCCCTGTTCGAGGGGCAGAAGGAGGGCCGCATCCGGCTGGCTGCGGACGCCGACGCCGGCACCCTCACCGTGACCGACAACGGCATCGGCATGGACCGCGACGAGGTGGTGGAGAATCTGGGCACCATCGCCCACTCCGGCTCGCGCGCCTTCATCGATCACCTCACCGGCGACGAGGACACCGACGTCGCCCTCATCGGCCAGTTCGGCGTGGGCTTCTACGCCGCCTTCATGGTGGCCGATCAGGTAAGGGTCGAGACCCGGCGCGCCGGCGTGGAGGTCGGCCAGGGCGTATGCTGGTCCTCCGACGGCAGCGGCAGCTACACCGTGGAGACCATCGAGCGCCCGCAGCTGGGCACCGCCATCACCCTCCAGCTCAAGGACGACGCGCAGGAATTCCTGGAGCCCGAGACCCTGCGCCGCATCGTCAAGACCTACTCCGACCACATCCCCTACCCCGTCGTGCTCGCCGGCGGCGAGGAGGAGGAGACCCTGAACGAGGCCTCGGCGCTGTGGGCCCGCCCGCGCAACGAGATCTCCGAGGAGGAGTACCGCAGCTTCTACGCCCACGTGGCGCACGGCGACACCGACCCGCTCACCTGGCTGCACTTCCACGCCGAGGGCACCACCGAGTACACCGCCCTGCTCTACCTGCCCAGCCAGCCGCCGCTGGACCTGTGGCAGCCGGACGCGCGCCACGGCGTCCGCCTGTATGTCCGCCGGGTGTTCATCACCGACCAGGCACGCGAGCTGCTGCCCACCTACCTGCGCTTCCTGCGCGGCGTGGTGGACGCCCCCGACCTGCCGCTCAACATCTCGCGCGAGATGCTGCAGTCCGATGCCCAGGTGGCGCGCATCCGCAAGGGCGTGATCAAGCGCGTGCTCAAGCGCCTGGCCGACATGGCGGACAACGAGCCGGACCGCTACCGCCGCTTCTGGGACCACTTCGGCGCCGTGCTCAAGGAGGGCGTCCCGGAGGACCCGTCCAACCGCGACGAGCTGGCGCCCCTGCTGCGCTTCCACAGCAACCGCTCGCCCGACGAATGGCTCGGCCTGGCCGACTACACCGCGCGCATGCGCGAGGGCCAGGACGCCGTCTACTACCTCACCGGCGACGACGAGGCCACCCTCAAGAACAGCCCGCAGCTGGAGGTGTTCGAGAAGAAGGGGGTGGAGGTGCTGCTGCTCACCGACCCGGTGGACGAGTGGGTGACCATGCACCTGCCCGAGTACGACGGCATCCCGCTCAAGAGCGTGGCCCACGGCGACGTGGACCTGTCCGCCATCGGCGGCGAGGAAACGGGGGAGGACAAGGAATCCGAAGAGCCCCCGGCCGGCTTCGAGGGCCTCACCGCCGCCCTCCAGCAGGCGCTGGCCGGCGGTGTCAGCGATGTGCGCCTGTCCCATCGCCTGACCGCCAGCCCCAGCTGCATCGTGGCCGACGACAACGCCCTCGGCGAGCACATGGAGCGCCTGCTCAAGGCGGCCAACCAGCCGGTCCCGGAGAGTGCGCCGATCCTGGAGCTCAACCCGGACCACGCCCTGGTCAAGCAGATGCAGGAGATCCAGGCCACCGACCCCAACGATGCCCGCATCGCCGAGTGGGGCTGGCTGCTGCTGGACCAGGCGCGCCTGGCCCAGGGCGCGGCCCTGCCCGACCCGGCCGCCACCGCCAAGCGCCTGGCCACGATGATGGACGAGCTAGCCGGGTCGGGGCCGAGCCGCATCATCACCTGAACGGCGAACGACGACCACCGAACCGCAACGACCAATCGCCAAACCGCCAAGGACGCCAAGGTACGCCAAGACGGCGGGAATCCCTGGATGCTTGCCGGACACCGGGTCCTCACCCCGGATCCGCCCGGCCACGGTTCTCCGCTCACCCCTTCGCCTATCTTGGCGCCTTGGCGTCTTGGCGTTTTCTCTGGAGGAAGCCCATGCCCAGCCTGGACAGCTTCGGCACCCGCGACACCCTGAGCGTCGGCGGGACCGAGCTCACCTACTACAACCTGAACCGCCTGGACAGCGATGTGTCGCGCATGCCGGTGAGCCTGCGGGTGCTGCTGGAGAACCTGCTGCGCAACGAGGACGGCGAGCGTGTGCGCGCCGAGGAGGTGGCGCCCCTGGCGAGCTGGACCCCGGCGGCGGCCGGCAGCAGCGAGGTGGGCTTCTCCCCGGCGCGGGTGCTGCTGCAGGACTTCACCGGCGTCCCGGCGGTGGTGGACCTGGCCGCCATGCGCGACGCCATGGCCGAGCTCGGCGGCGACGCCGGCCGCATCAACCCGCTGGTGCCGGCGGAGCTGGTGATCGACCACTCGGTGCAGGTGGACCAGTTCGGCTCCGAGGGCGCCTGGGCGGCCAACACCGACAAAGAGTACGAGCGCAACCGCGAGCGCTACAAGTTCCTGCGCTGGGGCCAGAACGCCCTGGACAACTTCCAGGTGGTGCCGGCCGAATCGGGCATCGTGCACCAGGTCAACCTGGAGTACCTGGCGCGGGTGGTGTTCGCCGACACCGAGAACGGCCGGCCGCTGGCCTACCCCGACACCCTGGTGGGCACCGACAGCCACACCACCATGATCAACGGCCTGGGCGTGCTCGGCTGGGGCGTGGGCGGCATCGAGGCCGAGGCGGCCATGCTCGGCCAGCCGGTGTCCATGCTCATCCCCGAGGTGGTGGGCGTGCGCCTCACCGGGGGACTTCCGGAAGGCACCACGGCCACCGATCTGGTGCTGACCATCACCGAGAAGCTGCGCGCTTTCGGCGTGGTGGGCAAGTTCGTGGAGTTCTTCGGCCCGGCCATCGGCCAGCTGCCGCTGGCCGACCGCGCCACCATCGCCAACATGGCACCGGAGTACGGCGCCACCGTGGGCTTCTTCCCGGTGGACGAGGCCACCCTGGACTACATGCGCGCCTCGGGCCGGCCGCCGGAGCAGGTGGAGCGCACCGAGACCTACCTGCGTGCCCAGGGCCTGTTCTGGACGCCCGAGACGCCCGAGCCCGAGTTCAACGCCACGGTGGAGCTGGACCTGTCCACGGTGGAGCCGAGCCTGGCCGGGCCCAAGCGCCCGCAGGACCGGATCGCGCTGTCGGCGGCCAAGGACAGCTTCCACACCGCGCTGTCCGAGACCTTCGGCAAGGGCGGCCACGAGGCCGATACCGCCACCGCCGAGCTGGAGTCGGGCCCGGCGGAGCTCGGCCACGGCGCGGTGGTGATCGCCGCCATCACCTCCTGCACCAACACCTCCAACCCCTCGGTGATGCTGGCCGCCGGGCTGGTGGCCCGCAACGCCGTCGAGCGCGGCCTGACCACCAAGCCCTGGGTCAAGACCAGCCTGGCGCCGGGATCGAAGGTGGTGACCGACTACCTGGAATCGGCCGGCCTGCTGGATGACCTGGAGGCGCTGCGCTTCAACCTGGTGGGCTACGGCTGCACCACCTGCATCGGCAACAGCGGCCCGCTGCCCGAGGCGGTGGAGAGCGCCATCGACGCGGGCGACCTGGTGGCCGCCTCGGTGCTGTCGGGCAACCGCAACTTCGAGGGCCGCATCCACGCCAAGGTCAAGGCCAACTACCTGGCCAGCCCGCCGCTGGTGGTGGCCTACGCCCTGGCCGGCACCATGGACATCGACCTCAAGAGCGAGCCGCTGGGCACCGACCGCGACGGCCAGCCCGTCTACCTGGCCGACCTGTGGCCGTCGCTGAGCGAGGTCTCCGCCCTGCTCGCCTCCAGCCTCGACCCGGAGGACTACCGGCGCGCCTACGCCGACATCTTCGCCGGCGACGAGCACTGGCAGGCCCTGGACACCCCCACCGGCGACCGCTTCGCCTGGGACGGCGACTCCACCTACATCCAGAACCCGCCGTTCTTCGTCAATCTGCCGCGCACCGTGGGCGAGCCCACCGACATCGAGGGCGCCCAGTGCCTGGCCAACCTGGGCGATTCGGTGACCACCGACCACATCTCCCCGGCCGGGGCCATCGACCCCGACAGCCCGGCCGGCCAGTACCTCATGGAGCACGGCGTGGCGCCGGCGGACTTCAACTCCTACGGCGCCCGCCGCGGCAACCACGAGGTCATGATGCGCGGCACCTTCGCCAACGTGCGCCTGCGCAACAAGATGGCCTTCGGCCGCGAGGGCGGCTGGACCACCCACGTGCCCTCCGGCGAGGTGATCCCGATCTACGACGCCGCCATGCGCTACCGGGCCGAAGGCACCCCGCTGATCGTCCTGGCCGGCAAGGAGTACGGCACCGGCAGCTCGCGCGACTGGGCGGCCAAGGGGCCGGCGCTGCTGGGGGTGCGGGCGGTGATCGCCGAGAGCTTCGAGCGCATCCACCGCTCCAATTTGATCGGCATGGGCATCCTGCCGCTGGAGTTCCAGCACGGCGACAACGCCGACGAGCTCGAGCTCACCGGCGCCGAGACCTTCGACATCGTCGGCATGTACGACATCGCCGACCCCGAGGAGGACCTCATCGTCATGGTCCGGACGCCGCAGGGGGAGAACAAGCGCTTCATGGTCCAGCCGCGCCTGGACACCCCCAACGAGCTGGCCTACTTCAAGCACGGCGGCATCCTGCCCTACGTGCTGCGGCAGATGGCCGGCTAGGAGCGGCCCGCGCCAGCCGCACGCAAGCGGGCCCCGGCAGGACGCCGGGGCCCGCTTGCGTCGGGGCGGGGCTTCAGGACTTGGCCAGCTTGTTCCAGTCGGTGGCCAGACAGGTGGCGACGGCGCGCCCGATGCCCTCGAGCACGGCATCGGTGTTGGCCGTCAGACCCCGGGTGAGGAGGACCAGGGTCATGGTCTTGCCCTGCACCTCCAGCGGCCGGAACAGCAGCTTGCGGTCCCGTCCCAGGCTCACCGCCACGAACTCCGGGACACGCTCCTCGGCCTCCGGCTCGCCGAAGCCGGCGAAGGAGACGGCCTCGCCGGGCTGGCGGCCGGCCGGGGCGGACTCCGGCGGGAAGGCCTCTTTCAGGCCGTTGAGCAGGCGGATAGACTCGGGAGCCAGGGCGGTCATGCGGTCCGGATGGTCGAAGCCGCGGTTGGCCACCGCCCAGCCGTTGGGCCCGACCACCATGGCGGCGACGAACCGGCGGCTGCGCAAGGTCTCCTCCAGCACCCACTCCACGCGGCTCTCGGCGGTGGCGCCAGAGCTGGCGCCCGGCGGTGCGAAATCGGTGTAGCTCCCGGCGTCTTCGGCGCTCATGGGACGGTCTCCTGATTCTCGCTGGCAAACCCAGCTGCCACCAAGAGTATGCGAACGTGCTAGCGCTTGCCAAGGCCATGGGCCTGATATTGATGCCTCCGGGCCTCCTGATCGCCGGCGGCGTAGTGGCCATGGCGCTGTCCGGGCGGTTCCCGCGGGCGGCGCGGACACTGGCCGTCGCCGTGCTGGCGGCCGCCTACCTCCTCAGCATCCGCCCGGTGGCGGACAGCCTCATCGGCACCCTGGAGGGGCGCTATCCGGCCCTGCACCGGGTGCCGGCGGACGCCGAGGCCATCGTGGTGCTCAGCGGGGGCCAGATCCCGGGCAGCCCGGAGTACCCCGGCCCCTGGCTGGGCGACTCCTCCCTGCAGCGGGTGCATTACGCCGCCCGGCTGGCGCGCGGCAACCGCCTGCCGGTGTTCACCAGCGGCGGCACCCCCCTCGGCCGCGGCGTGCCCATGGGCCGCACCATGGCCCGCGCCCTGTCCCGGGACCTGGGCATCGACCCCGACCGCATCCACGAGGAGACCGCGGCGCGCAACACCGCCGAGCACGTCCCCATGCTCAAGCCCCTGCTGCGCGGCCGCACCCGCGTGGTGCTGGTGACCACCGCCTGGCACATGCCTCGGGCCATGGCCGCCTTCGAGGCCGGCGGCCTGGACCCCGTCGCCGCGCCCACCGACTACCACGGCGGCTACGGCGCCGCCTTCCACTGGCTGGACCTGGTGCCGTCGGCGTCGGCGCTGGCCACCAGCGCCGACGCCTTCCACGAGTACCTGGGCACCGCCTACTACGCCCTGCGCGGGTGGGTCTAGCCTCCGCCCGGGCGGGTCCGGATCATGCTTCGCGCCCGCGCCCACGGCGGGTACAATTGGGTGCCCATGCGGCCGGCATTCGCAGGATCCCGCCGGCCCCGGCTGCCGGCCCGAAGGAGCAAGCGATGAGCGACGAGCACAGCCCCCTCCAGCGCCACTCCGGCGCGGCCGCCTTCCAGCACGGACAGGAGCGCCGGGAGCTGGACATCTGGGAGGGCAGCGAGGGCGAGCGCGGCGTGGACATCACGCGCCTGCGCCGCAATACCGGCATCGTGAGCTACGACCCCGCCCTGGCCAACACCGCGGCCACCACCAGCGCCATCACCTTCCTCGACGGCGAGAACGGCGTCCTGCGCTACCGCGGCTACCCCATCGAGGGCCTGGCCGAGCGCGCTTCCTTCGTGGAGACGGCCTATCTGCTGATCTACGGCGACCTGCCCGACAAGGCGACGTATGACCGCTTCTCCGGCGCGCTTTCGGAGCACTCCCTGCTGCACGAGGACATGAAGCGGTTCTACGACGGCTACCCCATGACCGCCCACCCCATGGCCATCCTGTCGGCCATGGTCAACTCGCTGTCCACCTTCTATCCGGAGTCGCAGGAGGCGCTCAACCTGGAGGAGCGCGACCGCACCATCGTGCGCCTGCTGTCCAAGCTGCGCACCATCGCCGCCTTCGCCTACAAGAAGCTGCACGGCCAGCCCTTCACCTACCCCCAGAACCACCTGTCCTACTGCGCCAACTTCCTGCACATGATGTTCGCCCTGCCCACCGAGCCCTACGAGGTGGACGAGGACCTGGTGAAGGTGCTCAACCAGCTGCTCATCCTGCACGCCGATCACGAGCAGAACTGCTCCACCCACACCGTGCGCACCGTGGGCAGCGCCCAGACCAACCTGTTCGCCTCCATCTCGGCCGGCATCAACGCCCTGTGGGGGGTGCGCCACGGCGGCGCCAACCAGGCGGTGGTGGAGATGCTGGAGCAGATCCACGCCGACGGCGGCAATGTGCAGAAATGGGTGGAGCGGGCCAAGGACAAGGACTCCGGCTTCCGCCTGATGGGCTTCGGCCACCGCGTCTACAAGAACTACGACCCGCGCGCCAAGATCATCAAGCAGGCCGCCCATCTCACCTTCGACAAGCTCGGCGTGCACGACCCGCTGCTGGAGATCGCCCTGGAGCTGGAGGAGAAGGCCCTGGCCGACGACTACTTCATCGAGCGCAACCTCTACCCCAACGTGGATTTCTACAGCGGCCTGATCTACCGGGCCATGGGCATCCCCACCAACTTCTTCACGGTGCTGTTCGCCCTCGGCCGCCTGCCGGGCTGGATCGCCCACTGGAAGGAGCAGATCGAGGATCCGGGCATGCGCATCACTCGCCCCCGCCAGCTCTATACCGGCCCCAACCAACGGGAGTTCCCGCCCCTGCCGGAGCGCGGCTGAGCCGGGGACCCGGTGATCGTGGACGTCACCACCCTGTTCGAGCGCCTGGGCGTAGCCCTGGCCCTGGGCCTGCTGATCGGGCTGGAGCGCGGCTGGAAGCTGCGCGAGCGCGCCGAGGGGACGCGCATGGCGGGTCTGCGCACCTTCGGCCTGACCGGCCTGCTGGGCGGGGTGTGGGCACTGCTGTCGCGGGAGATGGGGCCCGTGGTGCTGGGTGTGGGCTTCGCCGCCCTGGCCGCGGTGCTCATCCTCGCCCACCTGCAGATGGTGCGCGCCGGCGTCGAGCCGGATTACGGCATCACCACCGTGGTGGCCGGCCTGCTCACCTTCGCCCTGGGCGCCCTGGCGGTGGTGGGCTACATCAGCATCGCCGCCGCCGTGGCGGTAGTGGCGGCCCTCCTGCTCGGTCTCAAGCCGGTGCTGCACGACTGGCTGCGGCGGCTCACCGAGCCCGAGCTGCTGGCCGTGCTCAAGCTGGCCCTGATCTCGGTGGTGATCCTGCCGGTGCTGCCCAACCGCGGTCTGGGCCCCTGGGGCGCCATCAACCCCTACGCCCTGTGGTGGCTGGTGGTGCTGATCGCCGCCATCTCCTTCGTCGGCTACTTCGCCATGAAGGTGCTCGGCGCCAACCGCGGCATCCCCCTCACCGGCCTGTTCGGCGGCCTCACCTCGAGCACCGCCACCACCCTCAGCTTCGCCCGCCTGGGCAGGCGCAAGGCCTCGCTGCAGGGGATCCTGGCCGCCGGGGTGGCGATCGCCGCGGCCACCATGTTCCCGCGCATCCTTCTGGAGGTGGCGGTGGTCAATGCCGGGCTGGTGGCCCGGCTGGCGCCGGCGCTGGTGGCCATGACCGTGCTGGGATTCGCCGCCGCCGCCCTCCTCTGGTACCGCGCGCCTAGCCACGAGGCCGAGGGCGAGGTGGCGCTGAAGAATCCCTTCGAGGTGGGGCCGGCGCTGCAGTTCGGGGCCCTGCTGGCGGCGGTCATGCTGCTGGCCGAGGGGGCCCGGGTGTGGCTGGGCCATACCGGCGTCTACCTGCTGGCGGCCATCTCCGGGCTCACCGATGTGGACGCCATCACCCTGTCCCTGGCGCGCATGGCCCGCGCCGACCTGCCCGGCGAGGTGGCCGCCGGCGGGGTGCTGCTGGCGGCGGTGGTCAACACCGGGGTCAAGGCGGGCCTGGTGCTGGTGGTGGGCGGCCGGCGCATGGCCGGGCTGGTGGCGGCCGCCTTCGGCCTGGTGCTGGCCGGCGGGGCCGTCGCCTGGTGGCTGGTATGAGGCGGCTGCGGGGCGCCTAGGCGCGCTCGCCTCCGGAGGCGGCCGGGCGGCCGCCCTCCTCACCGGCCGGGCCCTCCCCCTCCCCCGCCGACAGGCCGAGCACCCCGTCGATCTCTTTGGCCTCCAGGGTCTCGCGCTGCAGCAGGGCCTCGGCCAGGCGGTCGAGCCGCTCGCGGTTGTCGGTAAGGATCTGCTCGGCGCGCTTCTCCTGAGCGGCGATGAGGTCGCGCACCTCCTCGTCGATTACCTGGGCGGTGTGCTCGCTGTAGTCCCGGGGCTGGGCCATCTCGCGGCCCAGGAAGACGTGCTCCTCGCCCTCGCGGAAGGCCACCGCCCCCACCCGCTCGCTCATGCCCCATTGGGTCACCATCTGCCGGGCCAGGCGGGTGGCCTGCTTGAGATCGTCATGGGCGCCGGTGGAGAAGTCGCTGAAGCGCACGCGCTCCGCCACCCGGCCGCCGAGCATGACCGCGAGGCGGGCGCGCAGGTAGGCCACCGTGTAGTTGTAGCGGTCCTCCTCGGGCATCTGCTCGGTGGCGCCCAGGGCCTGACCGCGCGGGATGATGGTCACCTTCTTGAGCGGGTCGGTGTCGCCGATCAGGCGGGCGACGATGGTATGGCCCGCTTCGTGGTAGGCGATGCGCCGCTTCTCGGCCTCCTGCAGCAGGTCCTCGCGCTCGCTGCCGTAGAGGATCTTGTCGCGCGCGGCGTCGAAGTCCGCCGCATCCACGCTTTCCTTCTTCTCGCGCGCGGCGAACAGGGCCGCCTCGTTCACCAGGTTCTCCAGATCCGCACCGGAGAAGCCCACGGTGCGGGCGGCCATGCTCGCCAGGTCGACGTCGTCGGCCAGCGGCACGTCGCGGGTGTGGACCTTGAGGATCTGCTCGCGGGCCTGCTTGGGGGGCCGCTCCAGGGTCACCTTGCGGTCGAAGCGCCCCGGGCGCAGCAGGGCCGAATCGAGCACGTCCGGGCGGTTGGTGGCGGCGATCACCACCACCGACTCGTCCGACTCGAAGCCGTCCATCTCCGCCAGGATCTGGTTGAGGGTCTGCTCGCGCTCGTCGTGGCCGCCGCCGAGGCCGGCGCCGCGCTGGCGCCCCACCGCATCGATCTCATCGATGAAGATGATCGCCGGGGCCTCCTTCTTGGCCTCGTTGAACATGTCGCGCACGCGCGAAGCGCCCACGCCCACGAACATCTCCACGAACTGCGAGCCGGAGATGGAGAAGAACGGCACCCCGGCCTCGCCGGCCACCGCCTTGGCCATGAGCGTCTTGCCGGTGCCGGGCGGGCCCATGAGCAGCACGCCGCGCGGGATCTCGGCGCCCAGCTTGCGGAACCGCCCGGGGTCGGTGAGGTAGTCCACCAGCTCCTGGAGGTCGCGCTTGGCGTTGTCCGAACCGGCCACATCCTCGAAGGTGACGCTGGTCTCGGTCTTCTCGTAGCGCTTGGCCTGGGACTTGGTGAAGCCGGTGAGCTGCGAGCCCATGCCGCCGAGCTGGCTCTGCATGCGCTTGCTGGCGAACCAGACCAGGGCGATCAATAGCACCAGCGGCAAAAAGCCCACCAGCAGCGGCCCGATCCACGATTCGCGCTCGGGAACCGCCCGCAGGTCGACGTTGTTGGCCTCCAGCAGGTCCATGAGCTTGGGGTCCTGGAAGGAGGGGATGGCGGTGTGGAAATGCTGGGGCGGCTGCCCGCCCTCGGGGATATCGACGGTCTTGGGGGTGGCGTCCGCACGGAAGCGGCCATTGAGGTCCTGGCCGGTCACCGTCACTTCGGCCACCGTGCCCGCCCGCACCTCCTGCTTGAACTGGGTGTAGGTCAGCTGGGCCGGCCCGCCCGCGCCGCCGCCGGCGGTCCACAGGAAGTAGCCGAAGAATACGGCCAGCACCAGGAACCACACCCAGTAGCGCCACTGGTCGCGCCCGGGCAGCGGTCCGCCGCCGCCCGGCTGACCGGCCCCGCCTTGCCTGTCACTTTCAGCCATTGCGCGGTTTCCGTGGTGAGCCGCCCGGGCCGGGCGGGGGATGGGGATCAGTCGGTCCGGCGCAGGTGCTGCCGGAACCAGTCGGCCGCCAGCTCGGCCACCTGCTCGAGCTTGCCCTCTTCCTCGAACAGATGGGTCGCCCCCGGCACGATTTCAAGATGCGCGGGACCGCCGAGATGCTCGTACGCGCTTCGGTTGAGCTCGATCACCTGGGTGTCCAGGCCGCCGACGATGAGCAGGGTGGGCACGGCCACCTGCGCCAGGTGCGCCATGGCCAGGTCGGGGCGCCCGCCGCGGGAAACCACCGCCTGCACGGCGTCGCCCAGCTCGGCGGCGCCGCCGAGGGCAGCGGCCGCCCCGGTGGACGCCCCGAACAGCCCCACCGGCAGGCCCCCGACCTCCCGCTTGGCGGCCAGCCAGCGCACCACGGTGACCAGCCGCCGAATGAGCAGGTCGATGTCGAAGCGGTTGGCGTAGACACGATCCTCGCTCTCGGTGAGCAGGTCGAACAGGAAAGTGGCGAACCCGGCGTCGCGCAGGACCCCGGCGACGTAGTTGTTGCGCGGCGAGAAGCGGCTGCTGCCGCTGCCGTGGACGAACACCACCAGCCCGGAGGGCGCCGCGGGACTGGCCAGCTCGCCCTCGAGGCTGGCCCCGCCGACGGGGATCTGCACCAGCTCGCCGCTCATGACCCGGTCTCCTCCCCTTCCCCTTCCTGGCCCAGCAGACGACGCAGGCGCATCCCGTCCAGGGCGGCATAGCCGGCCTCGTCGTTGTCGAAGAACAGGTAGGTGTCCAGCCCCTGTCCCTGCCAATGCCGCAACTGGTGGGCCCAGGACTCCAGGGCGCCCTCCCCGTAGTCGCCGCGATAGCCCGCTTCCGGCCCGTGCAGGCGTACATAGGCGAAATCGGCGGTGACGGTCAGCGGCGAGACCTGCTCCCCCAGCTCGTAGATGCAGAAGGCGGCACCGTAGTCCTCCAGCAGCCCCAGGACCTCGGGAGTGAACCAGCTGGGGTCGCGGAATTCGAAGGTGTAGCGGGGCCCCTTCGGCAGGGCCTGGAGGAAGGCGCGCAGGCGGTCCGGATTGGCGCCCCAGTTGGGTGGCAGCTGGAACAGGATCGGCCCCAGCTGGCTCCCGAGCAGGTCGATGCGCTCCCGGAACCGGGCCAGGCTGGCCTCGGGGTCCTTGAGCTTCTTCATGTGGGTGATGTAGCGGCTGGCCTTGACGGCAAAGGCGAAGTCCGCCGGCACCGCCTGCCGCCAGGAGGCCACGGTGTCCGCCTTGGGCAGGCCGTAGAAGAAGCTGTTGACCTCCGTGGTGTCGAAGCGCTCCGCGTAGTAACCCAGGAAGCCCCGCCGGGCAAGCTCCCGCGGATAGAACGGCCCCTTCCAGTGGTCGTACTGCCACCCCGAGGTGCCGATGCGGATGCGCCCGGTACCGGCGCTTGCCATGCCTCGGTCTCCGCCGCTGCCCCCTCCCTCCATCCAACCGCCCTGCGCCGGGCAATGCAAGCCGGCCGGGCTATCGGGAGCGATTTTTGGGAGACCCCGAAGGTGCGCTTCTGGCCGGAATGCGGCCCGCTGGAGGCGGAAGGTGAGAAATCCCCCTCAGGGGAAGAGCGTCAGAATTTTTCACCCTATCACGCAAACTATCGCCCCGAAAGCAGCGCCAAATAGGGAAAATTTCCTTTGCAAAATCCCAATTTGCGGCGTTATAAGTAAAGGAAGAGCAGGGAATCACCCTTGAGGAGGCCGGACCATGGCTAGGGAACTGCAGCTCTTCGCCGACTTCGAGGTGGACGACATCGACGACCCCGAGATCCGGGAGGTGCTCGACGACCTGGAGCGTCGGCTGGACCGCAGTCACGGGCCGGTGCGGCTGGTGACCGAGGGGCGCTGGATCCACCTGGGCGCCGGCTACGCCGACAACAATCCCGGCTACACCGTGTGGCTGTTCCAGGCGGTGAGCCGGCTGGTGAAGCACACCCGCGCGCCGAGCGTGGATTGCCGCATCTGCGACGACACCGGCGACTGGTGGAGCGAGCCGGTCTACCCCGCCGCCTGAGGGGGACGCCAACCGGAAGCATTCAGCCCCCGGCGGGGGCCAGATAGCCCATCGCCTCCTCGTCGGAGACCTGGCCGAAGACCTCGTAGAACTGGCCCACGGCCATGAACCAGTCCGGGGTATTCAGCGCCACCACCGCGTCCGCCTCATCCTCCAGCCGGCGGACACTGTCGGGCGGGGCCACCGGCACCGCCAGCACCACCTCCCTCGCCCCCTGGCTGTAGGCCAAGCGGATGCAGGCCACCGTGGTGGCCCCGGTGGCCACCCCGTCGTCCACGATCAGCACCCGCTTGCCTTCCAGGTGGGGATCGGGGCGCTCTCCCCGGTAGCGGTCGAACTTGGCGCGGGCATTGTCCGCCTCCTGCCGCCGCACCCGTTCCACGTAGTCCTCGTCCACGGCCAGCTGGCGAATCAGCGATTCGTTGCGCCACACGCTGCCGTCGCTGGCCACCGCGCCGATGGCCAGCTCGGGGTTGCCGGGCGCGCCCATCTTGCGGGCCACCACGATGTCCAGCGGGATGCCCAGGGCATCGGCCACCGCCCGCCCCACCGGCAGTCCGCCGCGCGGCACGGCCAGCACGATGTCGGCGGTGACGCCCCGCTCATTCAACAGCCCGGCCAGCCGTTCGCCGGCCTCGGTACGGTCGCGGAACACGGCCTGCCTCCTGCATGGGACCCTTCTTCCCTTCTACCAGAGGCCGGGGGGCGATGGGGAGGGCGGGGAAGCGGGGGTCAGTCTCCGTCCGGCTCCGCCAGGCGCGCCAGCAGCTTCTCCTTGTACACCTGCTCGGTCTCGAGCGAGGACCGCCGGCCCCGACCCACCTGCACCCGCTCCACCAGCACCTCCAGGCGGGCCTTGGCGCGGCGCTGCTCGGCGGGGTCGTCCAGGTGGCGGAGGAGGTCCTCGATCTCGCGGATCTCCGCGTTGGCGGCGAGCTCCGGCGGCAGGTGGCCGGCGTTCTTCAGCATGCGGTAGGCGGTGCGCAGCTCCTCGGGGACCATGGAGTCGTCATCCAGCTCCAGGGGCTCGCCCTGGCCCGGGAGGTCGTCGAAGGCGCCCTCCTCCCGGGCTTCCCGGATGCGCTGCTCGGCCAGACGCTGGAACAGGAACATTGGGTTTCCTCCGGCTATCGAGGGGCGGCGGGTTTCGGGTACCCTGAGCCGCGCGGGGCGGCGCCCCTCATTATAGGCGCCGCGCCGGCCGCACCCCATCCCCCGCAGCGCCAGGAGCGCGCCATTTCCGAACCGTCCCTGCTCAGCGCCCGCGACCTCGAGCTCGTCCGCCCGCCCCTGGGGCCGCTCGACCTGGACCTGGCCGCAGGCACGGTCACCTTCCTGGCCGGGGCGAGCGGCTCGGGCAAGAGCCGCCTGCTGCGCGCCCTGGCCGACCTCGACCGCCCCGCCGGCGGCGAGATCCGGCTGGAGGGACGGCCGGCCCGGGAGTACGGCGCCCCGCGCTACCGCGGCCGGGTGGCCTACCTGCCCGCCACCCCGCAGCTGGGTCCGGCCACGGTGGCCGGCCTCCTTGACCGGGTGACCGCCCTGCGCCACCGGCGGCAACGCGCGGATCCGCGTGCCGGCCTGGAACGCCTGGGCCTGCCCTCCGCGGTGCTGGAGCGCCCGGCCGAGGAGCTGTCCACCGGCGAGACGGTGCGCGTGGCCCTGGCCCTGGTGCTGTCCGGGGACGCCCGCGTGCTGCTGCTGGACGAGCCCACCGGCTCCCTGGACCCGGCGTCGCTGCGGGCCGTTGAGGAATGGGTCCGGGAGCGCATCGAGGCCGGGGCGGCGGTGCTGTGGGTCAGCCACGATCCGGAGCAGGCGGCGCGCCTGGGCGACGCCCTGCTGACCCTCGACAGCGGCCGGCTGCTGGGGCCCGAGCGCGACCGCGAACGCTTCGCGGAGAAGGTGAGCCGCCTGGAGGCGACAACCGGCACCCCTTCCGGAGGGGAGCGCCATGCCGGGTGAGGGGCCCATCCACCTGAGCGCCGGCGACCTGGGCATCGCCGCCGCCCTGATCCTGCTCAACGCCGGCCTGTCCCTGGCCATGGGCCTGGGTATGGGCCGCGCCATCGCGGTGGCCGCCGGACGCATGGTGCTCCAGCTTCTGCTCCTGGGGCTGGTGCTGGAGTGGGTGTTCGGCCTGCGCCACCCGCTGGCGGTAGTGGCCCTGGGGGTGGGCATGGCCCTGCTCGCCGGGCGCGAGGCGGTGGCCCGCCAGCGCTACCGCTACAG
>DATFLO010000230.1:0-5064 GCA_035267605.1 Gammaproteobacteria bacterium
AGTAGAGGCTGCTGGTGAACACCACCGTGGACCAGGCCAGGCTCACCGCCAGCAGCACCCACCAGGCCACCAGCCAGCCGGCGGCCCCCGATCGCGGCACCTGCCAGCCCGGCCGGATCCCCGGCGCCAGCGACAGGGCCAGGAAGGCCACCAGCAGCACACCGGCCGCGCTCAGCAGGGGGATGTGGACGCCGTTGAAGAACAGCGCCAGGCCGAAGGCGGCGGCGAGCAGGACCAGGGCCGCCCAGGCCCCCACCGGCAGGCGCTGCCCGGATTCCCCGGCGATCACCGGAAGGCCCGCGCCATGTCCCACATGGGCAGGAAGATGCCGAGGGCGAGCAGCAGCACCATGGCGCCGATGACGGCGATCAGGACGGGCTCGATGAGGGTGGAGAGGTTGTCGATCTTGAGGTCCACCTCGCGCTCGTAGTACTCGGCCACCTGCTCCATCATCTCGTCCACCGCGCCGGTCTCCTCGCCCACCTCCACCATCTGCAGCACGGTCAGCGGGAACAGGCCCTCGCGCCGGGCGGTGTTGTACAGCGAGTCACCGCGCTGCACGCCCTCGCGCATGGCGGCCACGTGGTCGCCCACATAGCGGTTGCGCACCGCCCGGGACACCACGCCCAGGCCATCCACCACCGGCACGCCGCTGCGGGTGGTGGTGGCGAAGGTGCGGGTGAAGCGCGCCAGCGCCAGTTTGAAGAAGATGTCCCCGACCACCGGGATGCGCAGCTTCCAGCGGTCCCAGGCCCGGCGCCCGGGTTCGGTGCGCACGTAGCCGCGGATGCCGTAGGCGCCGGCGGCCAGGAGCAGCACCAGCAGCCAGCCGTAGCTGCGGGTGAAGTCCGAGATGCCGATCAGGATGCGGGTGGGCAGGGGGAGCTCGGCGCCGAGCCCGGCGAACAGGCCGGCGAACTTGGGGATCACCACCACGTTGAGGATGATGAAGGCCACCACGATGGCCACCACCACCAGCATGGGGTAGCGCAGGGCCTGCTTGGTGCGGTCGCGGGTGTCCTTCTCCTGCTCCAGGTAGCCGGCCAGGCGGGCGAACACCTCCTCCAGACTGCCGCTGGCCTCCCCCACCCGGATCATCTGCACGTAGATCTCGGAGAACACGTCGGGATACTCGGCCAGGCCGTCGGCCAGGGTGCGGCCGCCTTCCACCGTCTGCCGGACCCCCGCCAGCGCCTCGCTCAGCCGCTCGTTGGGCACCGACTCGATCTGGCCGTTGAGGGCCCGCAGCAGGGGCACGCCGGCGCGCAGCAGGGCCGCCATCTGGCGGGTGAACAGGATCAGCTCGTCCAGCGGCACCCGCTGGCGCCACAGGCGGGCGATCCACGCCCACACGGCGGAACCTTCCCCCCGCTCCGTCTCGGCGATCTCCAGGGGGGTGATATCCCCCCGGCTGAGCTCGTCGGCCACGGCGCCGGCCGAATCCCCCTCCAGGGTGCCGGCGACGGTCTCGCCCTGGTGCGTGCGGCCGCGGTAGCGGAAGGTGGGCATGACGGCTCAGCCTCCGGTCCGGAGGCAGGCGGGGGACGCCAGGGACATCGGCTCAGGCCGTCTCGAACTCGGCAAATTCCTCGTCCTCGGCGGTCACGCGCAGCACCTCCTCCAGGCTGGTGATGCCGGCCTTGGCCTTCTCCAGCCCCGACGCGCGCAGGGTGCGATGGGCCGGCTGGCCGTAGAGGGCGCGGTCCAGGGCCTTGCGGTCGTTGCGGGCGATGGCGTCGCGCGCGGCCGGGTCCACCTCCATCAGCTCGTAGATGCCGATGCGCCCGCGATAGCCGGTGTTGTTGCACTCGGCACACCCCTCCCCGCGATAGAAGGTGATGCCGGCCAGCTCGTCGGGAGCGAGGTTCAGGCCCTCCAGCACCGCCGACGACGGCTCGTCGGCCACCTTGCAGCTGTCGCACACCCGCCGCACCAGCCGCTGGGCGATGACGCCGCGCAGGCTGGAGGCCACCAAAAACGGCTCCACCCCCATGTCGATCAGGCGGGTGGCGGTGGCGGGGGCGTCGTTGGTGTGCAGGGTGGAGAACACCATGTGGCCGGTGAGGGCGGCGCGCACGGCGATGGAGGCGGTCTCCAGGTCGCGGATCTCGCCCACCATGATGATGTCCGGATCCTGGCGCAGCACCGAGCGCAGCACCCGGCCGAAGTCCAGGTCGATCTGCGGCCGCACCTGGATCTGGTTGACCAGGGGCAGCTGGTACTCCACCGGATCCTCCACGGTGACGATCTTCTGGGCGACGCTGTTGATCTCCTTGAGCGCCGCGTACAGCGAGGTGGTCTTGCCGGAGCCGGTGGGACCGGTGACCAGGAAGATGCCGTGGGGGACGTGGATGAGGTGGTCGAACTCCCGGCGCACGTCGTCCTCCATGCCCAGCTGGTCCAGGCCGATCAGGCCGGCCGTCTGGTCGAGCAGGCGCATCACGGCGACCTCGCCGTGACTGGTGGGCATGGTGGACAGGCGCACGTCGATGCGCCGGTTCTCGATGTTGACCTGGAAGCGGCCGTCCTGCGGCAGGCGGCGCTCGGCGATGTCCAGGTCGCCCATGAGCTTGAGCCGGGAGACCAGGGCGCTGGCCACCCGCCGCTCGGCGGTCATGCGCTCCTGCAGCACGCCGTCCAGCCGGAAGCGGATGCGCAGGGTGTCCTCATCCGGCTCCACGTGGATGTCGGAGGCGCCGCTGCGCACCGCCTGGGTGAACAGGGTGTTGAGCAGCCGCACCACCGGGGCGTCCTCAGCCCCGGGGCGCACTTCGAGCAGCCCCTGCTGGTCATCAGCGCCGATCTCCTCGCCGATCTCCTCGGCGAGGCTGGTCATCTCCTCGCTGTGGGTATAGACCCGGTCCATGGCCCGGAGCAGGGCACTCTCGGACACCACCGCCGGCTCGATCTCCGTGCCGAGCATGCGCTCGAGGCGGTCCACGGCCATGACGTTGGTGGGGTCGCTCATGCCCACCTGCACGGTGCCGTCGGCCTTGCGCTTGAGGGGAATGGCCCGGAACCGTCGGGCCTGGGACTCGGACAGGGTGCGCGCGACCTCGGGGTCCAGCCGGTACTGGGCGAGATCGATGTAGTCGATGTCCAGCTGGTCGGCGACGAAGCGCAACAGGGACGGCTCATCGATCAGGCCCTGATCGATGAGGATCTGCCCCAGCTTCTTGCCGCTGTCCTTCTGGGCGGTGAGGGCCGCCTCCAGCTGGTCCTGGGAGATCTTGCCTTCCTGGACCAGGAGATCGCCGAGGCGGATCTTCTTCAGCTTGGCCATGCCCTGCCCTCTCCCGTGCGATCCGGGCGCTGGATCCCCCTGGGCCCAGACCTTACAGCAACTTGCGCACGGCGAACAGCAGCACCGCCCCCAGCACCATGAGGGTCATGCCGGTGCCGCGCAGCACGGAATCGGGGAGGGTGAACAGATAGGCCAGGGTCCGCCGCATGGCGGAGGGGCTGACGAAGTACGGCAGCCCCTCGAGCACCATCAGCAGCGCCACGGCCGACAGCAGATCCTGCCACACGGTGCCCTCGCGCTATTTTTTGCCCGCTCCGGATTGCTTGAAGTAGCGGAAGAACTCCGAGTCCGGGCTGAGCACCATGAGCTCGTTGCCGCTGAAGGCCTTCTGGTAGCCCTGCAGGCTGCGGTAGAGGGCGAAGAAGTCGCGGTCCAGGCCGTAGGCGTCGTTGTAGATGCCGGTGGCCTTGGCGTCGGCCTCACCCTTGACCTCCTCGGCCTTGCGCCGGGCCTTGGACAGGATCTCGGTGCGCTGGCGGTCGGCCTTGGCCATGATCTCCTCGGCCTGCTCGGCGCCCTCGGCGCGGTACTCGCGGGCCTCGCGCTCGCGCTCGGCGGCCATGCGGTCGTACACCGCCTTCTCGTTCTCCTGGGGCAGATCGGTGCGCTTGATGCGCACGTCCAGCACCTTGATCCCCAGGTTGCGGGCCTGCTTGCTCACCGCCTGGGTCAGGTTCTGCATCACCTGGCGGCGCTCACCCGACACCACCTGCTGCAGGTCGCGCTTGCCGATCTCCTCGCGCAGGTTGGAGCGGATCAGGTCGCCCAGCCGGCTCTTGGCCGACAGCGTGTTCTGCACCGTGATGTAGAACTTGAGCGGCTTCACGATCCGCCACTTGGCGAAGGAGTCGATGATGAGGTTCTTCTTGTCGCTGGTGACGTAGGTCCGGGCCTCGTCGTCGAAGTCCAGCACCCGCGCGTCGAAGTACTTGACGTTCTGGATGAAGGGCTTTTTGAACTGGAGCCCGGGCTCGGTGACGGAGGCCTTGGGCTGGCCGAACTGCAGCACCACGGCGGACTCGGTCTCGTCCACGGTGTAGAGGGCGAAGGCCGCGGTCAGCGCCCCCACCACCACGACGGCGGCGATCAGCGAAATGACGACGCGGCTCATTGGCTACCCCCTCCCTGGCGGATCTGTTCCAGGCGTTTCTCGAACTGCCGGCGGACCTGCTCCACGCGCTGCGACTGACTGCCCTGGGAGGCCGACTGGCTGCCGGACTTGGCCGAGCCCTGCATCTGGCCGCCGCCGCTGCCGGAACCGCTGCTTGCGCTGCCGCCGGAGGACTTCATCAGCTCCTGCAGCGGCAGGTACATCAGGTTGCCGCTGCCGGAGACGTCCATCATCACCTTGCGGCTGTTGCCGAGCACCTGCTCCATGGTCTCCAGGTACAGGCGCTTGCTGGTGATCTCCGGGGCGTTCTTGTACTGGGCGTAAACGTCGCGGAAGCGCTTGGCGCTGCCCTGGGCCTCGTTGACCACGCGCGCCTGGTAGGCCTGGGCCTCCTGCTGGATGCGCTGGGCCTGACCGCGCGCCCGCGGCAGGATGTCGTTGGAGTAGGCCTGGGCCTCGTTCACCGCCCGGGCGCGATCCTCGCGCGCGCTGATCACGTCACGGAAGGCCGGCCGCACCGGGTCGGGCGCCTGGGCGCTCTGCAGGGCGATCTCGTCCACCTGCAGGCCGGCGCCGTAGCTGGTGAGGATCTCCTGCATCAGCTTGCGGGTCTCCTGGGCCACCTCGGCGCGCGCCCGGGTGAGGACGT
>DATFLO010000231.1:0-5384 GCA_035267605.1 Gammaproteobacteria bacterium
CGCCTGCGGCGCCATGGCCATGGTGCGCATGGACGGCTGCAACCTGTGCCTGGAGTGCGGCGACTCAAAGTGCGGCTGAGCCTGCCCCGCGCCGGCACCCGACAGGCTGGAGAAAGGGGGGGCGATGGTAAGGGGGCGGTGGCTGGTGCCGGCGGCCGGGGTGCTGTGCCTGGCGCTTGGTCCGATGGCCGAAGCGGCGGATTCGGAGGGGGTGCGCATCTCCTTGCTGCCGCCGGGGGAGTGTCCGGAGGGCTTCGACTACGGCAAGCTGCCCCGCGAGGTCGGGCCGGAGAAGGGCGTGTTCGGCCTGCCCATGGGGGCCTCCCTGGCGCAGGCGCGGGACCGCCTGGGCCCCGCCAACGGTCTGGCCCGGCTCGGCAGCGGACGCACCGCCCTGTTCTACGGCCAGAACCTGGTTCTGGTGTTCGAGGACGGCGCCCTGGTGCGGGCCGGGTCCGAGCGCCACGGTCCCCTGGCCCAGCTGGATGGCGACCCCCATCCCTTCTTCGACGACGTCGACTGGACCTTCGGGCCGGGACTGAAGGCCGGGATGGCCTTCGCGGAGGTGGCGGAGCGCATCGGCCGACCGAATGCCAAGGCCGATTACCGGGTCAGGTACGTGGCGGACAACGGCGTGCGGGTCACCCTCCAGTTCGTCAGCAGCCGGATCAACGGGGGCGATCCCACCTTCAAGCTGAATGGCTTCTGGATGAGCGGTAGCGGGGCCCACGGGCCGGTGCAGCCGTATTCCGTAACCGTGCCCGGAGGCGGTTGATCCGGCGCCGGTAAGGAAACAAGGGGGGAGCCATGGGGTGGCTGCGGCTGCCGCTGCGGGCCATGGTCTACGCCTTTCTGGTGGAGGCCCTGACCCTGGTGGTCTACTACGGCCTGCTGCTGGCGGTGGTGCTGGCGGCCCTGCTGGCCGGGCTGCTGCCGGGGGACGCCCGCGGCGCCGGTCTGGTCCTCATGGTGCTGGCGGCGCCCTTCCTCAAGCTGGCGATCCACCTGCCGGAGTGGCTGGCCATGCCCTGGAGCCTGTACCTCCAGGATCGCCTGGCCGGCCTCCTCACCCAGGGCAACCTCCTCGACCCGTTGATCCGGGCCGCCTTCTGGTGGCCGCCGCTGACGCTGAATGCCCTGCTGCTCCTGGTGGTCCACCGAGTGGGGCGGTTTGTCCGCCCGTCCCGCGAAAGCCCCTAGAGCCAATCGGTCCTTTCCCGATTACAATCCCGTTACGCTGAACCCTTGGCCCCGCCCGGTTGAGAAAGAGAGGCCCATGACGCCCGACTGTCCGTTCTGCGGCGCACGCCTGCCGCTTACCTGGATCCGCATGGAGACCAGCTGCCCGTCCTGCGGCGGCTGCGCCCGCTTCCGGGTGCACTGGCGGCGGGTGTTCTCGCTGGTGCTGCCGGCGGCGTTGGCCGCTGCCTTCCTGCTGCCCCGGGGCTACATCGGGCCCACGGCGGTGACCGTGTTCGCCCTGGCGGTCACCGTATCCCTGGGGGCGGAGCGGGTAAGGCGGGCCGGGGCGCCCTGCGGCGAGGACGGGCCATGAGGGGCGTGGCGGCCCTGATGCTGCTGCTGGCGGCCGCCGCCGCGGCCGCGGAGCGGCCCGCGGACAGCGACAAGAAGTCCGCCGGCGAGCCGGAGGCCTCCGCCCCGCGGGACCTGCCCGGGGTCGAGCTGCCCGGGCCGCGCCTGTCCGACCGCCCCTTCCGGCCGGTGCCGCCGTCGCGCTCCGGCGAGGACGCCGCTGCCGACGAGCGGGGCTGCTGCTCGTCCGAGCACTAGCAGGGCGTTGAAAAACGTCGCGAGGAGGCCATATGCAAGGCGCCCCCCGCGCAGCGACTGAGGCATATCAAGTAGATAGGTGAAGGAGTGAGCAGTGGGCTACGCTGCAGATGGCCTCCGCAGCAGTTTTTCAACGCCCCGCTAGAAGGTGATGGACAGGCCCACGTAAAGGCTGTCCGCGTGGTCCAGGTCGTACTCCGCGCCGCTGCGGTTGTCGTGGCCGCTGAGGCCGAAGCCGATGCGGTAGCCGATCTCCCCCAGGAAGGGATCCACGCGCAGCTGCAGACCCACCTCCGGGCCCAGGGTCACGGAGCTGATGGTGAGGTCGGAGTAGCCGGAGTCGAAGCGGTAGTAGCCCAGGTGGCCGCCGAGGAAGGGCTGCAGGGGCGAGCCGGCGGCGAACAGGTAGTCGTAGCTGCCGGTGAGCCACCACACCGTGTTGTCGTTGCTGGTGTCCGGCAGGTGCAGGGTGCCGTAGGCCCGCCAGGCATCGGACACGCGGCCGACCTTGAGCCCGGCGTAGTCCAGGTCGTGCTGATCGACCACGTTGCCCCCGCCGCCGGCGGCGATCTCGTGGTCGAAGCTGCCGATCTCCAGGCCGGCGTAGGTGCGGTCGGCCTGGGCCGCCGGCGACAGCGCGGCGAGGCCCAGGGCCAGGGCGCAAAGGCGTCTCATCGCTCCCTCCGTGTTGGCTGCTCCCCAGTCTCCGCCACTCTCCCGCCGCGAACAAGCCGCTGTCCGCTCCTCCCGGCCCTGCCAGGGGCCGCCCCCCGGGATGGCTGCCAGCCGCTGACCGGGTACCCTGGGGGCGGACATACGGCCGAATCGACAAAAAAGGGGAAACCATGGACATGCTTTCGAGCTGGATGCCGCAGGCCTGGCGCTGGCTGCTGGGCGCGGGCGTGCTGGCGCCGCTGCTGATGGCGGCGGCGGTGGCGCTGGCCGGCGCCAAGACGCCCGGTCACAGCCACCGCCGGGCCTTCGTCGGCGCCCTGGGAACCGGGGAATCGCCCTGGGCCCGGCGCTTCAACGCCCTGTGGGCCCTGGCCGGCCTGCTCACCGTGCTCTGCGCCGGGGGCCTGTGGACGGTGCTGGGGGCGCCGGTGGTCGTCGCGGGCATGGCCGTGCTGGGCGCCGGCATCCTGCTGGCCGGGCTGTTCCCCTGCGACCCGGGCTGCCCGCCGCGGCCACAGTCGGGTAGCGGCTGGGCCCACGCCGTCGGCGCCGCGGCCACCGCCGTGGGCGGCGTGGCCGCCGCCCTGGCCCTGGGCTTCTGGGCCTTCGGCCAGCCCGGGGCCTGGGGCCTGACCCTGTACAGCCTGATCACCGGCGGCGCCGGCCTGGCGCTGCTGTTCACCACCCTGGGGGCCATCGGCACCGGTTACGAGGGCTGGCTGCAGCGGTTGTTCCTGCTGGTGCTGATGAGCTGGGTGGGCGGCACCGCCGTGTGGCTGTCCCTGCACCCGGCCTGACCCGCCCGGCCCGGGCCGTCAGCGCCGGGCGGGCCGCCGCGGCGGCCGCGCGCGGGCCAGGCCGGCCAGGAACAGGCCCCAGGCCCCGACCCACGCGGCCGCCGCCAGCCCCAGCCAGGGTCCGGTGCCGTTCCAGGCCAGGCGCGCCGCGGCGGCCCCCGACACCAGGGCCGCGGCGGCCGCCCCCGCCGCCGGCAGCGGCGGCCGCAGACCCCGTCGCTGGCGGACCACGCGCGTCATGACGGTCAGGGTCAGGGTGCCTAGGCCGCCCACCAGGGCCGGATGCAGGGCCTCGAGCAGCCCCGGCTGGCCGGCCCACTGGGCCCAGCCCTTGAGCGCCAGCCCCGCCCCCAGCCACAGGTAGCCCGCCTGCAGCGCGGCGAACCCCGGATCGTCCAGCAGCCGCCAGCCCCGCCAGGCGACCAGGCGCAGGCCGATCACCGCGGCCGCCGCCAGCGCCAGGGCGCCGGGCAGGGCCGCGGGCGCGGCGCCGGCGGCGGTCAGGGGGTCGAGCAGGGCCGTGAGCCCGAGCAGGACCACCCCGGCGCGCTCCAGGCGCGGCTGGGTCAGCCGCGACAGGCCGTGCCCGCGCGCCTGGTGCAGCCCGGCGGCGACGCTCGCCTGGAAGCGCCCGGCCATGACGAACAGCAGGGTCAGCAGCAGGTCGGCGGCCAGTACCAGTCCGGGCCCGGGGCCGCCGGGCAGGAGGCCGGCGGCGCCCAGCTGGTAGACGGCCTCGGCCGCCGCCAGCGCGCCGATCAGGGGGGCGAAGATGCGGTTCTTGGGCTTGCGGGCGGTGCGCGCCCAGGGCACGCCGGCCCATAGGAACAGCAGCAGCGGGTAGGCCAGTGCCAGGGGCGCGGCCATAAGCAGCGGCAGCCCGGGGACGAGCAGGGCCGCGCGGCCGGCGCCCCAGGCGGCCAAAGCGGCCAGGACCCCGGCCGTGCCCGGCCGGGTGAGCAGGTAGCCGCCCACCACGGCGTAGGCGAAGCCGAACAGCATCTCGTGGCCGTGCCAGGCCGCCGGCCAGTACCCCGGCGGCTCCCACCCGCCGGCCACGGCCGCCGCCTTGAGCCCGGCCATGGCCGCCGCCCACAGGGCGGCCGCCGGGAACAGCGCGGCATGGGCGGGCAGGGGCGTGCGGCGCGAGGTCATGGCGGCTCCCCGGGGCATTCCCGCCATTGTGACCGGTATGCGCCGGGGCGTCAGGCGGGGGATGGCCGGCGGCCGGGCTGCGGGGGCATAGTGGAAAGGTGGCCCGACACCCCGAGGAGGTCCCCGTGCAACCGCATCGCCGCTGCCGACTGCCCGTCCTGGCCCTGCTCGCCGTCGCCGCCGTGCTGCCCGCCGGCTGCGGCGGCAACGGGGCTACCAACACCGCCGCGCTGCAGGTGGGCGGGCTCTACTTCGCCGCCGACGGCGGCAGCGGCCGCGAGCCCTGGGTCCTCCACGGCCCCAGCCTGTCGCCGGTGCTGCTCGCCGACATCAACGGCGCCGGCGGCGACTCCGATCCCGAGTCCTTCGTCCGCATCGGCGACACCGTCTACTTCACCGCAGACGACGGCAATGGGCGTGAGCTGTGGCGGACCGATGGCAGCACTCCCGGAACCGAACCAGTCTCCCGTTTCAGCGCCAGCGGCGGGGCCATTCCGGACGGTGCCGACCTGTTCGTTTACAACGGCGACCTCTATTTCCCGGCGGATGAAGGTGCCACGGGGACGGAGCTTTGGTTTTACGATGTCTCCGCGGGGCGGGTGGGCCAGGTAGAGGACATCAATTCGACCTCCGCCGGCGCCAGCTCCAACCCCGCCGGTTTCACCGAGTCCGGCGGCACCCTGTTCTTCACCGCCACCAACGGCAGCGACGGGGTGGAGCTGTGGAAGACCGACGGCACGGGTACACCCGACGGCACCGAGCAGGTGGAGGATATCAATGACGCCGGCGACGCCAATCCCGCCTACCTTACCGATCTCAACGGCGAGCTGTTCTTTGCCGCAACGGACGGCAGCAGCGGGGTCGAGCTCTGGCATTCCGACGGCACCACCTCGGGTACCAACCGGGTAGAGGACATCAATTCTGGCGGAGGCTCTGATCCCAGGTTCCTGACCGCCTTCAACGGTA
>DATFLO010000232.1:0-2823 GCA_035267605.1 Gammaproteobacteria bacterium
CCTTTGGTGCAAGAGACACGCCCTCGAGAAGCACACACCACTATAGGGTGCCGGCCCTCAGCGGCGCTGGGCGCCGGCCTTCTCCACGAGTTGCACCAGCGTCTCGTAGGGCTGGGCGCCCACCACGCCGAAGGTGCCCGCCACGAACGTGGGCACGCCGGTGACGCCCATGTCGTGGGCGTACTGCCAGTCCTCGTCCACCGCCGCGCTGTGGGTGCGCTCGTCCAGCACGCGCCGGGCCTCGTCGGCCGGGAGCCCGGCCTCCGCCGCCACCTCCAGCAGCACGGCCGGGTCGCCGATGTTGCGCGTCTCGACGAAGTACGCCTTGAACATGGCGTCGTGGAAGGCCGCGCCGCCCGGCTGCACGTCGGCCCACTTGCCCAGTTCCTGCGCCAGCCGGCTGTTGTAGGTCATGCTGCGCTCGCCGTAGGGCAGGCCCTCGGCCTCCATCAGCCCCTTCATGCGCGCGTGCATTGCGGCCACGTCCACCCCCCGGCCCGCGAAGAGCTGTTCCAGCGACTGGCCTTCCTGCGGCGTCTCCGGGTGCAGCGGAAACTGGATCAGCCGCGTCTCGATATCGTAGGTGCGCATCAGCTTTTCAGTACGCCCGGTACTGAGATAGCACCAGGGTCACACATAATCGCTGAAGATCTGCAGCACCACCGGTTCGCTCATGGTTCCGCCTCCACTGCGGGTTCGGCCGCCTTCGCGCACGGCAGGGCGCACGGGTGCGGCAATGGCGATCGGGTCAACGGGAACGCCCCCATGATGAAGCACGAGGCGCACGGGAGCAACCCCGGGGCCGCCGCCGGGCACGTCCGCCGGGCCACACGCCGCGGGCCCTTGCCGGCCACGAGGGGCCATAATTCCCCACCTACGAAATGAAGAAACCTCGTTGGCCCTGAGCGATCAGGAAGATAGGGTAGGTGTGTGAAAAGCCACCCATCACCAACGAGGTGAAGCCATGGTCGCACAGGGAGTGCTGCCGTTCCAGTACCAGGAGGAGCAAAGGCCGGGCGGGATGACGGCGCTGGCGGGCCTGCCGCTGTATCTGGAGCTTTTCGCCGCGGCGGGGTTGAGCAAGGCGCTGCGCAGGGAACTGTGCGTTCGCCCGAGCCAGGGCTGGACAGATGCCGAGGTGGTCTCGGCCCTGGTGCTGCTGAACCTGGCCGGCGGCGAGTGCGTGGACGACTTGGCGGTGCTGGGCAAGGACGAGGGGTTTTGCCGGGTGCTGCACAAGGCGGTGGAACACGGGCAGGGCGAGCGCGGGCGCGAGGCGCTGAAGCGTCGCTGGCGCCGCGAACGGCGCGGGGCGGTGCCGTCGGCCTCGGCGGTGTCCCGCTATCTGGAGGCGTTTCACGACGAGGGCGAAGAGTGCAAGCGCGAGCGGGGCAAGGCGTTCATCCCCGCGCCGAACGTGCACCTGCGGGGGCTGGAGCGGGTGAACCGCGAGGTGGTGGCCTTCGTGCAGCGCCGCTCGCCCGAGCGCACCGCGACGCTGGACGTTGACGCCACCCTGGTGGAGACCCACAAGGCCGAGGCACTGTACAGCTACAAGAAGTTCAAGGCCTACCAGCCGCAGAACGTCTACTGGGCCGAGCAGGGCTTGGTGGTGGCGTCGCAGTTCCGCGACGGCAACGTGCCGGCGGGCTTCGGGCAACTTCCCGTGCTGAAAGCGGCGCTGGCCGCGCTGCCGCCGGGTGTGGTGAAGGCCCGCCTGCGCGAGGACACGGCCGGCTACGACTGGGAGTTGCTCCGCTACTGCGCCGAAGGAAAGAACAAGCGCTTTGGGGTGATCGAATTCGCCGTTTCGGTCGATGTGACCGAGGCGTTCAAGCAGGCAGTGGCCGAGGTGGCCGAGGCCGACTGGCAGCCACTGCGCCGCAGGGGCGAAGGCGAGCCGCGCGAGGGCGGAGCGCAGTGGGCCGAGGTCTGTTTCGTTCCAGGCGAGGCGGCGCGGAAGAAGGACGGGCCGGCCTACCGCTTCCTGGCCATCCGCGAGCCCCTGGCCCAGCCGGACCTGCCCGGCATGGCCGGGCAGGTTCAACTGCCCTTTCCCACCATGGATTTCGGCGCCGGCGGGCGCTGCAAGCTCTTCGGCTTGGTCACCAACCGCGACCTGCCCGGCGAGGAGCTCATCGCTTGGCACCGCGCCCGCTGCGGCAAGGCGGAGGAGGCGCACGCGATCATGAAGCACGACCTGGCCGGCGGACAGCTGCCTTCGGCCAGGTTCGGCGCCAACGCCGCCTGGTGGGCGATCATGATCCTCACCTTCAACCTCCAGGCGGCCATGCGACGGCTGGTGCTGGGCGGCGCCTGGGCCGACAAGCGGCTCAAGGCGATCCGCTTCGCCCTGATCCGCCTGCCGGGCCGCGTGCTTTGGCACGCGCGGCGCCTGGTGATCCGCCTGCCGGCCGCTCACCCCGCCCTGCCCGTGCTGCTCGATGCCCGGCGCACGATCCTCGCCCTGGCCCACGCCCCGCCTGCCGCCGCCTGAGCCCCCGCGACTCCGGAACGCCGCCTGAGCCCCCGGCCCCCATCCATGGGGGCGCTGCCGGCATGCGCCTGCCGGCCGACCCAGCCCTTCCCTGTTCGCACGCCGGCAACCCGAAAACCGCCCCGCTCGCCCCTTCGCCCTCCACCGCATCCCGCATCGGCTCCCGCCCGCCCGGCCTTCCCCCTCCTCAGCCGGTCTTCCCAGGCGTAGGTGGGGGATTATGGCTACCCATAATTCCCCACCTACGAAATGAAGAAACCTCGTTGGCCCTGAGCGATCAGGAAGATAGGGTAGGTGTGTGAAAAGCCACCCATCACCAACGAGGT
>DATFLO010000233.1:0-25724 GCA_035267605.1 Gammaproteobacteria bacterium
TCACCCTGTTCTTCTGCGCCGGCACCTTTGCGGAGACCCGGGGCATCCACCGGGTCAGCGAGATGGCCGGCATCGGCCGACGCATGCCCTGGACCACCTCCGCCTTCACCGTGGGCGCCCTGGGCATGATCGGGGTGCCGCCAACCGCCGGCTTCATCACCAAGTGGTACCTGGGGCTGGGCGGCCTGGAGATTGGCGCCGACTGGGTGGTGGCGGTGCTGGTGGCGAGCAGCCTCCTCAACGCCGCCTATTTCCTGCCCATCGTTTATACCGCCTGGTTCCGGCCGTGGCGCGGCGGGCCCGAGCCGATGGATGGAATCGGCCGCCCGGCTTGGCGGGGTGAGGCTCCCTGGCTGCTGTTGGTGCCGCCGGTCGTGACCGCGCTACTCGCCCTGGGCCTGGGGCTGCTGGCGGAGATGCCGCTTTCAGCCCTAGACTGGGCGCGCCGCATCAGCCACCAGGAGTTCGGCGCATGGAGCCTGTGACTGCCGTACTCGGGCCCGCGGCGGCGGGCGCCCTGCTCGCCCTGGCGGTGGCGGTGCCCCTGGCGCTTTTGCCGGCCCTGGGGGTGCCGGCCTTCCGGCGAGCCGCGCTGGGCCTGGCGCCCTGGGCGGGGTTGGCGGCGCTGGCCGCGGGCCTTCTGGTGCCGGCGGCTACCACCGTCGAGCTGCCATGGGTGCTCACCGGCATGCGCTTGGGGCTGGACGGTATCGGCCGACCCTTCCTGCTGCTGACGGGGGTGCTGTGGCCGGCGGCAGGGATTTTCGCCCGGGCGACGCTGGAGCCGTCGGTTCACGTTCGCTTCACTGGCTTCTCCCTGGCCGCCCTGGCGGGCACCGTGGGGATCTGTCTGGCCGCGGAACCGGCTACCTTCTATTCCTTCTACGCCGTCATGGGGCTCGCCATATACGGCCTTGTATGGGGCGATGGCGCCCCCCCGAACCGGCGGGCGGCCAACATCTACTTGGGCTTCACGGTAGCCGGGGAGGGCGCGCTGCTGGCCGCCTTGCTTGTGGGGGTGGCGGAGGGGGCGCTCAGCGGGCCGTGGGGGATGGGTCTGGCGGTTGCCGCCCTGGGCATCAAGCTCGGCCTTGTGCCGCTGCACACCTGGATGCCGCTGGCCTACGGCGCCGCCCCCCTGGCGGCCGGCGCCTTGCTCGGCGGGGCCATGGTCAATGCCGGTCTCATCGGGTGGCTGCGCTTCCTCCCCCTGGGGACGGCGGCCCTGCCCGGCTGGGGGGAAATCCTATTGGTGCTGGGCACTTTGGCCGCCTTCGGGGGGGTGCTGGTGGGGCTGGGTCAGCGCCATCCAGGGGCGGTTCTGGGCTATTCCAGCATCAGTCAGATGGGCTGGATCACGGTGGCGGTGGGGACCGCACTGACCGCCCCGGGGGGGTGGGACGCTGGCCTGGAGTGGGTGGTGATGGCCTACGCTGTCCACCATGGACTGGTCAAGGGGGGGCTGTTTCTGACCCTCGGCCTTCTGCGCCGGCCGGCCGCTTGGCTGGGGTGGGCGGCGCTCGCGGTGCTGGCGCTGGTGCTGGCGGGGGCGCCAGGAACCGGGGGCGCGGCGGTCAAGCTCGCCCTCAAGCACGCCCTGGGGGAACTGCCCGGGGCCGATCCGGGGGCGGTCAAGGTCCTGCTCGGCGCCGGCGCGGCGGCCACCACGTTGCTGCTGGCGCGGTTGTTGGTGCTGGTGCGGACCGAGCCGGGCCTCCCGCCGCTGGGGCGGGCGGCGGTGGTAGCCGCCTTGGTGCCGGTGGGCCTTGCGGGGGCGCTCCCCTGGTTGTGGCCGGGCCTGAGGCCGGAGGTTCTGGCCAGCCTGGGGCCGCAGGCGGCGGTCACGGCCGGACCGGTGGCCGGGGCTGCCCTGTTGGCCGTGCTAGTGGCCTGGTTGGGGCGGGGACGGGACTGGTTCGGTCCGCTGGCCCTCCCCCCGGGCGACATGCTGTGGCTGGCCGAAGCCCTGGCGCGGCGGTTGGCCCCCGCCGTGGCATGGCGTTGGGCGGCAGCCCGGGCGTGGTGGGTCCCGGCCAACCGTCTGGGTGAAGGGTTGAGGGCGCACCTCTGGCAACCGCTGCGGGGGCGGCTGTCCGCCGCCGATCGCTGGGGATGGACCGCCAGCGGTTTGGCCCTCCTGTTATTACTGGGGGCCATGGCGGTATCCCTGCTAGGCTAGATTCGAAGGGTTCGTTCCTTTCCCGGCCCTTGAGAGGTCTCCCCCATGCAGCAATTCAAGCGCATCCTGTTTTTCGCCAATCCCGATGCCGAAACCGAGACCGCGCTGGAACGGGCCGCGGCCCTGGCCGAACGCAACGGCGCCCAGCTGACCCTGATGGATGTCCTCGATCCCGTCCCCGGCGTCATGGGCGATCTGATCGATGGCTGGTCGGCGGAACGCCTGAGCGAGGCCATCTGTGATAGCCGTCGGGTCGAGCTCGATGCCCTGGCGGCTCCCGCCCGGGAGCGCGGGGTGCGCACCGAGGTGCGGGTGGTGCTCGGCAAGCCCTTTCTGGAGGTTACCCGGGAGGTGTTGCGGGGCGGCCACGACCTCCTCATCAAGGGGGCGCCGGCCGGTCGCGCCGCGGGGCTGGTAAGCACCGACATGCACCTCATGCGCAAGTGCCCGGTGCCCATCTGGGTGATCAAGGGCGGGTACGGCGCCGGGCCCATGCGGATCCTGGCGGCGGTTGATCCGGACCCCGAGGAGCCGGAGAACGACGCACTCAACGGCAGGATCCTGCAGTTGGCGGGATCGCTGGCGGCCTGGGAGCAAGCCGAGCTGCACGTGGTGCACGCCTGGCAGGTGGTCGGTGAGTCCATGCTGCGCAGCGGCCGGGGGCTTCTCACCGCCAAGGAGGTGGATGCCCTCGAGCGCGGCATCGAGGACAGCCACCGCCAGCGCCTCAAGGCCCTGCTGGACGCCCATGGGCGCGACGATGTCCGGACCGTGCCGCACATCCGCAAGGGTGAGCCCTCCGATGTCATCCTGGACACCGCGGATGCCCAGCGGGCCCACCTGATCGTCATGGGCACGGTAGCGCGCACCGGCCTGGCGGGGTTCTTCATCGGCAACACCGCCGAGGAGGTGCTCAAGGAATCGCGGGCCTCGCTGCTGACCGTCAAGCCCGAGGGCTTTCGCTGCCCGGTGGCGCTGGAGGACTAGGGCCGGCGTCGGCCTCCCTGCCGATGACAGGGCCCCCGGCGCTTGCTACGTTGCCGCGAGGGGGACGCACGGGGCCCGGCCGGGTCCCGCTTCCGTGAACCAATCAGGTCCTTGCCTTGGCGCAGATCGGATCTTTCGAGGGGCCCCCCCGCTCCCATCGCTGGTGGAACCCCTTCGCCTCGCCGCGGGATCCGTCGCTGCGCTTCGCCTTCCTGCTGCGCCGGGCCCTGCTCGGCTTCTTCCTGCTGGGGGTGGTGGTGCTGGCGGCCTTCGGGTTCTGGCGCTGGCACCAGGAGGCCGCCCGCCTGCGCGCCAGCCTCGCCGCCCAGGCGAGCTTCGCGGCCCTGAGCACGCGCACCCTGTTCGAGGACATCGGCCGGGGTCTGGGCTTCCTGGCCCAGCGGCACGCCGAGCGGGCGGCGCAGGCCCGGGCGGGTGCCCCGCTGGCCCCCTACCTCCATGATTTCGCCCGCTCCTTCCCGGAGCTGGTGGGGGTGCGCGCCTTCGGCCCCGACGGCGAGCTGCTCGATCAGTACCTGCCCGGCCGGGAAGCGGGCCCGCCGCATTTCACCGTCATGCAGCGCGTGGGTCTGCTGAGCGCCCTCCCGGAGGAGCGCCACGCCCTGAACCTCGGCCACAACCGGCCCTGTCCCGGCGGGGACGGCTGGTGCATCCCCATCCGCCGGCTGAGCGAGCGGGGCCGGGGCGAGGGGCCGCTGATCCTGGAGACCTTCCTGCCGGTAACGGCGATCACCGCCCGCTGGGCGGGCCTGGATCTGCACCCCGGCGCCAGCGTCGGCCTGCTGCGCGCCGACCATCTGCACCAGGCCCGCTGGCCGGTTCCCCACCCCGAGCACACCTACCTCAAGGCCGCCAACGGCCCGCTGGTCGGCCAGCTGGAGACCCACCCGGGGGGCTCCTCCGGATTCTACCGGGGCCGGGTCCACCCGGACGGGAGCCGCCGAATCGGTGCCTATCACAGCGTGACGGGCCAGCCCCTGACCGCCTACGTCTCGCTGCCCGTGGCGGCCCTGTGGGGGGCGTGGTGGGACAACAACTGGCCCGTCTTTTTGAGCTTCGGTTTCTACCTGGGTCTGCTGGGCGGCGTTTCCCAGCTGGTCACCCGGCGGGAGCGCCGCCATCGCAACGAGCTGTATCGGCAGCGCCGCATCGACCCCCTTTCCGGGCTGGCCAACCGGCCGGGCTTCGACGAGGCCCTGGCCGAGGCCCTGCCCCGGACCTGGCGCCGACAGGGCTCGCTGGCCCTGCTCGAGCTGGATGTGGACGGCTTCCGGGAGATCAACGACCGCCACGGCCACGGCGGCGGCGACCGGGTCATCCGGGAGCTGGCCGGGCGCCTGGAGGCGATGGTGCGCCCGGGGGATCTGGTGGGGCGGCGGGGGGCGGACGAGCTCGCCGTGGTGGCGTGGGACCTGGACGGCGAGCAGGCCGCCGTCCTGGCCAACCGGATCCTGCGCGGCGTGGGCGAGCCGATCGAGCTCGAGGGGGGTAGCGTCCAGCTTACCGCCAGCCTCGGCATCGCCCTGCTCCCGGGTGAGGAGGGAGCGGCCGATGGCACCCTGGACCTGCAGCAGCAGGCGGATTCGGCCCTGCAGGCAGCCAAGCGCGGTGGCGGCGGATGCTACCGGTTCTACGGCCACGAGATGGGCGAGGCCATCCAGCATCGGCTTCAGCTCAAGCAGGAGCT
Source organism: Gammaproteobacteria bacterium (assembly GCA_035267605.1). Taxonomy (GTDB): domain Bacteria; phylum Pseudomonadota; class Gammaproteobacteria; order Thiohalorhabdales; family Thiohalorhabdaceae; genus Thiohalorhabdus. The sequence continues at coordinate 4,875 of DATFLO010000233.1, forward strand.
GGCCCGGGCCTGGGAGCAGGGGGAGTTCGAGGTCTTCTATCAGCCCCTGTACCGCCTGTCCGATCACCGGCTGAAAGGGGCGGAGGCCCTGCTGCGCTGGCGCGACCCCGAGGTGGGGCTGCGCTCTCCGGCCGAGTTCGTGCCGCTGGCCGAGGAGACCGGCCTGATCGTGGAGCTGGGCGGCTGGGCCCTGCGCGAGGGCTGCCGGCAGCTGCGGCAATGGCAGGGGGAGGACGCCGCTCCGCTGGGGCTGTCGGTCAATGTCTCGCCCCGGCAGTTCTACAGCCCGGAGCTGGCCGCAAGCGTCCGCCAGGTGCTGGCGGAGGCCGGCCTGGAGCCCCACCGACTGACCCTGGAGATCACCGAGAGCCTGGCCATGTCGGAGGAGCACGGCGGGCTGGCGACCCTGCACGCGCTCAAGGACCTCGGCGTGCGCATCGCCATCGACGACTTCGGCACCGGCTACTCGTCGCTGAGCTACCTGGAGCAGCTGCCGGTGGATGTGCTCAAGATCGACCGCTCCTTCGTGGCGCGGATCGCCCACGCGGAGACCCGCTCGGTGGTCACCGCGATCATCCAGCTCGCCGACACCCTGGGCCTGACCTGCCTGGCCGAGGGCATCGAGACCGCCGAGCAGGAGACGGCGCTCCGGGAGCTGGGCTGCGAGCTGGGCCAGGGGTTCCACTTCGGCCGCCCGGCGACCGCCGAGGGGTTCCGCCGGACCTTCCTGTGAGGACGCCTATGGCCCGGGGCGGACGATGCGCAGATCGCGCACCGCCACCAGCCGCGGCTCGCCGTCCTGCGACCCCCACACCACGGCGTCCGGTCCGCCCGCCTCGTCCAGGTCCGCCAACCGCAGGCTGCGGCCACGGTCCAGGTCCTCCAGGCGGCGGTCGCCGGTGGCGCGCAGGCTGAGGCCGGCGCCGTCGGCCGCCGTGCGCAGCGCGGTCAGCACCGGGCCGTCCCCGCCCTGGCGCAGCACCACCAGGTCGTCGCGGCCATCGCCGTCCAGGTCGGCGGCGGCCAGGCTGCGCGGGGCCGAGCCGGCGGGGAAACGGTAGGAGGCCGCCAGGGCCGGGCGGTCGTCGCCGGTGAACAGGAACACCCGGTCCACGCCGCCGTCCGCCACCGCCAGGTCGGCATCGCCGTCGCCGTCGAAATCGCCGGCCACCAGCGCCGCGTGCGGGAGCCCGCCCCCGGCCGCCTCGCCGTAGGCCCGGCTGCTGCCGTGGCGCATGGGGCCGGGCCGGTTGAGCAGGAGGTGGAGGCGGCGGTCGCGGCCCAGGACCGCGAGATCGGCGTCGCCGTCGCCGTCGACGTCCGCGGCCAGCGCCCGGGCGGCGTTGGCGCCCAGCCGCAGGGCCTCGGCCCGGCGCGGCCGGTCCCGGTCCGCGCCGCCCGGGAAGATGGCGGTGTCGTCGCGGCTGCGGAAGGTCTTGTAGAAGACCGCCAGATCGGTGATGCGGTCTCCGTCCAGATCGCCGGCCGCCAGCGCCCGCGGGAAGGAGGGCCCGGCCGCCCGCGACACCGTGGCCGGGAAGCGGCCGTCCCCGGCGCCGAAGAAGATCCGGAAGTCGCTGCGGGAGGAGGCGCCCTCGCCCCCGGTAAGCCCCGCGAAGTCGCAGTGGCCGTCGGCATCGAAATCGCCGGCGGCCAGCCCGCCGAAGCCCCGCTCCAGGCGGAGGGAGGTGGAGAAGCGTCCGCTGCCGGTGACCAGCACGCTGGTGCGCTGCTGTCCCCGGGGGGTGGCGCCGGTGGCCACGAAATCGGCGCGGCCGTCGCCGTTGAAATCGCAGCTGGCCACGCGCTCGCCCCGGTGGCTGAGCTCCCGGGCGGCGGCGCTGCCGCTGGTGAAGGTGGGCCCCTGCGGCGCCGAGGCGCAGCCGGCCAGCAGCAGGATGGCCGCCAGCGAGGGCAGGCGGAGGTGGATCATGGGGTTCCCCTTGTCGGCGGTTGGGTGAGACCGCCCCCATCCTAACCCGGAGGCGGCCCTCGGGAAGCGGGGGGCAGGCGGCCGGTCACCTCCGCCGCCGGCTCGGCGGCGGCCCAGAGGAAGCCCTGGCCGGTGGTGCCGCCGCGCCGGGCCAGGAATTCGGCCTGCGAGGCGGTCTCCACGCCCTCGGCCACGACGCCCAGGCCGAGGCGGTCGGCCATGGCCAGCACCGCCTCCACGATCACCGCCGAGCTGGTGGGGCCCTCCACATCGGCCACCAGCGAGCGGTCGATCTTGAGGGTGGTCACCGGCAGCCGGTGCAGGTAGCTCAGCGACGAGTAGCCGGTGCCGAAGTCGTCCACCGCGAAGCTCAGGCCGAGCTCGCGCAGGGCCTGCATGCGCTCCACGGCGGTGCCCAGGTGCTGGATCAGGAGGTGCTCGGTGATCTCCAGCTTGATCCAGTGGGCTGGCACCCCGGTGCGCTTGAGCAGCCGGTCGATGCGGTCGACGAAATCGTGGTGGGCGAACTGGCGCGGGCTGATGTTGATGCCCAGGCCCTGCGGCCCGGGGCTCAGGCCGGCCGCCTGCCAGCGCCCGAGCTGGCCGAAGGCCTCCTCCAGCACCCAGTTGCCCACGTCCAGGATCAGGCCGCTGTCCTCGGCCACCGGGATGAACTCGGCCGGCGAGATGGGCCCCCGCCGGGGATGATTCCAGCGAACCAGGGCCTCCAGGCCGACCAGCGGGCTCTCGGGGCGGTCGAGGGCGATCATGGGCTGGTAGGCGAGGGCGAGCTCGCCGCGCTCCAGGGCGCCGCGCAGCTCCTGCTCCAGGTCCAGCCGCTGGCGCACCGCCTCCAGCATCTCCGGGTGGAAGAAGCGCAGGTTGCCGGGGCCCTCGCCCTTGGCGTTGTACATGGCGGCGTCGGCCTGCTGCAGCAGGATGTCGCGGGTGGATCCGGCCTCGGGGAACAGGGTCAGCCCCAGGCTGGCGGTGATGAACAGGCGGTGGTCGTCCAGCTCGAAGGCCCGGCCGATCGCGGCAAGGAGCTTCTCCGCCAGCTGCTCGGCCTGGACGGCGGCGGCCTCCGCCTGCGTGCCGAGGTCGGGGATCAGCACCACGAGCTCGTCGCCGCCCACGCGGGCGACCACGTCCTCCGGGCGCACCGACTCCAGCAGCCGCTGGCCCAGGGCTCGCAGCAGGGCATCCCCGGCGGGATGGCCGAGGGAGTCGTTGATGGCCTTGAACTGGTCCAGATCCAGGTAGAGCAGGGCGCCGTACATCTGCTGGCGCCGCGCCCGGCTCAGCTCCTGGTCGAGGCGCTCCAGCAGATTGGCGCGGTTGGCCAGGCCGGTCACCGGGTCGCGGTAGGCCAGCCGCCGGATCTCCGCATCGGCGCGCTTCTGCTCGGAGATGTCGCGGGCGATGGTGGAGAAATGGGTCACCTGCCCCTGCGGGTCGCGGTGGGCGATGATGGTCTGCGAGAAGGGGACGGGCTCGCCGTCGGCGTTGACGATCTCCGACTCGCCCCGCCACACGCCCTGCTCGCGCGCCGTGGGCAGGGCCACCTGCTGCAGGCGCTCCAGCGAGTGGGGGGTATGGAAGTCTGCCACCCGCCCGCTGCTGCGGTCCCGGCCCAGCAGTCCCAGGGCCGCCGGGTTGTGGTAGAGGACGGTGCCGTCGGTGTCCGCCAGGCCGACGAAGTCGGGGGTGGCCTCGATGATCTCCACCAGGCGGCGATGCTCCGCCTCGCGGTCGTGGTTGTCCAGGGCGAAGGCGATGTCCAGGACCATCTCGTCCAGGAGGTGGAGGAGGTCCTCGCTGAAGTAGTCGGTGGCCCCGGCGTAGACGTTGAGGGAGGCCGCCACCTCGCCGCCGCGATGGACGGGGAAGGCCGCCGACGAGCGCAGCCCGACGGCCTCGGCCGCCGCGTGCCAGGGCGACATGCTGGGGTCGGTGGAGATGGTGGGCTCCACCACGTGGCGGTCCTCGCGCATGGCGGTGCCGGTGGGGCCGCGACTCTCCGGGCGGGCGGGATCGATGGAGATGGCCAGTTCCCGGAGATACTCGCTGGCCTCGCCATGGCTGGCGGCAGGGCGGACCCAGCCCCGGTCGTCCGGGATCCCCACCCAGGCAAGCCGCAGGCCGCCGTACTCCACGGCGATCCGGCAGACCCCGTCGAACATGGACTGGGGGTCGGGATCGCGCAGCACCACGAACTGGTTGACCTCGCTGAGCGCCGCGTACAGGTCGCGCTGGCGGCGCAGCCGCTGCTGCGCCTCCTCCTGGTCGGTGAGGTCGTGGAGAGTGGCCACCACCCCGCGGGGATGCCCTGCCGAGTCGGTGACGGGCTCGGCCCGGACCAGCACCTGGCGCATCCCGCCCTGCGGCGAGCGGGCCGCCAGCCGCCGGCCGACCGGGCCCTCGCCGTGCAGGGCGAGCTGACAGGGATACTCTTCCGGCGGCAGGGGCGTCCGCCCGTCGCTGCAAAACAGCGGCAGGCCGTTGGCGGACAGGTCGAGCAGCTCGGCGGCGGCCCGGTTGGCCAGGGCCAGGGAGCCGTCGGCGTCGCACAGGAGGAGGGGCTCATCCACCCCGTCGAGGAGGGAGGCCGTGGGGCCCGGCCGGGTCGGCAGGACGTGACCGGAATCGTCCGGCGGATCGAGGACCAGTTCCTGGTCCTCGCCGTCGGCGGAGGCGTTCCGTGGGCGATAGCCGTGGTCGGCCAGGAGCCGGCGCAGTCGGTCAACCGCGGAGGCGTCCGCTCCCAGGACACGAAGGCGGACGGGGCTCATCGGCCCCCCCTCTGGTGGCCTGTCCTTGTTCCGAGCAATGCCTGCGACCCGGCGGCCGGGCATTGCATTCGGTTCAAGAATGCAGGAAAACCCTATCCGGGTACAGGGGCTTCCTTTAGCCTGCGGTGCGGCCCCGTTGCCACAGCACCTCGCCGGAGCCGCCGCGGCGGTTGATGACGCGCGCCAGGACGAACAGCAGGTCGGAGAGCCGGTTGAGGTAGCGGAGGGTGACCGCGGAAACGCCGTCGGTCCGCGACAGGGCGTAGACCGCCCGCTCCGCGCGCCGGCAGACGGCCCGGGCCAGGTGGGCCTGGGCGCCCGCGCGGCTGCCGCCGGGGAGGATGAACTCCTTGAGCGGGCCGAGCTCCTCGTTGAAGCGGTCGATGGCGGCCTCCAGGGCCGCCAGGCGCTCCTCCCGCAGGGCCTCGTGGCCGGGCACCACCAGCTCGGCACCGAGATCGAACAGGTCGTGCTGGAGGTCCGCCAGCAGGCCGGCCACCTCCTCGGGGACCCCCTCGGCGGCGATCAGGCCGATCTGGCTGTTGAGCTCGTCCACCTCGCCGTAGGCGGCCACCCGCGGGTGGTCCTTGGGCACCCGCGAGCCGTCGCCGAGGTCGGTGTCGCCGGCGTCCCCGGTGCGGGTGTAGATCCGGGACAGGCGGTTGCCCATGGGGGCTCCTTTCGCTCGGGCGGCGGCCCAACCCCTACTCGGGCTGGAAGGTGTCGCCGCCCCAGGGGTTGTCCAGGTGGCTGCCCATCTCCAGGTTCACCGTGCCCTGCTCGCGGATGATCTGCTGGCCCTCCTTGGACAAGGCGAAGTCCACGAACTGCTTAACCGCCGGATCCGGATCCTTGGGCATGGTCAGGTACAGGGGCCGGAAGAGCGTGTACTTGCCCGCGGCGATGTTCTCGGGGGTGGGCTCGATGCCGTCCACCCCGATGATCTTCACGTCCCGCTTGCGGGCGCTGGAGACGCCGGTGACGGCGAAGGCGTTGGGCAGGTGCTCCACCGCCACCTCCAGCGGTCCGGAGGACTTGCGCGCCACCCCCATGGTGAAGTCGCCGGTGCCGGTCTTCTGGCGGAAGCCCAGCTCGCGGAAGGAGAAGCCCACCCCCGACAGGGGGGCCGAGCGGTAGCCCACCACGATGAACTTGTCGGGACCGCCGAGGGCCTTCCAGTTGGTGATCTGGCCCCGGAAGATCTGGCGCAGCTGCTCGCTGGTGATGTTGTCCACCGGATTGGAGGGGTGGACGATGGCCACCAGGGCGTCCCAGGCCACCTGGACCATCTGCACGTCTTCCTTGGGATTCCCGGCCATGGCGGGACGGCAGGCCCCGCCCATGTCGATCTTGCCGGCGGCCGTACCGCGGATGCCGTAGGTGGCCCCGCCGCCGTGGATCTGGATGTCGATGCCGGTGCGTTCCTTGAAGGCATCGGCCAGGGCGAACATGAAGGCCTTCTTGGTGATGCCGCAGCCGCCCCACTGCAGCGTCTTGGCCGCGACCGGCTGAACGGTCATAATGCCGGCCACGCCGAGGGTCAGGGCGAGCAGCACGGCTCGCCATTGCATGGTCATCAGGTTCATGGTTAGGGGTCCCCCCTAGCGGATGCGCATTGGGTCCGGCGGCTGCCCCAGGAGCCGTCCGTTCGACTGGAAGGATTCTACCAGCCCTGGCCCGGCGGAAACGAATGCAGTCCCCGGCCCCTCCGTGGGGGGCCGGCATCCCGCGAGAGGTGATCAATATGGCCCAGGCCCACAGCCGCGGCGAGATCCGCGCGCTCCTCGACAAGCCCTTCATGGACCTCATCTATGAGGCCCAGACCGTGCACCGCCGCCACTTCCGGCCGGGGGCGGTGCAGGTCAGCTCGCTGCTGTCGGTGAAGACCGGGGGCTGCCCCGAGGACTGCGGCTACTGCTCGCAGGCGGCGCGCTACCACACCGGCGTCGAGGGCGACGGCCTGATGGAGCTCGACGAGGTCCTGGAGCGGGCGCGCGCGGCGCGCGCGGCCGGCGCCACCCGCTTCTGCCTGAGCGCCGCCTGGCGCGGCCCCAAGGACCGCGACCTGGACCAGGTTGCGGAGATGGTGGTGGCGGTCAAGGGCATGGGCATGGAGACCTGCGCCACCCTCGGCATGCTGCGCGACGGCCAGGCCGAGCGCCTGGCCGAGGCGGGCCTGGACTACTACAACCACAGCCTCGACACCTCTCCGGAATACTACGCGGAGGTGATCGGTACGCGCGGCTACGACGATCGCCTCGACACCCTGCGCAAGGTCCAGGAGGCCGGGGTCAACGTCTGCTGCGGCGGGATCCTGGGCATGGGCGAGAGCCGCGACGACCGCGCCGGGCTGATCGCCGAGCTGGCTGCCCTCCAACCGCAGCCCGGCAGCGTGCCCATCAACAACCTGGTGCCGGTGCCCGGCACCCCCGTGGGCGAGCAGGGCGAGCCGGTGGCGGTGCTCGAGTTCATCCGCACCGTGGCCGCCGCCCGCATCGCCCTGCCCACCTCCTACATCCGCCTGGCCGCCGGGCGCCTGTCCATGACCGAGGCGGAGCAGGCGCTGTGCTTCCAGGCCGGCGCCAATTCCATCTTCTACGGCGACGAGCTGCTGACTACCCCCAACCCGGACGAGAACAGCGACCGCGCCCTGCTCGACAAGCTCGGCATGACCATCGAGGAGGCCCCGCAGGATTCGCGGGCCGGGGAGGGGTGCTAGGCCTCGTTGGGCGGCAACGCGGTTGGCCGTTGCCTCTGCCGTTCCCTGAAAACTGACCACTAGCCGTTCGGTTGCCACCCCCGTATCCGCTCCGCCAGGTCCTCCGCCGACAGGTCCCACAGCGGCTCTCCGGCGTAGACGCTGACCCGCCCGCTGCGCAGGTGCTGGTACCAGGCGCCCAGGAAGTTGCGGTAGTGGGCGTCCATGTACTCGCGATCCTCGGCGGCTTCCGGGCCCAGATAGGCGGGGCCGGAGAGGCTGTCGCCGTGGGCGGCCAGGGCCGGGTCGCCGGCCACCGCGTGCTCTTCCGGCTCGCGCAGCAGGAAGTGGCCGTTGAGGTGCAGGCACAGGGTCCGGCGGCCCTCGCTCCGGGCCCCGGCGATCACCCGCTGCAGTTCGTCCCGGTCCGGTACCGGCGCCGGTGCGCGGCGGTGGGCGATGGCTTGGAGGCTGATCTCGCCGGGGGCGAAGGTGCTGCGGTTCGGCGCCGCCTCCCAGCTCACGCGGCCCCGCCAGTCCTTGCTCAGGCGTCCCGCCAGCCAGCGGCGCGCCTCCTCCGGATCCTCCGTGGTGAAGTCCCCCGTCTGCAAGGGCTCGGCGAAGGCGGCCCTGCGCCAGGTGTGATCGCCCTGCAGGCGCCAGGCCCGGGTGCCGGCGGGATTGAGGGCGTCGATGGAAAGCTCGGGCATGGCCGCCTCCGCGTTGTCCGCTGTCTAGGCCGGGTAGACCACGACGGCGGTGAGGTTGTCCTGGTAGGGGTTGTCGGCCGCCGTGGCCGCCTCCAGCAGGCGCTGCGGCGCCTCGCCAGGGTGGGCGCCGGCGAGGATCGCCGCCATGGCCTCGTCGCCCAGGGTGTCGGTGAGTCCGTCGGAGCAAAGCAGGAACCGCTCGTCGCCGCGCAGGGGCCCCGTCACGCTCGCCGCCGTCTCCTCGGGGGCCAGCCCGGCGGCCCGGGTCAGGATGTGGCCGTAGGGGTGGTGGCGGGCCTCGCCGGCCGTGATCCGGCCCTGCTCGACCCAGTCCTGGACCATGGTGTGGTCGGTGGTGAGCTGGGCCAGGTCGCGGCCGTCCCAGCGATAGGCCCGGCTGTCCCCCAGCCAGGCCAGCTGGAAGGAGTCGGGGTGGAGGCGCAGGGCCACCAGGGTCGTGCCCATGTCGGAGCCCGCCTTGCGCGCCGCCTCCCAGACGGCGCGGCTGGCGGCGGCGACCGCCGCGGCCAGGTCGTGGCCGCCGAGGACGGCGCGCTTCAGGGCCTGCAGGCCGGTGCGGCTGGCCACCTCGCCGTGGGCATGGCCGCCCATGCCGTCGGCCACCGCCCACAGGCGCAGGTCGGGGGCCTCCAGGAGGCCGTCCTCGTTGGTGGTGCGCCGGCCGATGTGGGTCACGGCGGCGCTGTGCCAGGGCTCCATGCTCCCCCTCTCCTTCAGTCCGGAGGCGACTGCGCGGTTGCCGGACGCGGCGGCAGGGCCGCCTCCGCCTGGTCGGGGTCCAGGGCATTGGCCATGGCCTCGGCGGCCCGGGTCAGCCGGCCCGCCTCCAGCTCCGCTTCCAGGACCGGCAGCCAGCTGCGCTCCTCGAAGCGCACGTGGGCGTTGACGCAGTCGCCCAGGCGCAGGGCCTCGTCCCAGGCGGCCTCCAGGTCGTCCGCCTCCAGGGCCCGGGCCAGGCGCTGGGCGACGCGGTGGATGCCCACGTGCTCCTGCAGCACGCGCGTCGCCAGGGGATCGGTGCCGGGGCGGTCCCAGTGGCCCAGCAGGTGCTCCTCCTCGGCGCGGAAGTGGGGCACCAGCTCCACCTGCCAGAAGCGGTGGGCCGACTCGGCCACCCGCCGGCGGTCGCCCGGCGCGGCCGCCGCCCGCCGCCACTGGCGCAGGGTCTTGGCGAACACCAGGGCGATGTGGTGCTGGCGGCTGAGGGGGCGCAGGGTATCGTCGCGGCGCATGGGGGCTCCGGCTGGCTGGGCTTCTCCCATCATTGCGCCTGCGCCGGCGGCGGACAAGGGCGCCGCCGGGTGGTCCTGTGCCAGAATGCGCAACGGGAGCGGGCAAGGGAGGAACGAATCGTGGGCCGGAGCACCCTCTATCGGCAGGCGGACACGGCCGGGATCATCGAGGTGGTGCAGGAGCCCTCCGGGGCGCGCACCCTCCACTTCGGCAGTGTGTCCAAGCAGACCAGCCTCGATCCGGAGGCGCCGCATCGCCTGGTCCTGCCCTACACGCGCATCCTCACCGCCGCCCTCCTGTTCAACCCCGAGCCCCGGCGCATCCTGCTGCTGGGGCTGGGCGGCGGCGCCCTGGTCCACTTCTTCCTGCACCACTTCCCGCGGGCGCGGGTGGAGGCGGTGGAGCTCCGCCCCCAGGTGGTGGCCGTGGCCCGCGACTTCTTCGCCCTGCCCGAGGGCGACCCGCGCCTGCGCGTCCACCTGGCCGATGCCGGCGGCTTCCTGGCCGCGCCCGGGCCCGACAGCGCCGGCTCCTGGGATCTGGTGGTGACCGACGTGTTCGACGCCGACGGCCCGGCGTCGGGCAGCCTGGATCGGGCGTTCTACGGCGCCATCGGCGAGCGGCTGGCCGACGGCGGCGTGGTGGCGGCCAACCTCTGGAGCAGCAACCGCTTCCGGCTCAAGGGCGCCCTGCGCGCCCTGGCCGAGGTCTTCGGTCGGCCGGTATTCCGCCTGCAGCCGCGGGGGCGGGCCAACGTGGCCGCCCTGGCCGGCCGGCCGCCCCTGCCCGAGGGCGATCGCGCCGGCTTGGCCCGCCGGGCCGAGGCGCTGGAGCAGCGTATCGGCCTGCACTACCAGCGCTACTTGGGGGACATGGAGGCGGTGCCGCGGGGGTGGCTGGAGGGGCTGCTCTAGGCCAGGCTCCCGGTCTCGGCGGCCAGGGACTCGGCGCGGGCGACCATGGATTCCAGCACGTCCAGGCCGCGCTCCCAGAACCCCGGGTCGGCGAGGTCCAGGCCCAGGCGGCCCACCAGCACCTCCGGGGCCTCGCTGCCCCCCGCCCGCAGCATCTCCAGGTACTGCGGCACGAAGGCCTCGCCCTGCTCGCGGTAGCGCTCGTACAGGGCCAGGGTCAGCAGCTCGCCGAAGGCGTAGGCGTAGACGTAGCCCGGCACGTGCAGGAAGTGGGGGATGTAGGACCACCAGCTGCGGTAGCCCTCGCTCATGTGGACCGCCGGGCCCTCGGCGTCCTCGAACTGCGGCCGCTGGGTGGCCAGCCACAGCTCATTGAGGCGCTCGGCGGAGAGCTCGCCCTCCTCGCGCCGGGCGGTGTGCACGGCGTCCTCGAAGCGGTTCATGGCCACCTGGCGGAACACGGTGGCGAACATCTCCTCGAGCTTGTTGCACAGCAGGCCCAGCCGCACCCTGGGGTCCGCCTCGCGCGCCATGAGGTGCTCGAAGGCGAGCATCTCGCCGAACACCGAGGCGGTCTCGGCAGTGGTCAGCGGCGTGTCGGCGTTGAAGTAGCCGCGCTCCCGGGCCAGGTACTGGTGGACGCCGTGGCCGAGCTCGTGGGCCAGGGTCATGACGTCGCCCGGGGTGCCGGTGAAGTTCACCAGCACGTAGGGATGGACGTCCGGTGTCGCCGGATGGGAGAAGGCGCCGCCGCTCTTGCCCGCCGCCACCGGGGCGTCGATCCAGCCGTGGTCGAAGAATTCCTGGGCGATGGCCCGCATGTCCGGCGAAAAGGCGCCGTAGGCCTCGAGCACCGTGGCCCGGGCCTCGTCCCAGCTCACGCTGCGCCCGGTGCCCGGGATGGGGGCGTAGCGATCGAAATCGTAGAGGGTATCCAGGCCCAGCAGGCGGGATTTCAGCCGGTAGTAGCGGGCCATCAGGCCGTTACGGTCGGCGACCCGCCCCACCAGCGCCTCCACCATGGCGTCGGAGGCCTCGTTGTCCAGGTTGCGCTCGGTCAGCCAGTGCGGGTAGCCGCGCAGGCGGTCCTCGATGGCCTTGTCGGAGAGCACCGTGTTGAAGATGTGGGTGAGCAGCGGCAGCTGCTCGTCGAGACCGGCGGTGAAGGCCTCGGCGGCCTGCCGGCGCTGCTCGCGGTCGTCACGCTTGAGCCGGGCCAGGACCTCCTCCTCCGACAGGGACTCGCCGTCCACCGTGAAGCGCAGGCGGGTGAAGGTCTCGTCGAACAGCCGCGTCCAGGCAGCGCGTGCGGTGAGCTGCTTCTCGGCCAGGATGCGCTCCTCCGGCTCCGACAGCCGGTAGGGGGTGTAGCGCCGGGCCGTTTCCAGGAAGTGGCGGTAGCCGGCCAGGGCGGGATCGGCCAGCCGGGCCGCGGCCGTGTCGTCGTCCACCGCCTGCCACTCCAGCTGGAAAAACAGCACCCGGTTGCCGATGGCGGTGGCGCGCTCCTGCACGCGGGTGAGGGCGGCGCCCACCTCGGGGGCGTCGGCCTGGACGGCGTGCAGCAGCTGGATGAAGGTGCCTGCCCGCGCCAGCCGCTGCTCCAGGGCCTCGAGCTCGGCCACCGCACCGTTCAGGCCGGCGCCGTCGAGGTCGGCCACCCGGCCGTGATAGGCCGCGCGGAAGCGGTCGGCCTCCGCCTCCGCAGCGTCCAGGTCGGCCCACAGCTGCGGGTCGTCGGCGCCGGCATAGAGGTCGGACAGGTCCCAGCGGACCTTCTCGGCGGTCGCTTCGCTCCCCCCCCATGACTCTCCCCCCCGAGGGGGGGAGAACGGCCCTGGCTTGCCGGTGTTGGCGGTCCCGCCGGCGCCCAGCATCCACCGGCTAGTCATCCACCCGGCCCCCGCGCTCGCTGGCCAGCTTGCGCACGCATTCCAGGTAGGCGGCCTCGTCCGGCTGGCCGCCGGACTGCTGGGCCTGCCACAGCGAGCGCCCCAGGCACTCCATCATCTCGTGCTCGGCGGCGTGGGTGTCGCCCATGCCCGCGGCCAGCTGCTCGTAGGCCTGGCGGATGCCGGCCGGGCGGTCCATGCCCACCTGCTCGGCCAGGGCGATGTGCATGCCCATGTGCAGGAAGGGGTTGGTCTCGCCCATCTCCGGTGTCCAGTCCTTGTCGGCGTTGTCCCGGTCGCCCACCACCCGGTGGTACTCCGGATGGCGGTGGAGGACGTCCACCACCAGCTGCTCCGCCGGCTCGAGGGCATCGCCGCGGTGGAACTTCTCCCAGGCGGAGAAGAACACCTCGCGCATGTCGCTGCGGTTCTCGCCGAAAAGCATGATCAACTCCAGGAAGTTTTCAGTTCACAGTGTTCAGTGTTCAGTAACGGCGAAAACGGCCCCGAGGACTCAAACCGCGTGCCTTTCACTGAACACTGAGCACTTGTTTCTACGACGCCGCCGATTCCGCGTAGTTCGCCTTCTCCCCCCACAGGCACAGATCATACGCCCGGCATTCCCCGCACAGCGGCCGGCGCGCCTTGCAGGTGTAGCGGCCGTGCAGGATCAGCCAGTGGTGGGCGTGGCGCTTGTAGGCGTCGGGCAGGCTGGCCTCCAGGTTGCGCTCCACCGCGGTGACGTTGCCGCCCGGGGCGAGCCCGGTGCGGTTGGACACCCGGAAGATGTGGGTGTCCACCGCGATGGTGGGGTGGCCGAAGGCGGTGTTGAGGATGACGTTGGCGGTCTTGCGCCCCACCCCCGGCAGGCGCTCCAGGTCGGCGCGGCGCTCGGGTACCTTGCCGCCGTGGTCGGCCACCAGCATGCGGGCGGTCTCGGCCACGTTGCGGGCCTTGTTGTTGAACAGCCCCAGGGTGCGGATGTGGTCGCGGATGCCGGCCTCGCCCAGCTCGGCCATGGCCGCGGGGGTGTTGGCGGCGGCGAACAGGCCCTCGGTGGCCCTGTTCACCCCGACATCCGTGCTCTGCGCCGACAGGATCACCGCCACCAGCAGCTCGAACGGCGTGGCGTAGTTCAGCTCGGTGGTGGGATGGGGGTCGGACTCCGCCAGCCGGGCGATGAAGGCGGCCGCTTCGTCCGCGGTCATGGGGCGGGGGGGCTGGTCGGGCATGAGGGCACCTTGAACGGCGAAGGGATAGGCAAGTGTTCAGTGTTCAGTTTTCGGTGTTCAGAAAACCAATTCCGGGGGGTGGCCGGTCCTGGTTCAAGGTTGGGGTGTCACTGAACACTTCAAACTGAACACTGAACACTTTTTCAAACAAACCGGACGGCCCGCAGGCCGCCCGTAGGGTTTCGGCAGCCGGCCCCGCCTAGGTATGGCGAAAGGCCGGGATGTCGTCGGAGTCTTCCTTGGGCTTGGACTCGGCCTTCTTCTTGAGCTCGGCCACCTTTTCGTCGTGGCGCTTGGCAAAGTCGGCCTTCTCCGCGTCCGACATGGTCAGGTAGAGGGTCTTGCCGATGATGTTGCCGAGGTCGGCGCAGCGTACCGCCCACACGTGGCCGTGCAGGTGGAAGTCCTCGCCGGCGTGCTGGCCGTGGGGGTAGTGGGCGAACTCGGTGCCCTTGGCGGCCTTGAGGCCGCGATCCTTCTCCATGCGCTCCAGCACGAAGTCGTACAGGAAGCGGTAGTACGCCTCCTCCAGCTCCTCGTCGAGGCCGTTGTACTCGAAGAAGCTGTGGAGGTTATTGCGATCGACCCGCTTCTCGAAGGGCAGGTGGTGATGCTCCTGCGGCTCCGCGGTCGCGGTTTGCTCTTCGCTCATCGAACTCCCCCGTCTGTGGTTAAGGGAAAGTGGGGAAAAAGAATCCGGTTGTTACCCAGGGACCTGTAGGAGCGGCCAGTGGCCGCGACCGAATCAGCCCGGGTGAGGATCGCGGCCACTGGCCGCTCCTGCAAGCCCGCCGTCACTCCCCCTCCCCGAAGCGGTCCTCCACCAGCCCGGAAAGGGCGTCGGCGGCGGCCTCCTCGTCGGGGCCGTCGGTGATCAGCTCCAAGTCGGTGCCGCGGCTGGCGCCGAGCATCATGACACCCATGATGCTCTTGCCCGAGACTTCCTGACCATCGCGGCTGAGGGTTACCTCGGCCTCGTACCCGGAGGCCACCGACACCAGCTTGGAGGCGGCCCGGGCGTGCAGGCCCAGTTTGTTGGTGATGCGCAGGGGACGGCGGATCATGGGCCTCCCTGCGGCGTGGTGCGCTTGAGGAAGCGGCTTCGCCCCAGGACCACGCCCTCGCGGCCGCCCTCCAGGGCCTTCTGCACCTGCTCCTCGAGCGGCTTGGAGCGGTAGGTGAGCAGGCGCACCAGCATGGGCAGGTTGACCCCGGCGATGACCTCCACCCGCCCCGGCTCCAGCAGGTCCATGCCCAGGTTGGCCGGAGTGCCTCCGTACATGTCGGTGAGGATGACCGCGCCGTCGTCGTCGCGCACCTCCGCCAGGGCCGAGCGCACACGCTCCCGGGCCTCCTCGAAGGTCCACTGGGAGGTGATGTCCACCCCCACCAGGCGCGGCTCCTCGTGGCCCATGATGTGCTGGGCCGCCCGGATGAGCTCGTGGGCCAGGTTCTGATGGGCGATGACAACGATTCCGGCCATGGCCTCAGTCGTCTCCGCTGGGGTCGGCACGGGTCTCGGCGCTACCCAGCTCCCGGTGGCGGATCAGCACGCCGGGGAGGCGGTCGGCGAAGCGCCGCCCCAGCTGCTCGACGGCGTACACCGAGCGGTGGCGGCCCCCCGTGCAGCCGACCGAGACGGTCAGGTAGCTGCGCGGCTCGTCGGCGTAGGCGGGTAGCCAGCCGTCGAGCAGGGAATCCATATCGTCCAGGCGCGTGGCCAGCGCCGGCTGGGCCTCCAGGAATTCCTGCACGGGGGCGTCCAGCCCGGTCAGCTCGGCCAGGCCCGGCTCATAGTTCGGATTGGGCAGGAAGCGTAGGTCGAAAAGGAGGTCGCTGTCCATCGGCACGCCGTGCTTGAAGCCGAACGACTGGAACAGCACGGTGAGGCTGCGGGAGGCGGCCTCGCCCTGGGCGAAGGACTGCACCCGGCGGCGCAGGGCGTGGACCGACAGGTCGCTGGTGTCCAGCACCCAGTCGGCCACCTCGGCCAGCGGCGCCAGGTGCTGCCGCTCGGCGGCGATGGCCTCGGGCAGGCTGCGGCCCGATTCGGCCAGGGGGTGGCGCCGCCGGGTCTCGCTGAAGCGGCGCAGCAGGCTGGCCTCGTTGGCCTCCAGGAACAGGCCGCGCACCTGCACGCCGCCGTCTTGTGCCAATTGGGCCAGCGCCTGGGGGAGGTCGTTCAGGTGGGCGCGGGTGCGCACGTCGATGCCGACGGCCGCCCGCTCCACGGGCTGGGGCCCGCTGGCCAGCACCTGGCCGAGCTGGCACAGCAGCCCGGGGGGCAGGTTGTCGACGCAGTAGTAGCCGGCATCCTCCAGGGCGTGGATGGCGCTCGACTTGCCCGATCCCGAGATGCCGCTGACCACGATCAGTTCCATTCGCCGCCCCGGTCGTCCTCCAGCAGCTGCTGGCGCAGGCGCTCGCGGAAGTCCTGCTCGGGGTTCACGCCGTAGGACTTCTGGAAGTAGCTCTGGACGGCCACCTCGACCATCACCGCCAGGTTGCGGCCCGGGGTCACCGGCAGCGTCACACGCGGGATGGGGATGCCCAGGATGGACTGGGTATCCTGCTCCTGCTGCAGGCGGTCGATCTGGGCGAGGTCGTCGCCGGCCGTCCGCTTGAAGTGGATGATCAGGCGCAGGCGCTTGCTGGCCACCACGGTGGCCGGCCCGAACAGCTGGCGGACGTTGAGGATGCCCAGGCCGCGGACCTCCAGGTGGTCCTTGAGCATCTCCGGGGAGCGCCCCACCAGCATACCGGGGACCTCGGAGGCGAGCTCCGGGGCGTCGTCGGCGATCAGGTGGTGGCCGCGGGTGAGCAGCTCCAGCGCCACCTCGCTCTTGCCCACGCCGCTGGGCCCGGTGAGCAGGGTGCCCAGGCCCATGACGTCCAGGAACACGCCGTGGACGGTGGTGCGCTCGGCCAGCACCCGCGACAGGTAGTGGTGCAGGTGGTGGACCAGCTGCGGGCTGGACAGCTGCGAGCGCAGCAGCGGGGTCTGGTGGGCCTCGGCCACCTCGATCACCTCCGGCGGCGGATCCTGGCGCTCGCGGTCGCTCACTACCAGCGCCGACAGGCCCTTGCCGAACAGGCCCTCCAGGGCGGCACGGCGGTCCCGGGGGGCCATCTGGTTGAGGTAGGCGATCTCCGCCCGACCGAACACCTGCAGGCGGTTGGGGTAGACGAAATCCAGCTGGCCCACCAGGGCCAGCGACGGCTTCTGCACCATCTCCGAATCGATGCGGTGGTCGCCCGCGCCGCGCGCAGCCAGCCATTCCAGGCCGAGGGTGTCGGCCTGCGCCTCGAAGACCTCGTCGACGGTGATCGTGCCGCTCACTGCCCCGCCATCTCGTCGTCCTTGCCCACCAGCAGATCGAACAGCTCCCCCTCGGGGGCTTGCAAGAGCCGTTCCCGGAAACCGCCGTCGTCGAACATGCGGGCGAGCCGGGCCAGCACCTGCAGGTGCTGCTCGTTCTCCTCGTTGGGGACGAGCAGGGCGAACACCAGGGTCACCGGCTGGTCGTCGATGGCGTCGAAGTCGGCGGGCTCCGCCAGCCGGCTGAAGGCGCCCAGGGGCCGGTCGAGGTCGGCCAGCCGGCCGTGGGGCAGGGCGACGCCGTGACCCACCGCGGTGGAGCCGAGTTGCTCCCGCCGCAGCAGGGTCTGGAACACCTCGCGCTCGTCCAGGTCGGGCCGATCGTCCTGGAACAGGGCCGCCAGCTGATCGAGCAGGCTCTTCTTGCTGCTGGCGGTGAGGTCCGTGCGCACCCGGTCACGGCTGAGCAGGTCGCGGATGCGGATGGGATCGGCGCTGGCCATGGCCGCTTCCGGGCTGGTGCTAGTCGCCGCTTCCGGGGGGCTGTTCCTTGGCGTCGCGCGCTTCACGCTGGCCGTGCTCCGTAGCTTTCCCGTGATGCCGGCGAGCCTGCCGGTCGATCTTGTCGGCCATCGCATCGATCGCCGCATACATATCCTTGTCTTCCGCGTCGGCGTGAAGGGTGGTGCCGTTGGCGTTGAGGTTGATCTCGGCGAAGTGGCGGTGCTTCTCCACCGCCAGCACGACGTGGGCGTCGCGCAGGTCGTCGAGGTGGCGCTGGACGCGCTCCACCTTCTCGGCCACATAGGTGCGCAGGGCGTCGGTGACTTCGATGTTCTTACCGCTCACGTCCAGTTGCATTTTCCGGAAATCTCCTTGGGGGCGGAATGGGCCTCAGCGCCGGGCCCGACGCTTGCGCTGGCTCGAGGACGGGATGTCCATGGCCTGGCGGTATTTGACCACGGTGCGGCGGGCCACCTCGTAGCCCTGCTCCTTGAGGATCTCGGCCAGGCGCGCGTCGCTGTAGGGCTTGGCCGGGTCCTCCTCGTCCACCAGCCGCTGGATCATGGCCCGGATGGCGGTGGCGGAGACGCCCTCGCCGTCGGTGGTGCCCAGCTGGCTGGAGAAGAAGTACTTGAGCTCGAACACCCCCTGCGGGGTGTGCATGTATTTCTGGGTGGTCACCCGCGACACCGTGGATTCGTGCAGCTCCACCGTCTCGGCGATGTCGCGCAGGACCATGGGGCGCATGGCGGTGGGCCCGTGCTCCAGAAAGCCCTGCTGGCGCTCGACGATGGCGGTGGCCACCTTGAGCAGGGTCTCGTTGCGGCTGGCCAGGCTCTTGATGAACCAGCGCGCCTGCTGCAGGTGGTCGCGCACGTACTTCTTGGCCTCGCGGTCGCCGCCGGAACGGGCCAGATCCGCGTAGGCGGCGTTCACCCGCAGGCGCGGGATGGCCTCGGCGTTGAGCTCCACCTGCCAGCGGTCGCCGCGGTGGCTGACCATGACGTCGGGCACCACGGTGGGCGCCGATTCGCCGCCGATGACCGTCCCCGGCCGCGGGTTGAGGCTGCGGATCACCGCCACCCCGGCGTCGAGCTCGTCGTCGTCCGCGCCCAGGGCCTTGCGCAGGGCCTTGTAGTCGTGCCCGCCCAGGGCCTCCAGGTGGTGGCGGACGATGGCGCGGGCGGTCGCCCACCCCGGCGTCTCCTCCGGGACCAGATCGAGCTGGGCGTCCAGGCACTCGGCCAGGTCGCGGGCGCCCACGCCCACCGGGTCCAGGTGCAGGACCCACACGTGCACCGCGTGCACGTCCTCCTCGTCCAGCCCCAGGGTATCGGCGACCTCGCCCAGGGTGGCGGTCTGGTAGCCCTCGTCGTTGATGCTGGCGATCAGGGCCTCGGCGATGGCGCGGTCGGTCGCCGACAGGGGCGCCATGTGGACCTGCCACAGCAGGTGGTCGCCGAGGGTCTCCGGCGCCGAGCTGCGCGCCTCCAGGCTGGGCAGCTCGTCGTCCTCGCCGCCGGCGCCCCCGGCGATGGGGTAATCGGGCTCGACGCCGGCGTCCCAGTCGGTGTCGACGCTGTCGTCGGGGCCGTTGTCCGCGGCCTGCTCGCTGGTGGTGTCGGCCACCTCCATGGTGGTGGTGGGCTCGGAATCCGCGTCGGCCTCGAACTCGTCCTCGGTGCCCGGCGTGACCTCCTCGAGCAGGGGGTTCTCATCGAGGGTCTCGCGGATCTCCTGGTCGAGCTCCAGACGGGACAGCTGCAGCAGGTGGATGGCCTGCCGCAGCTGCGGGGTCATCTTGAGCTGCTGGGAGACCTTAAGCTCGAGTGCTGGTTTCATGGACCTAAAGAGTAAAGTGATCGCCGAGGTAGACGCGGCGGACCCGCTCGTCTCCAATGATATCGCCTGGCTCGCCCTGCGTCAGCACAGTCCCCTCGCTCAGGATGTAGGCGCGCTGGCAGATGCCGAGCGTCTCGCGCACGTTGTGGTCGGTGATCAGGACGCCGATGCCGCGGCGCTGGAGGTGGTGGATGATGTGCTGGATGTCGCGCACCGCCAGGGGGTCGACACCGGCGAAGGGCTCGTCCAGGAGGATGTATCGGGGATTGGTGGTCAGGGCCCGGGCGATCTCCACCCGCCGGCGCTCACCGCCGGACAGGGACTGGCCGATCTGGTGGCGCAGGTGGGTGATGCCGAGCTCCTGGAGCAGCTCCTCCAGGCGCTCCTCCATCTGGGCCCGGGGCAGCTTGAGGGTCTCCAGGATGGCCAGCAGGTTGTCCTGCACGCTCAGGCGCCGGAACACCGACGCCTCCTGGGGCAGGTAGCCGATCCCCAGCCGCGCCCGGCGGTACATGGGCAGGCCGGTGATGTCGGCGTCGTCGAGGTGGATGGTGCCGCTGTCGGCCCGGATCAGGCCCACGATCATGTAGAAGCTGGTGGTCTTGCCGGCGCCGTTGGGTCCGAGCAAGCCGACGATCTCGCCCGGCTCCAGGGCCAGCCCCACGTCCGAGACCACCGCCCGGCCCCGGTAGAACTTGGACAGGTGCTCGGCGCGCAGGGCGGTCATTGGCCGCCGCCACCGCCGTCGCCCTGCTCGGGGGCGCCTCCGGGCTGGAACACCGCGCGCGCCCGTCCCTCCTCCTCGCCGTCCTGGCCGGACACCTCGGTCCGGCGGGCGTCCAGGTAATAGCGGATGCGGGCGCCTTCCAGGGTGCTGGGGCCCTCCTCGAGACGGGCGTTGCCGATCAGGAGCAGCGAGCGGTCGGCGGCGGCGTAGACGGCCTCGTCGGCGCGGCCGTGGCGGTCGCCCTGGTCCATGGTCACCGGGCTGCCGAAGGCGTGGGCGCGCTCGATGCCGGCGTCGGTGTAGCGCACCACCAGGCGGTCGGCGTGCAGGGTCATGTCGCCCTTGGTGGCCACCACGTCGCCGGTGTAGACCGCCTCCTGGTCGGCGTCGCGGATGACCATCTGGTTGGACTCCACCACCAGCGGCGGCTCGTCGCCGGGGGGGTGGCGGGTCGTGGTGGCGCCGTCGCCGCCCGGCTGGGCGGCAGCCAGCCAGGGGGCGGCGACCAGCAGCATGAGGGCGGCTCGCGGGCTAGGACGCATCGCCGGGGCGCCTCCGCAGGGTGGTGGAGACCGCGCTGTGGAGCGCCACCGCGCGGTCGGCGGTCCAGATGGTGGCGCCCACCCCCTCGGCCTCGCCGAAATCGGCGGTGACCTGGACCGGGGCGTCGGTCTCGGCGCGGCCCTCGTCAGGGAAATAGTGCAGGACGTCGGTGGTCAGGCGGTAGCCCCCGGGGTCTTCCAGGACCACCGCCTCGCTCAGGGTGACGCGATTGTCGCCGTCGTCCACCCGCCCGCGGCGGGCGTCCGCGGTCAGCGGCGGGCCCTCGGCGCGCTGCACCTCCAGGTGGACCGGGGTCAGCCGGGTTTCGCCGGGACCGGGGTAGTGGGCGGCATGGTCGGCGCGCAGGCGCCAGCGCTCGTCGCCGTCGCGCTGGCGCAGATCCACCCCCCAGATCTCGGCATCCATGGCGGGCTCGCCGGGGGCGGCCGCGCGTTGGGCGCCTTCGCGCTCCTGCCACATCAGGATCAGC
>DATFLO010000234.1:0-3484 GCA_035267605.1 Gammaproteobacteria bacterium
GCCACCATCCCGCCCCTGGCCGGCTCCGGCGCCCAGCCAGTTGCCCATGGGGCGGCCAGGCCAGGGGCGGGACGCCTTGCTCCGAACCGGCGCAGGAAGCTCAGAAATGTAACGAATTTCTGCGACAGGACACTAGCGCAAAGGCCGTCTTTCCCGGAAATCCGCGATGAACCAAAAAACGGGCGGCCCGCGAGCCGCCCGCCTGCATCCGGGAAGGGGGGCAACCCGGATGCGCCGACTACCCCCGCCGTCAGCCGCCGCGGTCCAGCCGGCACTGGCGGAAGTGCTTGCCCAGGGTCACCACGAACTGCAGCATCTCCTGGGTCTCCTTCTGCTTCATGATCCCCAGCAGCCCCATCCAGCCGCCCTTGGCCTCGGGCTGGCGGGGCATCTCCTCGGTGGCGCCCTGCAGGCACTTGAGGAAGTCCTCGGCCACGTGCATGCGCTGCATCTGGTCGAGCAGCTCCACCGCCCGCGGCAGCTCCGCCGCCAGGCGGTCGATCACCTCCGGCGACAGCTGCTCCATCAGCCGGTTGAGCGCCGGCGCCGCCTCGATCAGGCGGTCCAGCAGCCCCGAGGATTGCAGGCGGTCGGCCAGCGCCATCAGCTCGGCGGCGTTGCCGGCCAGCCGGCTCACCATCTCGTCGGTGAGCGCCTCCTGCATGGAGCCGAACAGCCGCGCCAGGCTGGCCACGCGCTCCAGGTCGCCGCTGTCCACCATGCGCTCGATGGTGGGCAGGATGCGCTCCAGATTGGCGCGGTTGAGGCGGTCGAGCAGGTCCAGGCCGTCGCTGGCGGTGCCCGCCAGCCGCCCCACCATCTCGTCGGTGAGCGCCTCCCGGGCCGAGCCGTACAGCCGCACCAGCTCCGCCAGCCGCTCCAGGTCGCCGTTGTCCACCATGCGCTCCAGGATGGGCACGGCGCGCTGCAGGTCGGCGCGGTTGACCCGCTCCAGCAGGTCCAGGGTGTCGCTGGCGGTGCCCGCCAGGCGGCCGATCATGTCGTCGGTGAGCGCTTCCTCACCGGCCCCCACCAGGCGGGCCAGGGCGGCGACCCGCTCCAGGTCGCCGTTGTCCACCAGCCGCTCCAGGGTGGGGATGGCGCGGTCCAGCTCCGCCCGGTTGACCTGGTCCAGCAGCTCCATGAGCTGGCTGGCGGTATCGCCGAGCCGGGCCACCATCTCGTCGGTGAGCGCCTCGCGCCCGGCCTGCGCCAGGTGGGCGAACTGCTCCGCCTGCCCCGGCTGCTCGCGCTGTGCGGTCTGCGCTTCGTCGTTCATGGCGTGGTCCTTTAAGGGCAGGGGTTACAGGAGCCCTCGCACGGAGTTCCAGTAGAGCCGGTTGTAGGCCAGCTTGAACCAGTGCACCGTCTCGGTCGGCGGCTGCGGGTCGGGCGGGGTGGTGTAGTTGAAGGAGGCAAAGGTGGCGCGGTCCTTGCCCGCCTCGATGAAGCAGAACACCTTGCCGTCGTAGTCGCGCACCCGCCGGCCGTACTTGACCTGGGCGGCGATGTTCTCGCCCAGCACCTCGGCCTCGTAGTGGGCGGTGGAGCCGGCCTTGGAGATGGGCAGGTTGGTGGTGTCGCCGAGCACGAAGGCGTTGTCGTGCCCCTCGATGTTGAGGGTGGCGCGGTCGGTGGGCAGCCAGCCGCTGGTGCCCAGCTCGTTGTCCTCGATCACGTCCATGCCCTTGTGCGGCGGGATGCCGATGAGCAGGTCGTAGTCGACGGTGGAGCCCTCCTCGCTGTGCACCTGCTTGCCGTCCACCTCCTTGGCGTTGAACAGGGTCTCGTAGTTGATCCCCATGCGGTCGAATTCCTTCTGCGCCCACTTGCCCACGTTCACCAGCGAGTGCAGGCGGCCGATGGGGTAGGTGTAGGTGATGTCGACCTTGTCCAGGATGCCGCGGTCGGCGAAGTAGTCGTGCATCATGAAGGTGATCTCCAGCGGCACCATGGGGCACTTGTGGGGCACCCCGGTGACCACCGCCACCTTGCCGCCCTCGAAATTGGAAAGCGCCTCCCAGGTCTTGAGCGCCGCCTCCTCGGTGTAGACGTGGTGGCAGTTCTCCATCAGGCCGGGCACGTTCTCCGGCTTGGCCTGGGAGCCGGTGGCCACGGCCACGTAGTCGTAGTCGTACTCGCGGTCGGATTCGGTCCGCACCCTGGACTCGCCCAGGTTGAACGACGCCACCGGGTCCACGTGGAAGTCGATGCCGGGCTCGAGCAGGGACGCCTGATCGCGGTAGAGCTCCTCCGGCATCATCTTGCCGAAGGCCACGTACAGCAGGCCCGGCTGGTACATGTGCCGGTCGGAGGCCGACAGCATGGTGAGCTTCACCTCGCCGTCGTCGATCTCCTTGCGCAGCCGGCGGGCCAGGTTGTTGGCCAGGATGGTGCCGCCCATCCCGCCGCCGACGATGAGGATCTTCTTCATGGCAGCTCGCTCCTTGCGTTGCCGTGGGGGCGGGCGCCTACTTCGCCTTGCGCGCCCGGATGTGGTAGACGCCGTCCTCCTCCCAGTTGGCCACCTGCTCGTGGCCGACCTTGTCCAGCCACTCGGGGACGTCGCTGGCGGAGCCGGCGTCGGTGGACAGGACCTCCAGCTCGTCGCCCACCTCGATCTCCTTCATGGCGGCGATCAGCTCCATCAGGGGGCCCGGGCAGAAGGAGCCGCGGGCGTCGACGATTCTCGGTTCGCTCATCGGTGCTCTCGGTTGTGTGGGTGGAGGATGGCGTTCAGAAGGTGAGGACGGTGGCGTCCTCGAAGTCGCTCATGAACTTGGTCAGGCCGAGCGGCTTCTCTAGCATGGGATTGAGCTGGTCCGGGCCGGCCTCGAGGATGTCCACCGCCATGGAGCAGGGGTAGAGGCTGGCGCCGCCGAGCTCGGCGGCCTGCTGGAACAGCTCCATGAACGGCGGCGCGTTCTTCTCGGCCATGAGCTGCCCCACCTCGCCCTCAGCGGGCGCGGCCTCGTCCTCGCGGCCCCGGACGAAGTAGGTCATGGCGTTCATGGACAGGAAGACGCTGACCTCGAACCCCGAGACCGAGCCCACCGAGGCCATCATGGCGGCCATCTGGAGGGGCTCGCGGGAGCCCGAGGTGACGATCAGGGCAAGCTTGTCGGCCATACCGGCATTCCTTGTGGGGTTAATGAAGCCCGGGGGCAAAAGGTGTAGGGTGACGAACTGACCGGTCGGTCGGGCAGGGTGCCGGCCCGGACGCCCGCCACCGCTATCGCAAGCCCTGTGCCATTTCATAAAAACCGGAAAAACAGGGATTTGGTGCCGCCGGTAGAATCGGACGGGGTGACAGCCCTGCCAACCTGACATGACAACCTGTCAGGCCGGCGGCGAGGAGGGGAGCCATGAGCCCGGAGGGCAGCGCATCGTTGCAGTCACTCATCGATGCCCAGGAGAACCCCTTCGTCCTGATCGACGAGGACTACCGGATCGTGGCGGCCAATACCGCCTACCGGGAGGCCTA
>DATFLO010000235.1:0-8815 GCA_035267605.1 Gammaproteobacteria bacterium
CCCTCGGCGTCGCCGGTGTCGGTCTCCTGGCCCAGCTGGAGGGTCGCCCAGTAGCGCTTGTCGGCCTCCAGCAGGAACTTGGAGACCTTGGTGCCCTCGCCGAAGCAAAGCGGCAGCAGCCCGGTGGCCATGGGATCGAGACTGCCGGTGTGCCCCGCCTTCTTCACCTTGAGCAGGCGCTTGGCCTTCTGCAGGGCGGCGTTGGAGGTCATGCCCTTGGACTTGTCCAGCAGCAGGATGCCGTTGACGGCTTCGCTCATGTAGGGGTGCTCGGTTCCAGCGGGTTGAAAGACGCGCGGGCGGCAGCGGTCAGCCGGCCCGGTTCAGCTCCTTCTGGATTGCCGCCACCAGCCGGTCGCGGGCCTGGTCGAGCGGGCCGTCCAGTCGGCAGCCCGCCGCCCGGGCGTGACCGCCGCCGCCGAACTGCTCGGCCACTCGGGCCACGTCCACCTGCTTTTTGGAGCGCAGGCTGACCTTGTAGGCCGTACCCTCGGGGGTGGGGCGCAGCAGCACGGCCACCTCCACCGAGGCCACCGAGCGCGGCAGGTCCACCAGCCCCTCGGCATCGTCGGGGCTGGCCCCGGCGCGCGCGAAGGCGTCGTCGTCGAGGGGAATGACGCCGATGCGGTCGCCGGCAAGGAACTCCATGAGCCGCAGGCCCTCGCCCATCATGCGCAGCCGCGACGGCGGGTTGTTCTCGTGCAGGGCGTGGTGCACCGCATAGGGCGAGGCCCCGGCCCGCACCAGCTCGGTGGCGGCCTCGAAGGTGGCCACGTCGGTGTTGCTGTAGCGGAAGAACCCGGTATCGGTGGCAATGGCGGTATACAGGCACAGCGCCGCCTCCGCCCCGATCGGCGCGCCCAGCTCGCGCAGCAGGTGGTAGGCCATCAGTCCGGTGGCCGAGGCCTGCGGGTCGATGACATCGAGGTCACCGTAGTGCTCGTTGGAGCGGTGGTGGTCCAGGTTGATGACCGTGCCCAGCAGCGAGCGGTCCCCCGGGGCCTCGCCCAGACGCTCCCAGTCGCCGCAGTCCAGGGTCACCAGGACGTCCCAGGGCTCGGCATTGCTGCCGCCGCTGCGGACTCGTTCCTGGCCCGGAAGGTAGCCGAGATAGGCGGGCACCGGGTCGGCCATGTGCAGCACCGCCTCCTTGCCCAGGGCGGCCAGCCCCATGGCCAGGCCGAGGCCGGAGCCGATGCCGTCGCCGTCCGGGCTGACGTGAGTGGAGAGCAGAACGCGGTCGGCCGCGGCGATGCGCCGGGCGGCCTCCTGCAGGGTGGCCTCAGTCCCCATCGGATTCCCCGTGGTCCAGAGAGCGGAGCAGGCGGTTGATGCGGTCGCCGTACTCCAGGGAGTCATCGTAGACGAAGTGCAGCTCGGGCACGGCACGCAGCTTGACGCGCCGCCCCAGCAGGCCGCGCAGGTAGCCGCCGGCCCGTTCCAGGGCATCCCGGATCTCGTCCGGGGCCTCGGCGGCCTCCGTGTCCGGCATGATCGAGTAGAACACCTTGGCCGACTTGAGGTCGGGGGCCACGTCCACACGCACCACGCTGACCCAGCGCAGGCGCGGGTCGCGCAGCTCGTTCTGCACCATGGCGCCGAGCTCCTGCTGCAGGAGCTCGGCGACGCGGCGGGTGCGCCCGGTTTGCTGACTCAACGGTGAGATCCTCGGCCCCGGCGGGGACGGCTGGACGGAAGCTACTCCAGGGTGCGCTCGAACTCGCGGGTCTCGTAGCACTCGAGGAGGTCGCCGATGCGCAGGTCATTGAAGTCCTTAATGCCCATGCCGCATTCGTAGCCCTCGCGCACCTCCTTGACGTCGTCCTTGAAGCGCTTGAGCGAGTCCAGGTGGCCGTCGTAGACGACCACATTGTCGCGCAGCAGGCGCACCTTGGCATTGCGCGTGACGTAGCCGTCCACCACCTGGCAGCCGGCAATGGTGCCCATCTTGGGCACCTTGAATAGATCCCGCACCTCGGCACGGCCGGTGACCTCCTCGCGGATCTCCGGCGCCAGCAGGCCGCTCAGGGCCGCCTTGACCTGGTCCACGGCCTCGTAGATGACGCTGAAGTAGCGCACGTCCACGCCGTTCTGGTCGATCATGCGGCGCGCGGAGGCCTCCGCGCGGACGTTGAAGCCGATGATCAGGGCCTCGCTGGCCACCGCCAGGTTCACATCCGACTCGTTGATGCCGCCCACCTGGGCGTGGATCACCTTCACCTGCACCTCGTCGGTGGACAGCTTCTCCAGCGACTCGCGCAGGGCCTCCACCGAGCCCTGGACGTCGGCCTTGATCAGGATGGGCAGCTCGGCCACCTCGCCCTGCTGCATCTGTTCGAACATGCCCTCGAGCTTGGCGCGCTTGTTGGCGGCGATCTGCTGCTCCTTGATGCGCTGGTGGCGCATCTCGGAGATCTCGCGGGCCTTGCGCTCGTCGGTGACCACCTGGGCGTCGTCGCCGGCCTCGGGCACGCCCGACAGGCCCAGCACCTCCACCGGCATGGACGGGCCGGCGGCGTTGACGTTGTCGCCGTACTCGTTGACCAGGGCGCGCACGCGGCCGTACTCGGGCCCGGCGAGCAGGATGTCGCCCACCTTGAGCTCACCCTCGCGCACCAGGATGGTGGCCACCGGACCGCGGCCGCGGTCGAGCTTGGACTCGATGACCACGCCGTGGGCGGGGCCCTCGGCCACCGCCTGCAGCTCCAGCAGGTCCGACTGCAGGGCCACCATCTCCAGCAGCGAGTCGACATTGTCGCCGGTCTTGGCGGAGACGTTGGTGTACACCGTCTCGCCGCCCCAGTCCTCCGGGATCAGACCGTGCTGGGACATCTCCTGCTTGACCTTGTCGGGCTCGGCCTCGGGCAGGTCGCACTTGTTGACCGCCACCACGATGGGCACCTCGGCCGCCTTGGCGTGGTCGATGGCCTCCATGGTCTGCGGCTTGATGCCGTCGTCGGCGGCCACCACCAGGATCACCAGGTCGGTGACCTGGGCGCCGCGCGCCCGCATGGCCGTGAAGGCCTCGTGGCCGGGGGTGTCCAGGAACACCAGGGTGCCGTTGCCGGTATCCACGTGGTAGGCGCCGATGTGCTGGGTGATGCCGCCGGCCTCGCCGGCCGCCACCTTGGCCTTGCGGATGTAGTCCAGCAGCGAGGTCTTGCCGTGGTCCACGTGGCCCATGACGGTGACCACCGGCGGCCGCGGCCGGGCCTCGCCCTGGGGTTTGTCGGTAGCCAGGGCTTCTTCCTCGCGGGCTTCTTCGGACACGTGCTTGACCCTGTGGCCCAGCTCCTCGACCACCAGGGTGGCGGTGTCGGAGTCGAGGGTGTCGTTCTTGGTCACCATGACGCCCATGGTGAACAGCTGCTTGATCAGACCGGTGGCCTTCATGGCCAGGCGGTTGGAAAGCTCCTCCACCGAGATGGTCTCGGGCACTGCCACCTCGCGCACCTGCGGCTCGGACGGCTTCTCGAACGCCTTCTGCTCCCGCCGGCGGCCGCTGCCCTCGCGGCGTGCCCGCTTCTCGCGCTTCTTGCGCTGCTTCTTGGACTCGAAGCCGCCCTCTTCCTTGTCCTCGCGCCGGAACTCCTCTTCCTCGCGCTCCTTCTTGGCGCGCTTGCCGGTGTCCTTCTCGGCGGCCGGCGCCTCGGCGGGAGTGGGCTGCTGGGGCTGGGCCTCGGCGGCGGCAGCGACCTCCTCCTGCGGGGCGCCCTCGGCGGCTTCCTCCGGCTGCGCCTCGACCTCCGCGGCCTCGGCCTCGCCGGCTTCGGCCTCGGCGGCCTCCGTCTCCGGGGCCTCGGCTTCCGCCTCATGCAGGGCCTCGCCCGGGGCTTCGGCGGCCGGGGCCGGCTCGGCCGCGGCACCGCTCACGGCCTCGGCCTCCGCCTCGGCGGCGACCGTCTCGCCCTCCTCGGCCGGCTCCTCCTCATCGCGCCGGCGCTTGACGAAGGTGCGCTTCTTGCGCACCTCCACCTCCACCGTGCGCTGGCGGCCGTGCGAGAAGCTCTGCTTGATCTGCCGGTTGGAGCGGCGCTTGAGCGTGATCTTGCTCGGCGCCGGCTCCTCCTCCTCCTCGGTGCCGCCGTGGCTCTTGCGCAGGTAGCCCAGGAGCTGGCGCTTGTCCTCGTCGTTAACGAACTGGTCGGGGGAGTGCTTGTCCACCCCGGCGGCCTGCAGCTGCTCGAGGAGCTTGTCGTTCGACATTTCCATTTCGCGGGCGAATGTGGAGACCTTAACCTTGCCCATCTACCTTCTCCTCTCTCAGCCGATTCCAGCGCACCGCCAGCTTGCGGATCTTGTCGGCAAGTCGGGGCTGAGTGATCGCCGCCACCCCGACTTCCGCCGTGTCCAGCACGGCGCCCAGCTCGCTCTTGGTTAGCGCAGTGACCACCCGGCCGTCGCCGGCCCGGGCGGCCATTTCCGTTCGTGTCCGTTCCGCCGCGTCGCTCGCGACCAGCACCCAGTCGGCCTCGCCGCCGTCCAGCGCCCGGGTCGCCCGTTCGATGCCGGGGACAACCGCCCCGGCCCGGTGGGCGTGGCCGAGCTCCTCGTGCAGCATGCGCCCCAGGCCCTCCACGGCCCGGCGGCGCAGCGCCTCGGCGTCCTCGCCCGGCCCGCCGCAGCCCAGGGCCTGCCCTACCCCCTTGGCCTTGACCCCCTTGCGCAGGCAGGCCGGGTCGGGACAGAGGTAAGCCCCTCGTCCGGGCAGCTTGCCCCGCAGATCGAGCACGGCCCGGCCCTCGGGACCGCAGACGAAGCGCAGCAGCTCGCCCTGCGGTCGATTGCGGCGGCAGGCATGACAGGTCCGTGCGGGACTCGCCACCGGCGGCGCCTCAGCCTTCGGCTTGACCGGAAGCCTCCTCGTCGCTCTCGAACCAGGGCTTGCGCGCGGCCATGATAAGGCGCTGCGCCTGGCTCTGGGAGATGCCCTGGATGTCCAGGAGCTCGTCCACGGCGGAGTCGGCCAGATCCTCTTGGGACTTGATGCCGCCCGACACCAGCCGCCGGGCGGTGGCCTCGTCCATGCCTTCCACCGCCATCAGCGTGGGGTCCATCTCCGATTCCAGGCGCTCCTCCTCGGCGATGGCCTTGTTGAGCAGGGCGTCGCGCGCCTGGGAGCGCAGCTGCTGAGCGACCTCCTCGTCGAACTCCTCCACCGAGGCAAGCTCGGAGAGGGGCACGTAGGCCACCTCTTCCAGGCTGGTAAAGCCCTCGTCAGCGAGGATGCCGGCCACCTCCTCGTCGGCACCGAGATAGTCCATGAACAGCTTCTGGCTGGCCTCGAACTCCTTGGCCCGCTTCTCGTGCTCCTCTTCCTCGGTGAGGATGTCGATCTCCCAGCCGGTGAGCTGGCTGGCCAGGCGCACGTTCTGTCCGCCCCGGCCGATGGCCAGGGAGAGCTGATCCTCGTCCACCACCACATCGATGGTGTTGAGGTCCTCGTCCACCACCACCCGGCTGATCTCCGCCGGGGACAGGGCGTTGCAGACGAAAGTGGCCGGATCAGAGGTGTACTGGATGATGTCCACGCGCTCGCCGGCGAGCTCGTCCACCACCTTCTGCACGCGCGAGCCGCGCAGGCCGACGCAGGCGCCCACCGGATCGATGCGGTCGTCGGAGGTGGACACGGCGATCTTGGCGCGCGAGCCCGGGTCGCGGGCGGCGCCGCGGATCTGGATGATGCCCTCGGCGATCTCCGGGACCTCGAGCTCGAACAGACGCACGATCAGCTGCGGATGGGTGCGCGACAGGAACACCTGGGGCCCGGACTGGGTCCGCCGCACATCGTAGAGATAGGCGCGGATGCGGTCACCGGCCCGCAGGTTCTCGCGCGGGATCTGCTCGCCGCGCGGCAGCAGGGCCTCGGTGCGGTTGAGGTCGATGATGGCGTTGCCGCGCTCCAGGCGCTTGATGACGCCGGTGATCAGCTCGCCCTCGCGGTCCTGGTACTCCTCCACCACCATGTCGCGTTCGGCCTCGCGCACCTTCTGCAGGATCACCTGCTTGGCGGTCTGGGCAGCGATGCGGCCGAACTCGATGGGCTCCAGCTCCTCTTCGACGGTGCCGCCCTCCTCCACCTCGGGATCCATTTCGCGCGCCTCGGACAGGTGCATCTCCTGATCCGGATCCTCCAGCTCGGTGCCGTCGGGAACCACCGTCCAGTAGCGCAGGCTGCGGAAATCGCCGGTGCTCTTGTCGATATCGACCCGGATGGCCTTTTCCTGGCCGTACTTCTTCTTGGTCACGGTCGCCAGGGCCGCCTCCATGGCCGAGAAGATGATGTCCTTGTCGACACCCTTCTGGCGGGCAACCGAGTCCACGACCATCAGGATTTCGCTGCTCATTGGCGGTGCTTCCCCTTAGATACTGCCGAAACGGGCGCTTCCAGGCCGCTTTTCAGCACCTTGTTAGATGTCCGCCACCAGGTGGGCCTTGGCCACCTGACCGAGGGGGATGGCGGTGCGTCCCTCGGCGGTCTCGACAACCACGTGAGCATCCTCAAGGCCGGCGAGCGTGCCGGTGAAGCTCCGCTGGCCGTCGATCGGCCCGAAAGTCTTCACCTTCACCCGCTCGCCGGTGAAGCGCTCGTAGTCGGCGGCCTTGCGCAGCGGCCGGTCCACGCCCGGGGACGAGACCTCCAGGCTGTAGGTCTCGGCGATGGGGTCCTCGCGGTCGAGGACCTCCTCCACCGCGTGGCTGACCGCCTCGCAGTCGTCCAGGCCGATGCCGCCGGGGGCATCGATGTACAGCCGCAGCACCCGATTGCCGCCGGTGCCGGCCCATTCCAGCTCCACGAGCTCGTAGCCCATGGTGGCGACCACCGGCTCGAGCAGATTGATAAGCTGATCCCTGCCGACTGCAGCCATGCCCGACTCAAGCGCTCCAGGAATAAAAAAAAGCGGGTGCGCGACCCACTTTTCGGTACTCAGCCGAAACTCTCAGGAATTCCGAATTCTAGCACGGGGCCCCGGAATCCCCAAGCCTTCGCCCCTAGAGACTCCTAATCCACACGCAGGTTCCCGGCCCGGGTTTCGAGTACGAAACCGTAGAAATCCACGGCGTTTTCCAGCCGGATCTTCCCCGCCAGATCGGGGGGAAGGCGATCCAGCCAGGCCCGGTGGTAGTCCAGGAACTGCCCCAGCCGGTCCCAGCCGCTGTCGGCCACATCCCAGCGGTACAGGGAACCGGGCGGCCACACCGGATCGGAGCCGGTCATGAAGCGATCCGGAAAACGCTTGAGCAGCGCCACCCAGGCCGGATCCAGATGACCGTCGGGGTCGGCGAACTTGCCGTAACGGCCGGGATCCCGCGCCGAGAATTCGGTCCAGACATTGGGACAGGCCGCCATCAGGGCCCCGACCTCATCCGGCCCGAGCCGGGCCCCGGCATGGGCCCACTGGAAGCGGATGCCCGGGTTGCCCTTGCAGACCGGCTCGAAATACTCGTGGCTCGAGCTCTCGGTGTGGATCAGCACCGGCACCTCGAACTTCCGGGCCAGGTCCAGCAGCCCCTGGAACACCTCGTTGTCCCAGCGCGGCCCCACCCCGGCGATGAAATGCACTTCGCCGATGCCGAAGTAGGCCCCGGACGCCAGACCGGCCCGCGCCTGCTCCACCACGCGCGGGTCGGTGAACCAGTCGGTGCGCCCGCGGAAGTGGATGTAGGGGCTGAACAGCGGGATGATCCAGTCGCCGCCGGCACGCCGCAGCTTCAGGGCCCGTTCGGCGGGCACCCCGGAGACCACGCCGAGGACCACATTCTCGGCGCGCAGCCGCCGAACCGCCTCGGCCGGCTGGATCAGCTCCTCGTGATCCCAGTTGAAATGCAGGTGCACGTCCGCGAACGGGACCGGCTCGGCCGCCGCGGGGCCGGCGGCAAGCAGGACCGCCAGGCCCGCCAGCAGCCGCCACGCGCGTGCCATCAGGGACCTTCGGGGGCCTGGAAGAGCTGGATCACGGGCACTTCCTGGAAATCCTCCGAACGCTTGAACCGGAACAGGGCGGGATCCTGGTCCCCGATCCGGATGCCGCGCAGCTCCTGGATCTGACCATCGGCGCTGCGGTCCCGGATGACGGTATGGATGGCCGGATCGAACCACTGGGTAACGGTGCCGAAGGCGGGATGGTGGCAGCGCCACTTGGTCGTCTTGCGGCCGTTGACGGAATCGGGGCCGAGGCGCCGGGCGTCGGTGAAGCCCTGGCAGGGCTGGTGGGCCAGCACGCCGCCGATGCTGGTCCCCTTGCCCTGCGAGCGGTCAACCGCGAACTGCCCCCGTTCGGGGTCGACCAGCCAGCGCTTGTCGCCGTCCGCGGGCTGCACCAGGGTGATGCCGCGCGGCGGGATGCCTTCCAGGCGGCGCCCCTCCGGGCCCATGTAGACCGTGACGCTACCGGCGGGCTCCTGGCCCTCCTGATAGGTCACCGAATCCGCGCGGAAACCCTCGGCCCCGCCGAGATCCTCCCCGGCCGACGCCGAGGGCATCGCCAGGATCGCGCAGGCCGCCGCCATCAGCACCTTGCCTCGCATCCACCGCACTCCTGTCTGGTTGGCTGGGAAAGCTCTCCAGTCTACTCCCGCAGACCGCGATCCGGTAGCCGGCGGCTCCCGGCCATTGTACCGCCGGATCCGATATGCGGGTTTTTCCGGTCGGTTCACAAAAAAAGCCCCCGGGTATTCCGGGGGCTTTGGGGAAAATGCCTGGCGGTGACCTACTTTCGCACGGGGAGACCCCGCACTATCATCGGCGTGCCGCGTTTTCACTTCCGAGTTCGGAATGGGATCGGGTGGGTCCCGCGGGCTATGGCCACCAGGC
>DATFLO010000236.1:0-4200 GCA_035267605.1 Gammaproteobacteria bacterium
TCCTGGCCCGGCGGCCTGGACGATCTGGACCTGGCGCAGGTGGACGCCCTGCTGGCGGAGCTGGAGGCCGACTGCCGGGGGCGCCTGGACCACGCCGGCGCGCGCGACGTGACGGTGGAGCGCTGGGCCACCCTGCGCTACGCCGGCCAGGGCACCGAGGTCCCGGCGCGCCTGGCCGACGGCCCGCTGGCGGCGGGCGACGTGCGCGCGCGCTTC
Organism: Gammaproteobacteria bacterium; assembly: GCA_035267605.1. Lineage (GTDB taxonomy): Bacteria > Pseudomonadota > Gammaproteobacteria > Thiohalorhabdales > Thiohalorhabdaceae > Thiohalorhabdus. The sequence continues at coordinate 217 of DATFLO010000236.1, forward strand.
GAGGCCGCCTACGCCGAGCTGTTCGGCCGCACCGCTCCCGGCAATCCGGTGGAAGCGGTATCCTGGCGGGTACGGGCCACCGGCGCCGCGCCGGATATCGGCTGGCCGCGGGTGAGCCCGGGCGCGGGCGAGCCCTACGCGGTGGCGCCGGCGTTCCTGGACGGCGCCTGGGTGGAGACGCCGCGCTACCGGCGCGCCGACCTGCCGCCCAAGCTGGAGGGGCCGGCGCTGATCGTGGATGCCGCTTCGACCCTGGTGGTGCCGCCGGCGGCGCGGGTGGAGCTGCTGGCCGACGGCAGCGTGCGCATGGAGCTGGACGGAGGCCGGCAATGAGGAGGGGGGCGTGCAACAGTTCTTTTTGACGCGGTACCCGGTGCTCGACGGCGATGGCCGCCGCGCCGGCTACGACCTCAGCCCGCGCGACCTGGACGGCGCGCCCGGGCTGACCCCGGATGCCGTGTTCAACGCGCTCACCGCCCCCGACCTGCTGGCCTGCCTCGACCCCGCCCGGCCCACCTTCGTGCCGCTGGCCCCCGAGGTGGCCGGGCCCAACCTGCTGGGCTTCCTGCCCCGGGACTACCCGCTGGTGCTGGAGCTGGACGCCGACGCCCTGCTCGAGCGGGGCTACGCGGCCCCCTTCGCCGCCCTGGCGGGTCGCCTCCGCGCCTACGGCTTCGCCACCGCCTTGCGCCTGACCGCCGGCGCCGCCGAGCGCATCCGCGCCGGCGGCGGCTCGGCCCTGGCCGGCTGGGACTATCTGGTGGTGCCGGCGGCGGCCGCCCGGGCCGGGGTGGGCCCCGGCGCCTCGCCGCGGCGGGGCGGCCTGCTGGCGCGCGGCGTGGCCGGTCCGGCGGAGGCGGCGGCCCTGCGCGCCCGCGGTTTCGACCTGTTCGAGGGGGCGCTGGCCGAGCCGCCGGCGGAGCTGTCGGTGTCCGCCCTGCGCCCGGACCGGGCCGGCACCGTGCGCGCCCTGCGGGCGGTGCTGGGCGGGGCGGGGCCCGGCCGGGTGGCCGCCCTGCTGGAGGACTACCCGGCGCTGGTGCTGCGGGTCCTGGCCCTGGCCGGGTCGCCGGGCTACCGCACGCCGGAGCCGATCACCTCGGTGAGCCAGGCGGTGGAGCGGGTGGGCCGGGACACCCTCGGCCGCTGGCTGGCCATGCTGCTGTTCACCGGCGGCACCAAGGCCGGCGAGTCCACCCTGCTGTTCCGCGAGGCCCACCTGCGCGGCGTCCTCACGCGGCGCACCCTCAAGCGCGCCGGCGTGGACCGCGAGGCCGCCCGCGGCGGCTACCTGGCCGGCATCCTGCTGGTGCTGCCCGCCCTGCTGCGCCGGCCGGCCCATGCGCTGGCCGCCGAGCTCGGCCTGGGGGAGGGCATCGTGGCCGCCCTGCGCGGCCGCGCCGGCACCCTGGGCGAGGCGCTCACCGCGGTGGAGCGCCTGCGCGAGGGCGAGGGGCTGGAGGAGGATCCGGTGGTGAACGGGGTCCGCCTCTCCGTTGCCTCTCTTTCGGGGGAGGAGACAAGGCTGACGCGCGAGACGCTGCAGCGATTCTAGCCACCAAGACCCGCCGCCCGCCGCGGCCCACAGGAAGCCCGCCCGCATGACCCGCAACCCGCCGCATACCGGCACCCTGGACGTGGAGATCCGGCCCGAGGTCCTCGGCATCGACACCATGTACGGCGCCGTGGCCGACCAGATCGCCCACCGCATCGGCGCCTCCAACGCCGCCTTCCGCGAGACGGTGGCGGCGCTGATCGACATCCACAAGGCCGACAACGACGACAAGCGCGAGCTGCGCGAGAAATACGCCGGTCTGGAGATCACCGTGCGCCGCTCGGCGCGCAGCCTGACCCTGCACTGCACCGGGGTGCCCGCCGAGGCCCTGCTGGAGGGCGACATCCCCGAGCGCCAGAAGCGCCAGATCTCGCAGGCGGTGCGCGACCTGGTGCTGGAGCCGCACACCGCCGAGGCCCACGGCGACAGCGCCGGCGTCTCGCGCCTGGTGCGCAGCTACCTGGGCCGCACGCGGCTGCTGCAGCAGGCGCCCAGGCCGCGCTGCTTCGTCTGGGGCGGCCACGCCACCGGCCGCGAGGAGTACGACTTCGCCAAGGAGGTGGGCTACTGGGATGCCCTGGCCAACGGCACCGAGTTCATCACCGGCTGCGGCCCGGGGGTGATGAAGGCGCCGTTCAAGGGCGCGGTGGTGGCCTACGGCAAGCAGGACTTCGAGGTGCGCGGCCTGCACCGCGACTTCATCGGCTTCTCCGAGCGCGGCATCATCGCCGCCGAGGCGCCCAACGGCCTGGTCAGCGAGCTGGTCATCTTCCCCGACGTGGAGAAGCGCATGGAGGCCTTCATCCGCGCCAGCCACCGCGGCCGCATCCACCCCGGCGGCGCCGGCACCGCCGAGGAGCTGCTGACCTTCCTGGGCATGAAGGCCCACCCCGCCAACGCCGACCTGCCGTATCCGCTGGATCTGGTGGAGCGTCCCGGCGGCGAGTACTTCCGCCACCTCACCGAGTGGATCCGCACCTGCTTCGGCGACGCCCTCGACCACCTGTTCGAGGTCCACGTGGGCCCGCCGCGGCGCTATGCCGAGCATGTCTGGCGCAGCGGTGCCGCTCCGGAAGTCACCAGCCTGTGGAACGACGCCCTGTACTTCCCGCCGGAGATGCAGCAGCCCTTCGAGGTGACCTTCGACTCCATGGAGGGCCTGGACCTCTCGCGCGACCAGGAGCCCTTCGATCTGCTGGTGAACCTGCGCCGCTTCTTCTCGGCCCTGGTCCACCTGGCGGTCAAGGAGCCCGACGCCAGCGACACCTGGGGCGGCGAGCTGCCGCGCATCTACGGCGACCGCGCCGTGCTCGAGGCCACCGACGAGCTCATCCGCTGGTTCGACGGCGCCGGCCGCATGAAGCTGCAGGGCGGCTACCAGCGCCCCTATCGCATCGACTAGCGGGCCCCCGGCGCCCCCCGCAACCCCGCCACAGGACCCTGGCCATGTGCACCCTGGTCGTTCTCAACCGCCCCGATGCCGACTGGCCGCTGATCGTCGGCGCCAACCGCGACGAGCAGTACGGCCGCGCCTGGGAGCCGCCGGCGGCGCACTGGCCGGAGCGCCCGGAGGTGGTGGCGCCGCTGGACGAGCTGGGCGGCGGCAGCTGGTTCGGGGTCAACGCCTACGGCCTGGTGGCGGCGGTGGCCAACCGCGCCGGCACCCTGGGCCCGGCGCGCGGCAAGCGCAGCCGCGGCGAGCTGGTGCTGGAGGCGCTGGAGCACGCCGACGCCGACACCGCCATCGGCGCCCTGGCCGACCTGGAGCCCGCCGCCTACCGCGGCTTCAACCTGTTCGTGGGAGGCCCGGACGGGGCCTGGTGGGTGGCGCATCGGGAGGACATGGCCGGCATGGCCGTGGACGCCGTGCCGGAGGGGCTGCACATGCTCACCAGCGGCGATCTGGACGATCCCGGCGACGCCCGCATCGCCCATCACCTGCCGCGCTTCGAGGCGGCGCAGGCGCCCGACCCGGAGAGCGGCGACTGGACCGACTGGGAGGCCCTGCTGGGCGACCCCGAGCCCGCCGACGAGCGCCCGGAGACCGCCATGAGCCTGGCCCTGGACGGCTTCGGCAGCGTCTGCAGCCAGCTCGCCGCCGTGCCCCGCTATCCCGGCTACGGCCTCGGCCCGGTCTTCCGCTTCGCCCCGGGCCCGCCCGACCGCACCCCCTTCGCCGACGTCGCCGTCCCCGAGCCCTAGCAGGGCGTTGAAAAACGTCGCGAGGAGGCCATATGCAAGGCGCACACCGCGGCCCGGTCACGCCGATTTAAGAAATAACGCGGCGGCGCTTTAGCGGCGACCGCGCAGCGACTGAGGCATATCAAGTGGATAGGTGAAGGAGCGAGCAGTGCGCAACGCCGCAGATGGCCTCCGCAGCAGTTTTTCAACGGCCTGCTAGTGTCCTGTCGCGGTCAGGCTACGGAAGA
>DATFLO010000237.1:0-7787 GCA_035267605.1 Gammaproteobacteria bacterium
CCTGCCGCGCCGAGTACGGGGACCCCAATGATCGCCGCTTCCACGCCCAGCCCATCGCCTGCCCCGACTGCGGGCCGCGGCTGGCGTTCCGCGAGGCCGGGGAGGAACCGGCCGCCGGCGACCCGGTGGCGACGGCCCTGGCCGCCCTGGGCGCCGGGCGGGTGGTGGCCATCAAGGGCATCGGCGGCTACCACCTGGCCGTCGACGCCCGCCATCCCGACGCCGTGGCCCGCCTGCGCGCCCGCAAGGACCGGGGCGGCAAGCCGTTCGCGGTCATGGCGGCCAACATGGCCTCGCTTCGGCCCTGGGCCGAGGCGGGGGAGGGCGGGGCGGCCTTGCTGAATGATCCCGCCCGCCCCGTCGTGCTGCTGCCCAAGCGCGCCCGGGCCGAGTCGGAGCTGGCGGGAATCGCTCCCGGCCTGGGCGAGATCGGGGCCCTGCTGCCCTACGCCCCGGTCCACTACCTGCTGTTCCACGAGGCCGCCGGCCGCCCGGCGGGCGTGGGGTGGCTGGAGGCACCGCAGGACCTGCTGCTGGTGATGACCAGCGCCAATCCCGGCGGCGAGCCGCTGGTGACCGACAACGCGGAGGCGGCCCGGCGCCTGGACGGCATCGCCGACGCCTTCCTCGAGCACGACCGGCCGATCCGGGTGGGCTGCGACGACAGCGTGGCCCGCCCCCGGGCCGACGGCCGTCCGGCCTGGATCCGCCGCAGCCGCGGCCTGGTGCCGGCGCCGGTGGCGCTGGCCGCCGGCGGGCCGCCGGTGCTGGCCCTGGGCGGGTGGCTCAAGGACGCGCCCTGCCTGACGCGCGGCGACCGCGCCTTCCCCGCCCAGCATGTGGGCGATCTGGCCAATGCGGCCACGGTGCGGGCGCTGGAGGCGACGGTGGACCACCTGATGGCGGTGCTGCAGGTGGCGCCGGCGGCGGTGGCCCACGACCTCCATCCCGACTTCCCCAGCACCCGGCTGGCCCAGGAGCTGGCCGAGGCGCGCAGCGTCCCGGCCATCGGCGTGCAGCACCACCACGCCCACATCGCCGCGGTGGCGGCGGAGCACGGGCTGGCCGGGCCGCTGCTGGGCGTGGCCCTGGACGGCGTGGGCCTGGGCAGTGACGGCGGCGCCTGGGGCGGCGAGCTGCTGCGCCTGGAGGGCGCCGGGTTCGAGCGCCTGGGTCGGCTGCGGCCGCTGCCGCTGCCCGGCGGCGACCGCGCCGCCGCCGAGCCCTGGCGCATGGCGGCCGCCGCCCTGCACGAGCTGGGGCGGCCCGGCGAGATCGAGGCCCGTTTCGGCGACCGCCCGGCGGGCGCGCCGGTGGCGGCCATGCTGGCCCGCGGCGTGAGCTGCCCGCCCACCTCCAGCGCCGGCCGCCTGTTCGATGCCGCCGCGGCCCTGCTGGGCATCCGCCTGGAGACCGGCTACGAGGGGCAGGCCGCCATGGAGCTGGAGGCGCGGGCGGCCGGGCACGGTCCCGAGCAGGCCCTGGCCGGCGGTTGGCGGATCGCCGGCGGCGAGCTGGACCTGCGCCCCCTGCTCGACGCCCTGGCCGACGAGACCGATCCCGATCGCGGCGCGGCCCGCTTCCATGCCACCCTGGCCGCGGCGGTGGCCGACTGGGCCGCGACGGCGGCCCGCGAGCAGGGACTGGCCGGTGTGGCCCTGGGCGGCGGCTGCTGGATCAACCGCCTGCTGGCGGGAGCGGTCCGCCAGCGGCTGCAGGACGCGGGGCTGGCGGTGTACGAGGCCCGGGCGATGCCGCCCGGGGACGGCGGTCTGGCCCTGGGCCAGGCCTGGGTGGCGCGACTGCTGTTGGAGGAGTGAGCCATGTGCCTGGCGGTGCCCGGACGGGTGGTCGAGATCGGTGCGGACGACAGCGCCCTGGTGGATTTCTCCGGGGTGCGCAAGTCGGTGAGCCTGGCCCTGGTGGAGGGCGTGGCCCCCGAGGACTACGTCCTGGTCCACGTGGGCTACGCCCTGCAGCGGATCGACCCGGAGGAGGCGGAGAAGACCCTGGCCCTCATCGCGGAGATGGAGGGCCAGGGGGACTGATCGGCCCAATTCGGCGTCCCGAGCGGGGGCTCAGGAAAATTATGAACCATTCATTCGGTTTTTAAGTCCCCGAACCGCCGCCCTTTTTCCGCGCGAGGAAGGTCCCGATGAAATACGTCGACGAGTTCCGCGACGGCGCCAAGGCCAAGGCCCTGGCCGCCGACATCGCCCGCCTGGCCGACCCCGGCCGCGACTACCACTTCATGGAGTTCTGCGGCGGCCACACCCACGCCATCTTCCGCTACGGCGTGCCCGACCTGCTGCCGGACAACGTGCGCATGATCCACGGCCCCGGCTGCCCGGTGTGCGTGCTGCCGGTGGGGCGGGTGGACATGGCGGTCGACCTTGCCCGGCGCCCGGAGGTGATCCTGTGCACCTACGGCGACCTGCTGCGCGTGCCCGGCTCGCGCCGGACCAGCCTCAACCGCGCCAAGGCCGAGGGGGCGGACGTGCGCATGGTCTACTCGGCCGCCGATGCCCTGCAGCTGGCCCGCGACCACCCCGAGCGCGAGGTGGTGTTCTTCGCCATCGGCTTCGAGACCACCACCCCGCCCACCGCGGTGGTGCTCAAGCAGGCGCGCGCGGAAGGCCTCCCCAACTTCAGCGTGGTCTGCAACCACGTCCTGACCCCGGCGGCCATCACCCACATCCTGGAGTCCCCGGAGGTGCGCGAGCTGGGCACCCTGCCGCTGGACGGCTTCATCGGCCCGTCGCACGTGTCGACGGTGATCGGCAGCGCCCCCTACGAGTTCTTCGCCGAGGAGTACGAGAAGCCGGTGGTCATCGGCGGCTTCGAGCCGCTCGACGTCATGCAGGCCATCCGCATGCTCATCCGGCAGGTCAACGCCGGGCGCGCCGAGGTGGAGAACGAGTTCACCCGTGCGGTCACCCGCGCCGGCAACCGCAAGGCGCAGGCCCTGGTGGCCGACGTGTTCGAGCTGCGCAAGCGCTTCGAGTGGCGCGGCCTGGGCGAGGTGCCCTACAGCGGCCTGGCCATCAAGGGCGACTATGCCGAGCTCGACGCCGAGAAGCGCTTCGCCCTGACTTACCAGCAAAAACGCGAGAACCAGGCCTGCATCTGCCCCTCGGTGCTGCGGGGCGTGGCCAAGCCCACCGAGTGCACCCTGTTCGGCACCACCTGCACCCCGGAAAACCCCATTGGCTCGTGCATGGTGTCCTCGGAGGGCGCCTGCGCCGCCTATTACGCCTACGGCGGCGCCCAGGCCGGGCGGGATGTCTCCCCGGTGGAGGCCTGAGGTGGCCGGGCGGCTGGACCTGCGAAACGGCCGTGTGGAGCTGGCCCACGGCGGCGGCGGGCGGGCCATGGAACGGCTCATCGGCGAGCTGTTCCGCGCCGCCCTGGCCAACGAGTGGCTCGATGCCGCCGCCGACGCTGCCCGCTTCGAGGCCCCTGCCGGGCCGCTGGTCATGGCCACCGACAGCCATGTGGTCAGCCCGCTGTTCTTTCCCGGCGGCGACATCGGCTCGCTGGCGGTGAACGGGACCGTCAACGACGTGGCCATGGGCGGTGCCCGGCCGCTGTACCTTGCCGCCGGTTTCGTGCTGGAGGAGGGCTTCCCGCTGGCCGACCTGCGGCGCATCGTCGAATCCATGGCCGAGGCCAGCCGACGGGCGGGCGTGCCGGTGATCACCGGCGACACCAAGGTGGTGGAGGGCGGCAAGGGCGACGGCGTCTACATCAACACCACCGGCCTGGGGGCCGTGATCGAAGGGCTCGAGGTGGGCCCGGAGCGGGTGCGCCCCGGCGACCGCATCCTGGTGAGCGGGCCCATCGGCGACCACGGCGTGGCCATCCTGTCCCGGCGCGAGGACATCGGCTTCGGCACCGAGCTGCGCTCGGACACCGCCGCCCTGCACGGGCTGGTGGCCGCCATGGCCGAGGCGGTGCCCGCCATCCGCTGCCTGCGCGACCCCACCCGCGGCGGGCTGGCCGCCGTGCTCAACGAGATCGCCCACGCCTCCGGGACCGGCCTGGTCATCCGCGAGGAGGCCGTGCCGGTGCGCGAGGAGGTCCGCGCCGCCTGCGAGTTCCTGGGCCTGGATCCCCTAAGCTCCGCCAACGAGGGCCGGCTGGTGGCGTTCTGTCCGCCGGAGGCCGCCGACGACCTGCTGGCGGCCATGCGCGAGCACCCCTTGGGCCGGGAGGCCGCCATCATCGGCGAGGCGGTGGCCGACGAGCGCGCCTTCGTGCAGATGGAGACGGCCTTCGGCGGGCGCCGCATGATCGACTGGCTGTACGGCGAGCAGCTGCCGCGCATCTGCTGAGGGCGGACCGATTCACCGATGCCCCGGACGGAGCGTGGGCGGGGCGCAGCGCGAGCGGAGTCCCTGCTATGTTGGAAAATCATTGAAAAGAGGGGGGAATCCGATGCGCATCCTGATGCTGACGCACGCCTTCAACAGCCTGACCCAGCGCCTGTTCGGCGAGCTCGGGCGGCGCGGCCACGAGCTGTCCGTGGAGCTGGACATCAACGATGACGTCACCCGCGAGGCGGTGGCCCTGTTCGATCCCGACCTGGTCCTGGCGCCCTTTCTCAAGCGCGCCATCCCCGCCGACGTGTGGTCGCAGCGCCTGAGCCTGATCGTCCATCCCGGGATCAAGGGCGACCGCGGGCCGTCCTCGCTGGACTGGGCGCTCATGGACGGGGAGACCCGCTGGGGGGTGACGGTGCTGCAGGCGGAGGCCGAGATGGACGCCGGCGCCATCTGGGCCACCAGCGAGTTCCCCCTGGAGCCGGGCCGGCGCAAGGCCAGCGTCTATCGCAACGAGGTCACCGAGGCGGCGGTGGAGTCCGTGCTGCTGGCCGTGGAGCGGGTGCAGGCCGACGGCTTCGCCCCCGAGCCCCTGGACTATGGCCGTCCCGATGTGGCGGGGACGTGGCGGCCGGCCATGAAACAGGCCGACCGCGCCATCGACTGGCACCGGGACGACACCGCCACCGTGCTGCGCAAGGTCCGGGCCGCCGACAGCCAGCCCGGGGTGCTCGACACCATCGGCGGCGTGCGCGCCTACCTCTACGACGCCCATCCCGAGGCCGGGCTGTCGGGGGCGCCCGGGGAGCTGCTCGCCCGGCGGCAGGGGGCCGTGTGCCGGGCCACCATGGATGGCGCGGTGTGGCTCGGCCACCTGCGGCCCAAGGACCCCGAGGACGGCTATCCCTTCAAGCTGCCGGCCACGCAAGTGCTGCACGAGACCGCGGCGGGTCTGCCCGAATCGCCCATGCCGCTGTGGGACGCCGGCGGCGGCACCTTCCAGGACATCGCCTACCGCGAGTCCGACGGCGTCGGCTACCTGAGCTTCGACTTCTACAACGGCGCCATGGGGGTGGCCGAGTGCGAGCGGCTGCTGGCCGCCTACCGCACCGCCCTGGAGCGCGACACCCGGGTGCTGGTCCTGCTGGGCGGGCGCGACTTCTGGTCCAACGGCATCCACCTCAACCGCATCGAGGCGGCCAACAGCCCGGCCGACGAGTCCTGGGCCAACATCCGCGCCATGGACGAGCTGGTGCGCGCCATCCTGACCACCGACGACCGCCTGACAGTGGCCGCCCTGCGCGGCAACGCCGGCGCCGGCGGCGTGTTCCTGGCGCTGGCCGCCGACCACGTGGCCGCCCGCAGCGGCGTGGTGCTCAACCCCCACTACAAGAACATGGGCAATCTCTACGGTTCGGAATACTGGACCTTCTCCCTGCCGCGCCGGGTGGGGGAGGAGGCCGGCCGGGCCGTGATGGAGCACCGCCTGCCCCTGCTGGCCGCCGAGGCCCTGGAGCTGGGGCTGATCGACGAGCTCGCCGGGGACACCCCCGAGGCCACCGAGGCCCTGGTGGCGCGGCGGGCCGCCGAGTGGGCGGGCTCCGGGGCCCTGGACGGCGCCCTCGCCGCCAAGCGCGCCGCACTGGGGGAGATCGGCGGCGGCGAGGGCCTGGACGCCTACCGCGACGGCGAGCTCGAGCGCATGCGCCTCAACTTCTACGGCTTCGACCCCAGCTACCACGTGGCCCGCTACAACTTCGTGCACAAGGTGCCGAGCTCGCGCACGCCGCTGTACCTGGCCCGCCATCGCAGCCTGCGGAATGCCGGCATGGCCCGCGAAGCGCGGAGGGCCTGAGAGGGACGGTGCGGGTCGGGCCCTCGGGGGACTAGGGTCCCGCGTCTTCTCCCCGGCCCGGCAGGACCGCAAGCCCCGCCATCCCCAGGGCGGTAAGGCCCGCCCCGGCGAGAAAGGTCGCGGCGGGTCCCGCCACTTCCCACAGACCGCCGGCGATCAGGCTCGCGCCCAGGACCGCCATCCCCGTTACCAGATGGAAGATGCCGAAGCCGGTGCCCCGCAGGCCCTCCGGGGCCGTGGCGGCCACCAGTGCGGCCAGCAGCCCCTGGGTCAGCCCCATGTGCAGGCCCCAGAGGGCGATTCCGGTCATGGTGAGGGCCAGACCGGGGGCGAAGGCCAGGGCCAGGTCGGCGGCCAGCAGGGCGGCGAATCCGGCGGCGAGCAGGCCGCGCTTGCCGGTCCGGTCGGAGCGGGCGCCGGCGGGGTAGGCGGTCAGGGCGTAGACCACGTTCATGACGATCAGCACCAGGGGGACCAGGGCCAGGGGAAGCCCCTGGTCGCGGGCCCGCAGGACCAGGAAGGCCTCGCTGAAGCGGGCCAGGGTGAGCACGGTCGCCACCCCGACCACCCCCCAGAAGGGTTTCCCCAGCCGGGCCAGCTGCCCCCAGCGAACCGGCGGCGGGCCCGGGCTCCCCCGGCGTGCCCGGGGCTCGTGAACCGCCACGGCCAGGATGCCCACGGCCACCAGCCCCGGGATCAGCGCGATCCAGAAAACCGCCCGGAAATCGTTGTCGAGGGCCGCCATGAGCCCCATGGCGAGCAGCGGGCCGAGGAAGGCACCCACCGTGTCCAGGGACTGCCGGAGGCCGTAGGCGGCCCCCTTGCGGTCCGCCGGGGTGAGATCCCCCACCAGGGCGTCCCGCGGGGCGCCGCGGATGCCCTTGCCCAGGCGGTCCGAGAAGCGGGCCAGGAAGACCCAGCCGGGGGTGGGTGCCAGGGCGAAGATGGGCTTGGACAGGGCCCCGAGGCCGTATCCGGCCACCGCCAGGACCTTGCGCCGGCCCAGGCGGTCGCTCAGCCAGCCCGAGCCGAGCTTGGCGAAGGCGGCGGTGGCCTCGCCCACGCCCTCGATGGCCCCCACGGTGAGGGTGCCGGCCCCCAGCACGTTGACCAGGAAGACCGGCAGCAGGGCGTGGATGGACTCCGAGGAGACGTCCATGAACAGGCTCACCAGGCCCAGCGCCCAGATGTCTCGCGGGAGGTCCCGGGGACCGTTCCGAGGCGGGTTGTGGCGCTGCACGCTGATCCCCTAGCCGCGGGTCAGCCGGCCGCCGATGCGGTGGAAGAGCACCGGCAGGACCACCAGGACCAGGGGCAGCTGCACCAGCAGGCCGGCGATGATGGCGATGGCCAGGGGCTGCTGCATGGCCGAGCCGGCGCCCAGCCCCAGGGCCAGGGGCACCAGGGCCAGGATGAAGGCCAATGTGGTCATGGCGATGGGCCGCAGGCGCCGGGCCCCGCTGCGGATCAGGCGGAGGGGGCGGTAGGGCCCGGGGCCCTCGGCGGTCACCTCCGAGAAGTAGAAGATGGCCACCTCGGTGACGATGCCGACGACCATGGTCATGCCCATCATGGCGGTGATGTTGAGCTCCACCCCGGTGGCCCACAGT
>DATFLO010000238.1:0-10318 GCA_035267605.1 Gammaproteobacteria bacterium
TGAGGCATACCGGGACCCCCAGCTCGGCGGCCGCCGCCAGGGCCTCCGGATCGTGCTCCAGGGCGGAGACATCGTTGATCATGTCCGCCCCCGCCGCCACCGCCGCGCGCATGACCGCCGCCTTGCGGGTGTCCACCGAGACGGGCACGCCCTGCCCGGCGACTGCCTCCACCACCGGCACCACCCGCTCCAGCTCCTCCGCCACGGGCACCTCGGCGGCACCGGGGCGGGTGGACTCGCCGCCCACGTCCAGGATGTCGGCCCCGGCCTCGGCCAGGGCACGGGCATGGGCCAGCGCGGCGTCGCGGTCGAGGTAGCGGCCGCCGTCGCTGAAGGAATCGGGGGTCACGTTGAGGATCCCCATGAGGCGCGGCCGGTCCAGGCCGAGGGATCCCTGCGGGAAGGCCAGCGCGCCGCTCATGCGCCGACTCCTGTTGCTTGCCTGCCGTCCCGGCCCGCCGCCGCGGGCCACAAAAAAGGCGCGGGCCGATCGGGATTCGGCCCGCGCCTGGCTTACTGCCCTGCCACCGGACGGCGGATCAGGGCTGCTCCACCGGCGTGCCGCCGGCCGGCTCCACGCGCCCGCCGGAGTCGTCGCCGGAGGGCGCCGGCTTGGGGCTGGGCCCGCCGCCGTCGGAGTCCTTGGGCGGCCGCGGGTCGCGGCCCTCCATGATGTCGTTGATCTGCTGGGCGTCCAGCGTCTCCCACTCGAGCAGGGCCTGGGCCATCTTCTCGAGGGTGTCGCGGTTGTCCTCGATCAGCTTGTTGGCGCGCTTGTACTCCGTCTCGATGATGGAGCGCACCTCGCCGTCGATCTCCTGGATCGTGGTCTCGGAGATGTTCTTGTGCTGGGTCACCTCGCGCCCCAGGAACACCTCCTCGTCCTTCTCGCCGTAGGTGAGCGGGCCCAGCTTCTCGGACATGCCCCACTCGGTCACCATCTTGCGCGCCATCTCGGTGGCCCGCTCGATGTCGTTGCCGGCGCCGGTGGTCATCTGGTCCAGGAAGACCTGCTCGGCGATGCGGCCGCCCATGAGGATGGCGATGTTGTTGAGGATCTCCTGGCGCTCGTAGTTGTAGCGGTCCTCGTCGGGCAGCTGCATGGTCAGGCCCATGGCCTGGCCGCGCGGGATGATGGTGACCTTGTGCACCGGGTCGGTGCCCGGGATCAGCTTGGCCACCAGGGCGTGCCCGGACTCGTGATAGGCCGTGGTGGTGCGCTGGTCCTCGGTGAGCACGATGGACTTGCGCTCCAGCCCCATCATGACCTTGTCCTTGGCGTTCTCGAAGTCCTGCATCTCCACCAGCCGGGCGGAGCGACGGGCGGCCATGAGCGCCGCCTCGTTGACCAGGTTCTCGAGGTCGGCGCCGGAGAAGCCGGGCGTACCGCGGGCGATGGTGTGCGGGTCCACGTCCTCGCCGAAGGGCACCTTCTTCATGTGCACCTTGAGGATGAACTCGCGGCCGCGCACGTCGGGGCGCGGCACCACCACCTGGCGGTCGAAGCGGCCCGGGCGCAGCAGCGCCGGATCGAGCACGTCGGGGCGGTTGGTGGCGGCGACGACGATGACACCCTCGCTGCCCTCGAAGCCGTCCATCTCGGTGAGCAGCTGGTTCAGCGTCTGCTCGCGCTCGTCGTGGCCGCCGCCCAGGCCGGCGCCGCGCTGGCGGCCGACGGCGTCGATCTCGTCGATGAAGATGATGCAGGGCGCGTGCTTCTTGGCCTGCTCGAACATGTCGCGCACGCGCGAGGCGCCCACGCCCACGAACATCTCGACGAAGTCGGAGCCGGAGATGGAGAAGAACGGCACCCCGGCCTCGCCGGCCACCGCCTTGCCCAGCAGGGTCTTGCCGGAGCCGGGCGGGCCGGTGAACAGCACGCCCTTGGGGATGTGGCCGCCGAGCTTCTGGAACTTCTCGGGCTCCTTGAGGAAGTCCACCAGCTCCTCGACCTCCTCCTTGGCCTCGTCGATGCCGGCGACGTCCTCGAAGCGCACCTTGTTGCTGTCGTCGGTGAGCATCTTGGCCTTGCTCTTGCCGAACGACATGGCGCCCTTGCCGCCGGCACCGCCGCCCTGCATCTGCCGCATGAAGAAGATCCAGACGGCGATCAGCAGCAGCATGGGGAACCACGAGATCAGGATCGACACCAGCATGGACGTCCCCTCCTGCGGCTTGGCCGTGATGGAGACGTCGTGCTTGCGCAGCTCCTTGACCACGCCCGAGTCCTGCGGGGCGTAGGTGGAGAAGCTCTGACCGCTCAGGTAGCTGCCGTGGATCTTGTTGCCCTTGATCGTCACCTGGGTGACGTCGCCCTGCTCCACCTTGTGCATGAACTCGGAGAAGCTCACGGACTTGCCGGGCTGCTGGGGCTGGCTGAAGCTCTGGAAGATCATGACCAGCACCAGGCCGATCACGAGCCACAGGGCAATATTCTTGGTAACGTTATTCACAGTCGCTCCTCGTCCGATCGCCGGAGCGGGGTCCGGGCCTCATCCGAAAGGGCCCACGCTCAACAATCAGGCGCAACGTATTTCACTCTAGGCTCGGGACCGCCCCCTTGCAACGGGCGTACCGCGGCAAGGGGGCGTAAGGGCATGCCGCCCCACTGCTAAGACCGATTTGCGGGCGCTCAGTTTCCGCCCTGCGCCGTTCCCATGAAGCCCCGGCACACCAGGTACTGCTCGGCGCTCGCCCCGCGCGAGGCGTCGGGCTTGCGCGGCGCCACCGAGCGGTACTCGGCGCGCAGGGCACGCAGCAGCTCGTCGAACCCCTCCCCCTGGAAAACCTTCATGACCAGGGTGCCGCCGGGCCTGAGGACCTCGCGGGCGAACTCCACCGCCAGGTCGCACAGGGCCATGGCTCGGGCCTGATCGGCCACCTTGATGCCGGACAGCTCCGGCGCCATGTCGGAGAGGACCACATCCACCCGGGCGCCGTCCAGTACCTTGCGCAGCTCGGCCAGGCCTTCGTCCTCGGCGAAGTCCGCCTGGATCAGCTCGGTGCCCGGGACAGGCTCCATGGGCAGGCGGTCGATGCCGATGACCCGGCCCGCCTCGCCCACCCGCTGACGGGCTACCTGCAGCCAGCCGCCCGGGGCGGCGCCCAGGTCCACCACCACCGCCCCGGGGCTTAGGAAGCGGTCGCGGTCGTTCAGCTGGACCAGCTTGAAGGCGGCGCGGCTGCGGTAGCCGAGGCGGTGGGCCTCGGCTACGTAGGGGTCCTTCTCCTGGCGGCGCTGCCAGCTGCTGCGCTTGCCCACGGCGGCTCCTGCCGTTGGGGGAATGGCGGCCCCGGGTGCTATCCTTGGCCGCTTCGCAGGGCCCGGCGCGCGCGCCACGCCACCCAGGCGCCGGCGGCGCCCCCGTAGAGGGCCAGGGCACCCAGCTGGGCCGCCCCCTGCAGCAGGATGATCACCACCACGGCGTAGAAGGGGGCGCCCAGCATCAGGGCGGCCGCCTCCATCTTCACCGGGCCGGTAAGGCTCCCGACTTCCGCTTCCCGCTTCGATTCCAAACCGAGGATTCCCCGCTTATGGCTTCCAGCCTGACCAGCAAGCAGCGCCGCCACCTGCGCGGCCTCGCCCACGCCCTGCAGCCGGTGGTCCAGGTGGGCGACGCCGGCGTCAGCGACGCCGTGGCGGCCGCCGCCGAGGAGGCCCTGGCCCATCACGAGCTGATCAAGGTGCGCTTCCAGCAGGGCGACCGGGGCGAGCGCCGGGGGATGACCGAGACCCTGTGCGCCGCCACCGGCGCCGAGCTGGTGCAGGAGATCGGCCGCATGGCCGTGCTCTACCGCCCGGCGGAGGAGCCGGAGATCCAGCTGCCCGGCGACTGAGGGCCCTCCCCCCCTATCTCGCCGTCATTGCGAGCCCGACAGGGCGAAGCAATCTCCGGGAGCGAGGCCTCGCTCGGGAGATCGCCGCGCCCCTGCGGGCCCTCGCGATGACGGCTTGGGGTAGGCGCCCCTTCCAGCCCTCCGTCATTGCGAGGAGCGAAGCGACGAAGCAATCTCCCGGTAGGCCCGTTTCGGACGAGCGGGGCCTCCATGGAGATCGCCACGCCCCGCCACTAAACCCTTATGGGACCTTGCCCGTGCCCTGGTTGCGGGGCAGGTTTAGCGGCGGGGCTCGCGATGACGGCATGGGGCACGCGCCCCTTCCAGCCCTCCGTCATTGCGAGGAGCGAAGCGACGAAGCAACCTCCCGGTAGGCCCGTTCCGGGCGAGCGGGGCCTCCATGGAGATCGCCACGCCCCGCCACTAAACCCTTATGGGACCTTGCCCGTGCCCTGGTTGCGGGGCAGGTTTAGTGGCGGGGCTCGCGATGACCGGGACGCGCCAGGGGCGCGTCCCGGTCACTTGTACTCGATCCCCACGATCTCGAAGTTGCGGGTGCCGCCGGGGGCCTGGACCTCGACCACCTCCTCCTCGCCGCGGCCGATGAGGGCGCGCGCGATGGGGGCGTTGATGCTGATCTTGTTCTGCTTGATGTCGGCCTCGTCGTCGCCGACGATCTGGTAGGTGACCTCGTTGCCCGAGTCCTCGTCCACCAGCGTCACGGTGGCGCCGAAGGCGGCGGTCTCCATGTCGATCTCGGCCGGGTCGATCACCTGGGCGCGCGCGATCTTGTCCTCGAGCTCGCGGATGCGCGACTCGATGAAGGCCTGCTCCTCCTTGGCCGCATCGTACTCGGCGTTCTCGGACAGGTCACCGTGCTCGCGGGCGGTGGCGATGGCCTCCACCACGCGCGGGCGCTCGGTGTGCTTGAGCCGGTACAGCTCGTCCTTGAGCTGCTGCGCCCCTTGTTTGGTCATGGGCACTTGATCGCTCATGCCGGTTTTTCCTCTCGCAACTGGGCCAGTTCCTGAAGCTTGCGCACCTGCATCGGCCCCTCCCGCAGTCGGGCGATGGCCGCCGATGAGGCCTCGGCCCCGGCCAGCGTCGTGAAATAGGTCACTCCGTGCTGGAGCGCGGTGCGGCGAATCGAATAGGAATCGGCCACCGCGCTCTTGCCCGCGGCGGTGTTGAAGATCATATCGATGTCGCCGTTCTTGATGCGATCGACGATGTGCGGCCGCCCTTCCTTGACCTTGTTGACTACGGTGACCGGGATCCCGGCCTCCTGCAACACGGCGGCGGTGCCGCGGGTGGCCACGAACTCGAAGCCGAGCTCGGTCATGCGCCGCACGATGGGGACCACCCCCTCCTTGTCCGCATCGCGCACGGAGACGAACACGCGCCCCTTCTCGGGCAGGCGCACGCCGGCGCCGGACTGGGCCTTGGCGTAGGCGGCGCCGAAGGTCCGGCCCACGCCCATGACCTCGCCGGTGGACTTCATCTCCGGGCCCAGCAGGGTATCCACACCCGGGAACTTGATGAAGGGGAACACCGACTCCTTCACCGAGTAGAACGGCGGGATGATCTCCCCCACCACCCCCTGCTCGGCCAGCGACTTCCCGGCCATGGCGCGCGCCGCGATCTTGGCCAGCGGGCGCGCGGTGGCCTTGGACACGAACGGCACCGTGCGCGCCGCCCGCGGGTTCACCTCCAGAACGTAAACGGTCCCGTCCTGGACGGCAAACTGCACGTTGATCAGGCCCACCACGTGCAGGGCCTGGGCCAGCATCTTGGTCTGGCGCCGGACCTCCTCGAGCACCTCCGGGGCCATATCGTAGGGCGGCAGCGAGCACGCCGAGTCGCCCGAATGCACCCCGGCCTCCTCGATGTGCTCCATGACCCCGCCGATAACCACCTTGTCGCCGTCGGAGACGGCGTCCACGTCGAGCTCGGCGGCCTCCATCAGGAAGCGGTCGAGCAGTACCGGGTGCTCCTCGGAGACCCGCACCGCCTCGGTCATGTAGCGGTCCAGATCGGTCTCGGAGTAGACGATCTCCATGGCCCGGCCGCCGAGCACGTAGGACGGCCGCACCAGCAGCGGATAGCCCACCTCGCGCGCCGCCTCGCGCGCCTGCGCCGGGGTGAAGGCGATGCGGTTGGGCGGCTGCTTGAGGCCCAGGCGGTTGATCAGGCTCTGGAAGCGCTCGCGGTCCTCGGCCAAATCGATGGCGTCGGGCGAGGTGCCGATGATGGGCACCCCCGCGGCCTCCAGGTCGTTGGCCAGCTTGAGCGGCGTCTGCCCGCCGAACTGCACGATGACCCCGGCGGGCTGCTCCAGCTCGACGATGGCCAGGACGTCCTCGAGGGTCAGCGGCTCGAAGTACAGCCGGTCGGAGGTGTCGTAGTCGGTGGACACCGTCTCCGGGTTGCAGTTGACCATGATGGTCTCGAAGCCGTCGGCGGACAGCGCCAGGCTGGCGTGCACGCAGCAGTAGTCGAACTCGATGCCCTGGCCGATGCGGTTGGGCCCGGAGCCCAGCACCATGATCTTGTCGCGGTCGCTGGGGTTGGCCTCGCAGGTGGCCTCGTAGGTGGAGTACAGGTACGGCGTGAACGAGGCGAACTCGCCGGCGCAGGTATCCACCCGCTTGAACGTGGGCCGCACGCCCAGCTTGGCGCGCCGCGCCCGCACCGAGGACTCGCGCGTGCCGAGCAGGTCGGCCAGGCGGCGGTCGGCGAAGCCCATGCGCTTGTAATGGCGCAGGCGCTCGGCGTCCAGGTCGCCCACGGTGAGGCCCGCCAGCGCTCCCTCGGCGGCGACGATGGCCTGGATCTGGGCCAGGAACCAGCGGTCGATCCAGGTGCGCTCGAACACGTCCTCCAGCGACAGGCCCTGGCGGAAGGCGTCACCGATGTACCACAGCCGGTCGGGGCCGGGGTTGCGCAGGTAGTGGTCGAGGCGCTCGGGGATCTCCGAATCGTCCTCGACCTCCGAGGCGATGCGCTCCTCCAGGCCGTAGCTGCCCTGCTCCAGGCCGCGCAGGGCCTTCTGCAGGGACTCGGGGAAGGTGCGGCCGATGGCCATGACCTCGCCCACCGACTTCATCTGCGTGGTCAGGGTGCGGTCGGCCTGGGCGAACTTCTCGAAGGTGAAGCGCGGGATCTTGGTGACAACGTAGTCGATGGTCGGCTCGAACGACGCCGGGGTCACCTGGGTGATGTCGTTGGTCAGCTCGTCGAGGGTGTAGCCCACCGCCAGCTTGGCCGCGATCTTGGCGATGGGGAAGCCGGTGGCCTTGGAGGCCAGCGCCGACGAGCGCGACACCCGCGGGTTCATCTCGATGATGACCAGGCGGCCGTCGTCGGGGTTGACCGCGAACTGGACGTTGGAGCCGCCGGTCTCGACCCCGATCTCGCGCAGCACCTCGAGCGAGGCGTCGCGCATGATCTGGTATTCCTTGTCGGTGAGCGTCTGCGCCGGGGCCACGGTCACCGAGTCGCCGGTGTGCACGCCCATGGGGTCGAGGTTCTCGATGGAGCAGATGATGATGCAGTTGTCCGCCCGGTCGCGGACCACCTCCATCTCGAACTCCTTCCAGCCGATGATCGATTCCTCGAGCAGGACCTCGTTGGTGGGGCTGGCCTCCAGGCCGAGGCCCACCATGTGGTCGAACTCCTCGCGGTTGTAGGCGATGCCGCCGCCGGAGCCGCCCAGGGTGAAGGAGGGGCGGATGATGGTGGGGAAGCCCACGTACTCCATCACCTCCTGGGCCTCTTCCATGGAGTGGGCGAAGGCCGAGCGCGGCAGGCCGAGGCCGAGCTTCTCCATGGCGTGCTTGAAGGAGTCGCGGTCCTCGGCCTTGTCGATGGCCTCCTTGGAGGCGCCGATGAGCTCGGCGCCGTACTCCTCGAGGACGCCGTAGCGGTCGAGGTCGAGGGCGCAGTTCAGCCCGGTCTGGCCGCCCATGGTGGGCAGCACCGCGTCGGGGCGCTCGCGCTCGATGACCTTGGCCACCGACTCCCAGTCCAGGGGCTCGATGTAGGTGGCGTCGGCCATCTCCGGGTCGGTCATGATGGTGGCCGGGTTGGAGTTCACCAGGACCACCCGGTAACCCTCCTCGCGCAGGGCCTTGCAGGCCTGGGCGCCGGAGTAGTCGAACTCGCAGGCCTGACCGATGACGATGGGGCCGGAGCCGATGATCAGGATGGACTGGATATCGGTGCGCTTGGGCATTCTTGAGCTGGCTGGCCTTTGCGGGCGGTGCGGGCGATCAGGCCTCGCGGCGGGCGGCCGCGGCCGGTTCCGGCTCCTCGCCCCGGTGCGCCCGGATGCTGGCGAGGAAGGCGTCGAACAGGTACTGCGAGTCGTGGGGTCCGGGGCTGGCCTCGGGGTGGTACTGCACCGAGAATGCCGGCCTGGTGCGGTGCCGGACCCCCTCCAGGGTGCCGTCGAACAGCGAGGTGTGGGTGACCTCCAGGGCGTCGGACAGGGTCCCGGCGTCCACCGCGAAGCCGTGGTTCTGGGCGGTGATCTCCACCCGCCCGGTGGCGTGGTTCTTCACCGGGTGGTTGCCGCCGCGGTGGCCGAACTTGAGCTTGCTGGAGCGCGCCCCCTCGGCCAGGCACAGCAGCTGGTGGCCGAGGCAGATGCCGAAGATGGGGACCTCCGAGGCCAGCAGGCCGCGCAGGGTGTCGATGGCGTAGGTCACCGGCTCGGGATCGCCCGGCCCGTTGGACAGGAAGATGCCGTCGGGCTCGGCGGCCAGCACCTCGTCGGCGCTGGCGGTGGCCGGCATGACCGTCACCCGGCAGCCGCGGTCCACCAGCAGGCGCAGGATGTTGCGCTTGCAGCCGTAATCCAGCGCCACCACATGGTAGGGCAGGTCCGCAGCGGGGGTGGCGGCTGGCAGGCCGCCGTCCAGCGCCCAGGTGCCCTCGGTAAAGGGATAGCTGCTGGGGGTGGTGACCTCGCCGGCCAGGTCCATGCCGGTCAGGCCCGGGAACGCCCGGGCCTCCGCCACCAGGGCGTCGGGGTCGAGCCCCTCGCCGGCGGCAATGACGCCACGCTGGGCGCCGTTGTCGCGCAGATGGGTGACCAGCTCGCGGGTGTCGATGCCGGCGAGGGCCACCACCTCGTTGCGCCGCAGGTAGTCGGTCAGCCCCTCCTCGGCGCGCCAGCTGCTGGTCTGCGGCGGCAGGTCGCGCACCACCAGGCCCGAGGCGAACACCTGGCGGCTCTCGTCGTCCGCCGCGTTGGCGCCGACATTGCCGATGTGCGGGTAGGTCAGGGTGACGATCTGGCGGGCGTAGGAGGGATCGGTGAGGATCTCCTGGTACCCGGTCATGGAGGTGTTGAAGCACACCTCCCCCACCTGCCGGCCGGGCACGCCGATGGCGTACCCCTCGAAGATGGTGCCGTCTTCCAGGGCGAGGATGGCCGGTCCGCTCACGGCGGGTCCCCCAGGCTGTTGGCGTTGCGGAAAGGCCGTCCCGCCCCTGATCCGCTGGGGGCGGTGGGTGCCCCGCCCCGGGCCTTCCGGATCAGGGGGCGGGAGGCGCGTTCAGACACACAAAAGCGGGAGGCAGGGCTCCCGCGTTCGGTCCCGGAGTCGGGCCCCTGCGGGGGGCCTCCGGGGCGCCCGGCGAAAGCGGGCGCTGGTGCTGTTCGGTTAACCGCAAAGGCTAACCCGCGGCCGCCTCGCTGTCAACGAAAAGCGGCGGCTGGCGGGGGTTCGCGGCGAACCTGGTGTCCTGTCGCATAAATGAAGCGAATTTCTGAGACAGGACACTAGCGCAGCCCCAGGACATCCTGCATGTCGTACTGCCCCGGGGCCTGGCCGGCCACCCAGCGGGCGGCGCGCACCGCCCCGGAGGCGAAGGTCATGCGGCTGGTGGCCTTGTGGCCGATCTCCACCCGCTCGCCGGCCCCGGCGAACAGGACCGTGTGCTCGCCGACGATGTCGCCGGCGCGGATGGTCTCGAAGCCGATGGTCTCGCGCTCGCGCACCCCCGTGCGCCCCTCGCGGCCGTAGACGGCGTTGGCGTCCAGGCTGCGTCCCAGCGCATCGGCGACCACCTCGCCCATGCGCAGGGCGGTCCCCGAGGGGGCGTCCACCTTGTTGCGGTGGTGGGCCTCGATGATCTCCACGTCGTAGTCGTCGCCCAGGGCGCGCGCCACCATGCCCAGCACCTTGAAGGTGAGGTTGACGCCGATGCTCATGTTGGGCGCCACCACCACGGGGATGTGGCCGCTCGCGTCGTCGAGGATCGCCTTCTGCTCGGCGTCGAAGCCGGTGGTGCCCACCACCAGCGCCACCCCCGCCTCGGCGCACTGCTGGGCGTAGCGGGTGGTGGCCTCGGGCAGGGTGAAGTCGATCACCGCGTCGGCGCCGCCGAGGACGTCGGCCAGGTCGTCGCTGACCGCCACCCCGAGCGGGCCGGTGCCGGCCAGCTCGCCGGCGTCGCGGCCCACCGTCTCCGC